>NZ_JBQIAV010000004.1:0-316281 GCF_054957775.1 Rhodoglobus galactosidasius | reverse complement strand
ACGAGTTCATCACCGAGATCAACAACCGCCCCCGCAAAATCCTCGGCTGGGCAACCCCCGCTGAAATCTTCCAAGAACTATCATCGAAGGAAACCACACCGTGTTGCACCTCGAACTAGAACCCGGGGTCCGTGCCGCACACAGGTTCGCGGCGTAGTGTGATTTGTGGATGCACGACAACTGCCAGGAGGCGACCATGCAAGTCATCGTCAATACCGATAAGAACATCACTCTCAGCGAGGACTCGACCGCTGAAATTGTGTCTGAGATCGAAAGTAAGCTCTCACACTTCAGCTCGCACCTGACTCGGGTTGAGGTGCACTTGAGTGACGGGAGTGCCGGTCGCAGCACTGGCGACGACATCCAGTGTCAGCTTGAGGCACGCCCCGAGGGCAAGAATCCTGAATTCGCAAGCGATAACGCGTCGAGTGTCGACAGCGCCGTAAACGGCGCGCTTCGAAAGATGCAACAAGTACTCGACACTACTTTCGGGCGGCTTGACCATCGCAAGGGCGGCAACTCGATGGGCGGCGTCGAGCCTCGCTAGTAGCGGAGACTAGCTCCTCGCTACGGCGCCACGAGAGAACGCAGCAAACCGGGACTCGCCCGCAACGCTCCCGAGCGGTCGACGGCAATGACGTCCACATCCCAGCGGTCGGTCACATCGTCGAGAGCGTTCTGGCCACCCGCCACAATTGCGGTTGCGAGTACGTCAGCCGTGACGATGTCAGCGGCGGCAACACTCACCTGCACGAACTGCGTCGGGTCGGTGCTGCCTCCGCGCCAAATGTGGTCGCCACGCTGAGCGCTACCCGAGGTCGCGAGAGCGAGCCGCGAACCACCGAGCGTGATCGAACCGCCGAGCGTGATCGTGCAGAGGAGAGCAGAGCTATCCGCGGGGTCGGTGATGCCGGTGGGCTGGGCTCCGCCGGTGGGGGAGAGGAGGATGTCGCCACCAACGTTCACACTCCAGCTCGGGCATCCGACAGCCTGCAAATGCGCGCCGACATGTTCGATGGCTTCCGCCTTGACGATGCCGTTCAGGTCGATGATGCCGTCAGGGCGATGCGGACTGAACGCACCACCGGTGGCGTTGCGCCAGTCAAGCGCTCGCGAATAACTGGCGAGCAACTCGGGGCTCGCTTCCGACAGTGCCGCCCGCCCGCTCGCGATGTCGCTCAGCTCGGAGTCTGCCCGATACAGACTGAAGTGTTGCTCGACCTCCTCAAAAATCGCGCCAAGCGCACCGAGCTCGTGCGACCAACCGTCTGGCAGCTCGATCGATGCCACCGTTCCCATCGTTTCCAGAGTGTGACGCATCACGCACCGGCCTGATCGAGAGCAGACTGCACCGACGCCAGGTAGGCCTGCGTTGTATACGTCGCACCGCTCACATTCGACACCCGCGCCGACTGGGATGAGATCACTTCACTGCGCAACACTGGCGCAGCGCGGTTGCTGATTTGCACCGAACGACCATCATCATCGGTGAGCCGTAGTGCGGTGACTTCGGTGATGCTCCCGCTGGCGATGGTGACCTGCACTTGAACGGCGCCGTAGCGAGTGTTGATGCTCGAGCCCGTATAGCTGCCATCGGCCGGGCCTGGCGTCGTCGCTGTGCCGGAACCCGTGGTCGCACCACCGATCGGCAACGTCAGAGACGAGCCGTTGGCCATCGCGACGGCGGTTCCCGCTTGGTACCCAATAATGAGCACGCTGGCCGAAGCCAAAATGCTTCCTAGAATTGCTCTCGTTCTCACCAGTCGAACCTTTCTGCGTGAATTTTGTGGGCGCGGATGCCCGTGGCCCGAACATCTGCTTCGATGAGGTCAAGCCAGGCGGTGGGTCCGCACAGGTAAACATCGGAGTCAGTGATGTCGGGGAATGCTGAGGTGAGGGTGACTCCGCGAGCGACCTCCGCTTCGGGCATCCAACTGTCGACTCCTCGTGGGCGGTGGCCAATCATTGTGTAACAGGTGGCACCCTTCGCGGTCGCGATCGCCTGGATCTCATCCCAGTGGTACGTCTCCTCAGGGGTACTCGCTCGCAGCAGAATGGTTGCCTCACCGGGGGCGAACGATGCGTGTTCTAGTAGCGCTCGCACGGGTGTGACACCGATACCGGCCGCGATGATGGTGAGCTTCGGTGACGTTCGGGCGGTTGCCGAGAAGAGTCCATACGGACCCTCGATGCTCACACGGGTGCCGACCGGCGCGGTGCTGAGCTGTGCGCTGCCCTTGCCGAGGTCGCGAATCGTGATGCGTGCCGAACTGTTCGTCGGCATAGCCGAGAGCGAGATCGGGTGGGAATGCCACCAGGTACGGGGCGTCCAGAACCGCCAGATGAAGAACTGACCACCGGATGCTTCCAGCGCTCGCAGAGCGTGACCTTCCAGTTGAATCGTGGTGACTCCTGGGGCGATCGTCGTGACCGCAGCAACGCGCATCCGGTGTCGGAGGCTTGACACCAGTGGCTCGCCGAACCGGAACGTCACAATGCTGCCCAGCGCGAGCACATACAGCGCGATCCAGTAAACCCGCTGCGCAGTGCCTACGGAGAGCACGCTGCCGACACTCAACTGGTGGGGGAGCGCGAAGGCAACCGCCACATAGCTGAGCAGGTGAATGAGGTGCCAGCCTTCGTAGCTGAACCGACGGCGTACGGCGACGACTGACGTCACGACGACCGTGATCAGCAGGCCCATTCCGATGAATGCGAGGGGCATGTCGGGCAGGGCAAGCATGGGCCCGATCTCAGCGATCGGGTTGATGCCCGAGCTCATCCCGTAGCCGGTGAGGAGCAATAGCCCATGAGCGAGAAGTAGGTAGAGCGCTGGTTTGCCGAGCGAGCGGTGCACGGCGATCGCGCGGTCGTGTCCGATGGTGCGATCTATGAGCGGGATGCGTGCCGCGAGCACCAGCATCACCAAGATGAAGTCTGTGCCGATGAGCCCGGCGACGATTCCGATGCTCGTGACCGTCTCGGCCACGGAGGTGAACTGACCAAGGCCGCCCGAAGCAAGAAAGAGGGCTGCGGCTGCTGCGCCCGAGGTCCACAGTGCCATCACGAGAAGGTCGGATCGGCGGGCGCGACGAGCGTAGTCGCGTCGGTAATCCGCGACGGTGGCGGCTGTGTGCGGCTGGGCCGTGACGGGGCGAGGGCGAACCTGGGTGGTCATGCCTCCACTGTGGTGGCAGTAGCTAAGGAGAAGCTAAGAGAAAGCGCCTATTTGCATGAGGGAACTCACATGTTCGGCAATTGCACTGTCGCGCGCAGGCCGTCACCGGTGTTCTCCACTGCCGCAGTTCCCCCTGCGGCACTCGCGATGGCGTGCACGAGGGCGAGCCCCAGCCCGCTGCCACCGGTCGACTCTGTGCGGGAGACGTCTGGACGGGAGAAGCGATCGAAGGCGATCGGGATGAATTGCTCCGGCATTCCCGGACCGTCGTCGAGGACATCGAGGCGCAGCGAGCGTTGCGATGACTTCTCCGCCGGGCGGGATCGCAGCGAGGGCGTTCGAGAGGAGGTTGTCGACGAGACGGCCGAAGGACTGCGCGCCGACCGCATACTCGACACCTTCATCCGGCACCGTGACGGTGAACTCGACCCGAGCCGAACGAGACATCCCCACCAGCCGTGCACGATCGATGCTCCCTGTGAACTCATCAACGAGGGAGCCCGCGCTCGCCGTAGCCGTGCTGGCCTCGGTCTCCAAGCGGCTCAGCTCGAGCAGGTTGGTTGCCAAAGACGTCAGACGGTGAACGGATGCCTCAGCCGAGGTGACCTGTGCGGCGAGGGCATCCGCATTCCCAAAGTCGGCGTGCGCGAGCTCAAGCTGGGTTTTGAGTGCCGCCAGCGGCGTGCGCAACTCGTGGGCGGCATCCGACACCATTTGTTTTTCTCGTTCGGTGGATGCTCGCATTCTGGCGAGAAATTCGTTGAGGGTGGTCGCCAGGGCGGCGAGTTCGTCGTGTGCAACGCCCACGGGGAGGGTGGCTTCGGCGTCAGTGCTGAACTCTGCAGCTCGGCGTCGCATCGCGGCGACAGGCCTCAGCGCTGCGGTCGCGAGAAGCCAGGAGGCGATACTGAAGCCCAGTAGCAGCGCGATTCCGGCGATAACGAGGATGCGGTCGAGACCGCGCAAAGCAAGTTCGCTTGCTGAGGTGCTGCGTGCCGACCACAACACCCAGTCGCCTGCGGGCGTCGCGACAGTGCGTCCGGCTACGACGTAGGAACGCTCGTCATCATCTCGCAGGGTAAACGTGGTGTTGCCTGGGTCACGTCGAGAGATGGCCTTGTTGACGTCGCGGGGCAGGGTGTTCACCTGAACCTTGTCGGTGGGGTCTTGGATGAACACCAGCACGCCTGTGCCGGGGTCGTCGACGGTTTCGTCGGGGTTCGCAGTGATGTCAGCGACGAATGACGTGAGGTCGCTGGTGGCGAGAGAGCTATCGGCTTCGGTCAGAATGTTTTGCACGGCAACTCGCACAACAACGAGTGCGAGCAGAAGCAGGATTGTGGCGGCGGCGACACTGCCCAGCGTGATGCGGGCGCGGATCGAGAGCTTCGAGAACATCACTCCACCTCCGAAAGGCTGTAGCCGACGCCGCGCACCGTGCTGATAGTTACGCCGGCGGCGACCGGATCAAGCTTGCGTCGCAGGTAGCTCACGTACTGGTCAACAACGTTGGCGTCGATGTGGGCGGTGGTCCCCCAGACTTCGTGCAGGATGTCGGCACGGGTGAGTGTTTCGCCGGTGCGGGAGGCGAGCATCCAGAGCAGGGCGAACTCTTTGGAACTCATCGGCAGTGCGGAACCGGATGCGGTGGCCCGCACGGTTGCCGCGTCAAGCACGAGCTGGCCAATTTTTCGTGTCGCTTTCGGCGGTGTCGCTTCGCGCCGTACGAGCGCGCGAATCCGGGCGGCGAGCTCGGCGAATGCGAATGGTTTGGTGAGGTAGTCGTCGGCTCCAGAGTCGAGACCGAGTACACGGTCTTCCACGGCATCACGGGCGGTGAGCAGCAGCACCGGTAGCGAATTGCCTTGCTCGCGCAGGTGTCGGCAAATTTCGAAGCCAGACATTTCGGGCAGCATCACATCAATAGCGGCAGCCGAGAAGTCGTCACCCGCTACCACAATGAGCGCATCCATCCCGTTCGTCACGAGTGTCACGGTGTAGCCGTCGCCCTCGAGGCCGCGCTTGACGAGGGCGCCCATGGCCGCGTCGTCTTCCACGACCAGGATGTTCGTCATGGAGGTCAGACTACGCCCGCCATGGTGGTGAACCACATACACTTGTACCATTGCAATTGCACTGACCGAAAGCGGGCCACGGATGACAGAACAGTATTCAACAGTCGACTACCACACCGGTGGGGAACCGTTCCGTATCGTGACATCGTTGCCGGTCGTAATCGAGGGCAGCGGTGTCGCGGAGAAGCGCGTCTTTGCGATGCAGGCAGCCGAGATTGAACGCATTCGGCAGGTGCTCTGCTTCGAGCCGCGCGGGCACGCGGACATGTATGGCGGCTTCATTGTGGAGCCGGATGACGCGGGCGCGCACTTTGGTGTGCTGTTCTGGCACAAAGACGGGTTCTCTACCGCCTGCGGTCACGGAACTATCGCCCTCGGCGTATGGGCGATCGAGAGCGGTCTCGTTGCTGCAGACCCCAGCGGAGTCACCGATGTAGTGATCGATGTCCCATCCGGGCGAGTAACCGCGCGCGTTCACACGGCAGACGACCTGGTCACCTCGGTGGATTTCATCAATGTCGCCAGCTACGTTCTCGCTGGGCGAGTGCCGGTTTCCACGTCGCTGGGCGACGTTGAGGTGGATGTCACTTTCGGTGGCGCAATCTACGCACAGTTGGATGCGTCCACCGTCGGGCTCACTGTCACCCCAGAGGATGCCGCCGCCGTAATCGCGATCGGGCGGGAGATCAAGTGGGCACTCAACGATTCAGTTCATGCCGTGCATCCGACCGACGATCGATTGAGCGGAATCTATGGAACCATCGTGTTCGAAGCACTCGAACCCAGCGACGACGGTTCGGTGCGGCAACGAAACGCAACCATCTTTGCTGACGGGGAACTGGATCGCTCACCGTGCGGCTCCGGAACGTGTGCGCGAATCGCGACCCTCACCGCGAATGGCACGCTCCCCGAGAACGGTACCCTCGTACACGACTCGATCGTCGGCTCGCAGTTCACCGCCATCGTTCTCGACCGCACTGAAGTTGCCGGCCACTCCGCCGTAATGCCGCAAGTGACCGGGATGGCGTTCAAGACTGGCGAGCACTTCTTCACGGTTGACCTGCGTGACACCCTCACACCAGGGTTTGTGCTTCGATGAGCGCGACGACACCCCAGTACTTCGACGACGCTGCCGTGCGAGCCGCCATCAGCCCCGCCCAAGCGGTTGAGGCAGTTCAGGGTGCGCTCCGTGCGGGTTTCGATCCCCTCATGGATCACGCTCGTGTGTTCGAAAAACTCACCCGTGGGCAGTTCTTGCTGATGCCCTCTGAAGTCGGCTCAAACGCAGGCATCAAGATCATTGCGGTCAGCCCCGACAATCCCGATCGGGGACTGCCGCGCATCCAGGGCCTGTATATCCTGTTTGACGCTGAGACTCTCACGCCACAACTGCTGCTCGACGGTGCTGCTCTCACCAGCATCCGCACGCCGGCTGTTTCGTTAGCGGCCACGGCCAGTGCGCTCCTACGGGCAACTGATCCGCTCGATGTCGTGATCTTCGGAGCTGGTCCGCAAGCGATTGAGCACCTTGCGACACTTCGTGCTGTTCTCGGTGAGCAACGCGCAGTCGCCTCCGTGACTGTCGTGGTGCGCACACCACGCACCGTCGATATCGCAGAGGCTCGCATCGTGGAGGCGGGAAGCGCAGAAGCTGCGGATGCCGTAGCGGCGGCCGGACTCATCATCTGCGCGACGACCGCCCGCGCCCCTGTATTCGACTCCGCTGACGTGCGAGTGGATGCGGTGGTTATTGCCGTCGGTTCGCATGAGCCGGATGCCCGAGAACTCGATAGCGGGCTGATGGCTCGCGCCCAAGTGATCGTCGAGGATGTCACCACGGCATTGCGCGAATGCGGTGATGTGATCATGGCGATCACCGACGGGGCTCTCGCTTCGAGTGACCTCATCCCCATGGCCGCTGTCATTCGGGGCACAACGCAGCTCGACTCTGACCGCCCGGTTGTGTTCAAGAGCTCGGGCATGAGTTGGGAAGACTTGGCGATTGCCGCTGCGATCGTTCGTCCCTCCGAGGTGAATCAGTGACCGTCGGTGGAACGCCTGGGCGGCCACAACGTCAGAGCGTTCGAGAGTATGTCGCTGCCACGCTTCGCGCGGCGCTAATTGCGGGAGAGCTGGTTCCAGGCCGTGTCTACTCCGCCCCGACGCTGGCCACGCAACTCGGTGTCTCAGCGACCCCGGTTCGTGAAGCGATGCTCGATCTGGTGCGTGACGGCATGGTGGATGTTGCTCCCAACACGGGCTTTCGAATCACGAAGGTAACGGCCGCAGAACTTGACCACATTGCTGAGATTCGACTGCTGCTCGAAGTGCCGATCATGGGCGAAATCGCGGCCACAATCAGCCCTGAGCGTGACGTGCAGCTTGAACTCCTCCGACCACTCGTTGACTCCATGATTAATGCTGCTCAGCAGCAAGATCTGACCAGCTACCTGAGCACGGACACCACGTTCCACACGCAATTTCTTGCGCTGCACGGCAATGACGTGCTTGTCACCACAGTTCGACGGCTCCGTGATCGCAGCCGACTCGATGGTTTGAGATCCGTAGCTGAGGCCGGAGACCTGGTGGAATCCACTCGAGAGCATGACGCCATGATCGACGCAGCCCTCAGCCACGATCGCACCGCCATGGAACAGCTCATGCGAGAGCACATCGGCCACGTGCGCACCGACTGGGCAGCTCCACCAGCGAGCGACTCGTCCCCAAGCTGAGCAACCAGCAACCGAAATAGCTCCCGATGCGGTCGCACCGCATCACCCCACCCACGCCTATCAACGAAAGACGGTCCTATGAGCTCCAGTTCAAATTCTCATCAGCACGCGGCACCCGCCAGTTCAATGCCCCGCCCGACCCAAGGCGATCCGCGGCTTCCCCAGCTTCGTGAAGCCACCGGTTTCATCGAATACATGGAAACGGGATGGTCCACACCCGACCGCACTCCCGACACGGTTCCGCGCATCGCGGCCGCAACCGCAGCACACCGTGCCCGATTGAGCCCTGCCTTTGTGGGGCGAACTATCGTGCTGGCCGGAGGCAAAGCTCCCGTTCGTGTCAATGACAACTATTACGGGTTCCGCCCCGACAGCAACTTTTTCTGGCTCAGCTCCAGGAATGCCAGAGTGGGCTGCGGCTCTTGAGATTGAGACGAGGCCGCTCGCTGAGCTCGAGGCGGCATTGGCTCGTGCGTCGGACATCGCGCTCGGTGGCTCTTTTGCCGGTGCGAATCCGCTACTTAACTCGATCCCGGTGTTGGAGGATGCCGCACTTCTCCTTGACATGGGTGTCGAAGCGCGCTCGTTGTACACGGCGGATGTCACCCGCACACTGCCCGCATCCGGAACGTTCTCGGCAGCGCAGCGCGAAGTGCATGACCTTGTCGAGGTCGCACATCGGGCGGGCCTCGCGGCAGTTGGTCCGGGCAGGCTATTCAGCGACTTTCACAATGCTGCCCTTGAAGTCATCGCGACGGGTTTGCACGACTGGGGATTGCTCCCGGTTTCGGTCGACGAGGCACTCAGCGCACAGGGTCAACACCACCGCCGCTACATCGTGTGTGGCATCGGGCATCACCTCGGCCTCGACGTTCACGACTGTGCTCAATCGAGTTATGCCGCATACCAGGGCGCACCGATGGAGCCAGGCATGGTGCTTGCTGTAGAGCCCGGTTTGTACTTCCATTCGTGGGACAACACGGTGCCGCCCGAGCTGCGGGGCATGGGCGTGCGGATCGAAGACAACGTTCTCATGACCGCAACCGGCACAGAGGCCCTGTCTGATGCCCTGCCGATTACTGCAGACGGCATCGAAGAATGGATGCGCACGCTCTAGCCCTCGTGGCTGACCGCGTCAGCCGCATCCGGTTGTTCACCGTTGCTTCGCGACTCTTTTCAGCAGGAAGTGCGCATAGCGGCGACAATGGATGGAGATAGCTCACTTTCGAAAGGTGGATTCATGGATTTCTTGGTCAACGGCGGAATTGCCGTCCTGATCGGAGTCGGGTTAGTGGTACTTGTCGTACTGCTCCTCGTGCTCCTCTTAATTGCACGGGCATGGTTCAAGGTCGCTCGCGCCGATGAGGCTCTCGTCGTCTCCGGTCGCTCGCAGAAGGACGCGAGCGGTAGGGACTCCGCGGTCACTGTCATTGTCAATGGCAAGGCTCTGGTCAACCCGATCACGCAGCGCCACGAGACGATTTCTCTTCGCTCTCGTCAGGTATCCATGACCGCAGAAGCGCAGTCGGCAGATAACGTCACCCTTCAGGTTGAGGCTGTCGCTATCGTCAAGATTGGATCAGACCCTGATCTCGTACGCCGTGCCGCAGAGCGCTTTGCTTCTCAAGACGCGGCGATCGAGCAGTTCACTACAGAGCAGCTGGAGGGTGCCCTCCGTGGTGTCGTTGCCACTCTCTCTGTTGTTGAGCTCATGCGGGAGCGCAAGAAGTTTTCCGACCAGATCGCCACCGACGTCTCCACCGAACTGTCGGAGCAGGGGCTCATCCTCGACTCCTTCCAGATCAAGGGTATCGGTGACAAGGTCGGCTACATTCAGTCGCTCGGAACGCCACAGATCGAGTCCAAGCGCCGCGAGGCAGAGTTGGCAACCGCTGACGCGAACCGCGAAATCTCGAAGCGCAACATCACTGTCGCTGAGGCAAACCTTATTGAGCAGACGGCGCTTGACACGAACACCGCAGACTCGAAGGCTGAGGTCGGCAAGGCAAACGCTGAGGCCGAGCAGGCAGAAGCACTCGCTCGCGCCACGGCAGAGCAGGGCGTTCTCCAGCAGCGTGCCGAGAACCGCCAGGCAGAGCTCGATGCTGACGTGAAGCGACTTGCAGACGCCAACCTCTACAAGGCTCAGAAGGATGCTGACTCCGACGCGTACCGACTCGTCAAGGGTGCTGAAGCTCAGGCTCAAATCGCTGCTGTTGAAGCTGAGGCTGTGCGCGTACGTGCCGCTGCTGATGCGGATGCAACCCGTCTCGCCGGTGAAGCTACTGCCGCAAGTATTGAGGCAGAAGCTGCGGCTCTCGCCAAGCACCAAGATGCGCTCCTCGCGCAGCGTGCCCTCGAGTCGCTTCCTCTCGTCATGGAACAGTGGGCAAAGGGTTACGGCCAGATCGGTTCTGTCACCGTCATCGGTGGCAACGGAGCGAGCGCCGGGGACACCATCGGAAACGAGAGTGCCGTTGCACTACGCGGCTCGTTCGAGTCGATCAAGGCAGCAACCGGACTCGACCTCGCGTCCATCATCCAGGGTCGCGCCGTCGGTCAGGCTGTCGGCGAAGGCGCTCGCGGCGGCTCGAACGATAGCTCGCTCGATGCCAGTCTCGCGCAAGTAGCTACCAGCGCTTTTGACAGCGCTGATGCTGATGCTGCCGTTTCCTCGAACGAGGAGAACGACAACTCCCAGTAGCACGGTCATGGTCGGGTGTCCGGGTGGATGCCCGACCGTGAACGCTAATCGTTGTCGCTGACGTCGTCAGCCCCATCCGGGTACACGTCTAGTTGCGGCTTGCGCGCGAGAAACACGATGCTCGCGATGAGCCCGCCCCAGACGAGCACGGCGGCGACTACGAAGAATGTGATGGCGATGCCGCTCATTTCTTGAGCTCCTTCAGTGCTTCGGCGCTAGGCCACGGGGCGAAATCGTCGGGGTCGTGCTTCCATCGCAGGGCCGTCATGCTGATGGTGCCAATCAAGATCACGGCGACGGTTCCCCAGCCAGCAACGGCCAGGTACCACAGTGGGTAGCCCTCGTAGCCTTCGGTGACGAGCACGATGATCCGCTGGGTGAGCATATACAGCAGCACGATCGGGGCGAGTACACCGACGAGCAGTTGCCAGATGCGGCCCACCTTGAAGGTGGAGACGGCATTGAGGTGCGCGGCCAGCTCTGGACCCTTGCGGAACACCCAGATCACCAGAATCGTGGCGGCGATTGCGGCGCCCACGATGCCAATGTTGTTGGCCCACTGGTCGACGGTGTCGAGGGTGATGAGTCCGGTGGTCGTCGAGAACAGCAGCACCGAAACGATCGCCAGCGCGGATCCGACGCGAATCGAGGCCTGGCGAGCAGTGATCCCGAACTTGTCTTGGAACGCGGATGACACAACCTGCAGCACTGACAGCAGGGAAGTGAATCCTGCCATCACGAGTGAGCCGAAGAACAGTGCACCGAAGAGTGGGCCGCCGGGCATCTGCGACACGATCGCCGGGAAGGTGATGAACGAGAGCCCGACCCCAGTGATTCCTTCGAGTTCGTCGATGCCGACACCCTGCTGGAAGGCAAAGTAACCGAGAGTCGCAAACACACCAATGCCGGCGATTATCTCGAACGACGAGTTAGCGAACGCCACGACCAGTGCTGGTGCGGTGACGTTAGCGCGCCGGTTGCGGTACGAAGAATACGTAATCATGATGCCAAAGGCGATCGACAGCGAGAAGAAAATTTGACTGTAGGCCGCGATCCAGACGCTGGGGTCACCGAGCGCCGAGAAGTCGGGAGTGAAGAGCGCATCGAGGCCGGTCATTGCTCCGTCGAGGAACAGCGCGCGCACGACCAAGATGAGGAACGCCACAACGAGCAGCGGCAAGAAGATCAGATTGGCGCGCTGCACCCCCTTGGCGATGCCTGAACCGAGCACGGCCAATACGGCAACCCACACGAGAACGAGTGGGATGAGCACGGCGGGCACGAACTGCGCGCTGAAACCGGGCTCGGATGTTTGCAGGAACTCGGTGACGAAGAAGCCCGCAGTGTCATCTCCCCAACGCAGGTCGAAGCTGAACGTAAAGTAGCTGGCCGCCCAGGCGACGACGGCCGCGTAGTAGACGGCGATGATGATGCAAATCCACACCTGAAACCAGCCAAGCGACTCAAGCCACTTTCCGGCCTTGCCGCCCAAGCGGCGGAATGCGGTGGGTGATGAACCGCGAAAGCGGTGACCGATCGCATAGTCGAGGAAGAGGATCGGGATGCCGGCAGTAACCAGTGCGATCAGGTACGGGATGAGGAATGCCCCACCACCGTTCTCATACGCGACACCGGGGAAGCGCCAAATGTTGCCCAGCCCCACAGCGGAGCCGATCGCAGACAGAATGAAGCCCAGTTGGCCCGACCACTGCTCACGAGGCCGCGAGGCGACCGTTCCCTGTTGCCCAGATCCTTGCTGCACCGACACAGTTGCTCCTCTGCGTGAAGGCCACCCGAATGGCCGTCCTTGGGGCCGTCCCGAATGTGCGGCCCACTGCCCCAATGGGGTGTTCTCACGTTAACACCCGGGCGTGCTCGGTTGCTACAGGTGGCGGCTTCGCGGTGCCAGAGGTTATCGGTCGACGTTCGCCCTCAGAGCGGCTCCGTCAACCCGCCAAACGGCAGATCCTTGCCGAGGATGTTCTGGGCTGCGCGGTGTCCCGAGCGCAGTGCTGCGGTCACCGTCGCGGGGTCTTCCGTCCAGGTGGCCTCGCCCGCGAAGTGCAGAACTCCGTCGACGGGGGTGGCCAACAGGTCATGGTCCTCGGGAGTCGAGCCTGGCTTCATGTAGGCGTATGAGCCACGGGTATCGGGATCATCCTGCCAGCGGGTGATCAGCACCTGCGCTGGGTGCTCGACCCGTTCCCCGTAGAGGCCGCGCAGAGCATCCAACACCGACTCGGCAATCTTGTCGTCGTCCCACTCGCGAGTCTCGATGGCGCTCGGTCCCGCAGCGAAGGTGAGAAGTGTCGGCACCCCATGGAGATCAGTGAGGTCGTACCAGGAGTGCCACCAGTCTCCGGCCGAGCCCTGCTGGCGAATCGCGTAGACATCCTCGTCCCAGAACTTGCTCGGGAAGCGTAGGAATACCTTCTCAAAATTGTTCATCTCGAAGCCGGAGATGGCGTCAGTGAGCCACTCGGGCAGTGCGGGGTCAAAGCCCAGATCGCCAGATTTCAGGACGCCGATCGGAACGGTCACGACGATCTGCGCCGCAGCGAACTCGCCCTGGGTGGAGCTGGCGGTGGCTCCGTCGCCCGACCAGGTGATGTTGGTGACCACGTGCTTAAGCCTGACATCGAGCCCCATGGCCAGATTCGCCGCGAGTTGATCGAAGCCATCGGGGAAGACGACCTCGTCACCATCCACGGTGTCGTCGTCGAGGCCGTGTGCATCAAGAAGCCCAGCGTGTACCCCGTACTGTTCTTCGGAACGGTGCAGCAGGAACTCCCGCACGCGCTCGGCGCGGTCAGCATCCCAATCGAGCGTGGCAAGGGACGCATCGATGGCGTCTTCGTACGAATCCCCAAGCTCGGAAGCCTCGACTGTCACCGCCAGGTGCCGATCGAAATGCCGAATGTCGTCGGCGAACTCTTGGATTGCATCGTCGCTCAGGCGCTCACCGGTCGGCGAGTAGTACGCGACGGGTCGCCCATCTGGCTGGTAACTGCCGACAGTGAACTCGACCGTGCGCATGCCAAAGCCGCGCACAACATCCGTCAAGGGGTTGTCATTGATGCCGTGAATCCACGAAGCTCCACGGTCACTGATGGTGCCGTTGGAGCGCTCTGTCCAGGTGCGGCCGCCCAGGCGATCGCGCGCCTCGAGCACAACGACACGCTGCCCCGCCTGTGCGAGCAGCCGCGCGGCGGTGAGCCCGGAAACGCCTGCGCCAATGACGATGGTGTCAAAGTCCTTCATTGAGTCAGAGTAGCAATCAGCGCCTCCGATAGGACGCCGCTTGTTCGCTCGAAAGAACGGCAACTGGTGCGCCGACCACACAATCTGGTAGAACTACGGCTAGACGTAGTTTCATATTTGGCGCGACCAACATAGGATCAGAAGATGGGCATCATCAGGGGCATGGGCGCACGGACGGACATCCGACGTACTCGTGATGTTGCGCTCGCCGTCACTGTTCTCGCGACACTTGTCGCCTGCACCAGCGCACCGGATGCCGCGGCAACTGCTGACCCGAGTGACCAGCGCCCCGTCGTGCTCACCACGTTCACCGTGCTCGCCGATATGGCCCAGAATGTGGCTGGCGAGCACCTTCGGGTGGAATCCATCACCAAGGTGGGTGCAGAGATTCACGGCTACCAGCCAACCCCCGGCGATATCGCCAAGGCGGCAGACGCCGACCTCATCCTCGACAACGGACTCAACCTTGAGGCGTGGTTTTCGCAATTCGTAGACGGCCTCGATGTGCCACACGTCGTTGTCTCCGAGGGTGTTGAGACGATCAGCATCGCCGAGGATGCCTACGAAGGTCTGCCCAATCCGCACGCCTGGATGAGCCCGTTGAACGCACAAATCTATGTCGACAACATGGCTGCTGCATTCGCCGAACTCGACCCGGCCAATGCCGCAGACTACGCCGCCAATGCCGAGGTCTATAAGACTGAGCTCCAAGGGGTGAACGACGAACTCACCACCGAGCTCGCCACGCTCGCGCCCAACCAACGCGCACTCATCACCTGCGAGGGCGCCTTCTCCTATCTGGCACGGGATGCCGGCCTCAGCGAGCACTACCTATGGGCGGTGAACGCCGAGCAGCAGTCCACCCCGCGGCAAGTCGCCGCCGTCATCGATTTCGTTCGCGACAATAAGGTACCCGCAGTATTCTGCGAATCGACCGTCTCTGACCGCACCATGCAGCAAGTGGTCGAAGCGAGCGACGCAGGCTTCGGCGGCACCCTCTATGTTGATTCGCTGTCGGAGGTCGGGGGGCCGGTTCCGACGTACCTTGAGTTGTTGAGGCACGACGCAGAAATCATCATCGACGGCTTGACGGGAGCCGGATCGTGACGCGAGCAGGGCAGACTTCGGCAGCAGGGCGTGGGGGAGCCGCGGCATCCGCATCGGCAATCGTGCCAGCAATCAGCGTGCAGAACGTCACGGTGCACTACGGCGATGTACTGGCGCTCGACGACGTGAGCATTGACATTGCAACGGGTCAGGTGTGCGGGCTGATCGGCATGAATGGTTCGGGCAAGTCGACCCTGTTCAAGACGATCACGGGGATGATTCGCCCCGACAGCGGAACCGTCACGCTGGGTGGTCGTGCACCCGCAATCGCGCGCAAAGGAGGCGCTGTCGGCTACGTTCCGCAGAGCGAAGAAGTGGACTGGGCGTTCCCCATCTCGGTGCGCGATGTGGTGATGATGGGCCGCTACGGTCACCTGGGTCCCGTTCGTCGGCCCAAAGCCGCCGACCGCGCGGCCGTGGATGACGCACTCGCCAGAGTCGACCTCGCCGACCTTGCCGACCGACAAATCGGTCAACTCTCGGGCGGGCAGAAGAAGCGGGCCTTCGTCGCTCGCGGCATTGCTCAGGGCGCGAGCATCCTGCTGCTGGATGAGCCTTTCGCCGGTGTCGACAAACGGTCAGAAGCGACAATCACCACGGTGTTGCGCGAGCTCGCCGCCAACGGAGCAACAGTGCTGGTGTCGACCCACGACCTCAACGCGCTGCCCCAACTGGCCGATGAAGCAATCCTGCTCATGCGCAGCGTGCTGATGCACTCCACTCCAGCCGAGGTGCTGCAACCCACCAACCTCGCCCGCGCCTTCGGACTCGATGTTTTGCAGCGGGGTGACAGCGAATGAACCCGCTCGACTTTCTCATCGAACCCCTGAGCTATGACTTCATGGTGCGAGCGATGGCCACCAGCGTGATTGCCGCGATCGTGTGCGCCGTGCTCTCGTGCTGGTTGGTGCTCGTCGGCTGGTCGCTCATGGGGGATGCCGTCTCGCACGCTGTGCTACCCGGGGTCGTGCTCGCCTACGTGGTTGGCGCACCGTTCGCGCTCGGTGCGCTGATCTTCGGCTTCCTCGCCGTCGGCCTAATCGGTGTCGTGAGGAACACGAGCCGCATCAAGGAGGATGCTGCAATCGGCATCGTCTTCACGACCCTTTTTGCTCTCGGGCTCGTGCTCATCTCGGTGATTCCCTCGCAGACCGACCTCAACCACATCATCTTCGGCAACCTGCTCGGCGTCTCGTGGGCCGACCTTCTTCAGGTGGTGATCTTGGGTGTTGTCACGTTCGGCATCCTCATCGTCAAGCGCCGCGACTTCACGCTCTACGCCTTCGATGCGACCCACGCCCACGCCATCGGTCTCAACCCCAAGGTGCTCGGCGCTGCCCTGCTCGGGTTGCTCGCACTCACTTCGGTCGTCGCGCTGCAAGCTGTCGGCGTTGTGCTGGTCGTTGCGCTGCTCATCATCCCGGGCGCGACCGCCTACCTGCTCACCGACCGGTTCTCCCGCATGCTCGTGATTGCCCCGGTGATGTCGGCGCTCGCGGCAGTCACCGGGCTCTATCTCAGCTACTACCTCGACACGGCATCCGGCGGCATGATCGTGCTCGTCGAAGGCGGCGTCTTTGCGCTGGTCTTTCTGTTCAGCCCACGGCACGGGCTCATCGGCAAGCGGGTTGGTGCCCAACGGCGTCGACGGATGCTCGCAGCACGGTAGTTGCCGGAACCGAATAATAGGTTAGGCTTACCTAATCAATTTGAAGGAAGTCGGATGACCGGTACACGCCAAACCAAATCAGTGGGAAGCCCACACCCGCGTAGAGCCGACCCGACTTCGGCCAGCTGAGCCTACGCATAATCATGACTGTTCAGACTGAATTCGCGGCGTTGAGCCTGTCCCGTGGAGTGCCACACCACGTTGCGTTGGTTACGGATGGCGGCGAACTAACCTACGACGACATTCGAGGGCGTGTCGAAGCCCGGCGAGATGAGCTCGGCTCCACGCGACGATTGGTGATGATCGAAGCCGCCATGACGGTGGAGCCCGTCATCACCTACCTCGCATCCCTCGAAGCTGGGCATCCGGTGTTGCTGGTTGAACCAGCCAGCACAACGAACGGACCCGCGTCTCGTGCACGAATCGAATCCCTAGTGAGCCGGTTCGACCCCGACGTGATCGCTGCGGCGGAGGGTGACCACTGGGGTCTCAACGAAACACGAGCCGGCACGCGGCATGAGCTTCACCCCGACCTTGCGATGCTGGCAACGACATCAGGGTCGACGGGGTCACCTAAAGTGGTGCGTCTTTCACGAGATAATCTGCTGTCGAATGCTTCTGCTATTTCTCAGTACCTTGAACTCGAGGTTGCAGACCGTGCCATGACTACGCTGCCTTTGCATTACTGCTATGGGCTGTCGGTGCTCAACAGCCACCTTTTTGCCGGGGCATCTGTGCGCCTGAGTTCGCGCTCTGTCCTCGACTCAGAACTGTGGAACGATTTTGGGGCGGCACAGGCAACCTCATTTGCTGGTGTACCTCACACCTTCGAGCTACTCGAGAAAACTGATTTTGCCACGCGCGAATTGTCATCCTTGCGCTACATCACTCAAGCGGGAGGAAGGCTCGATCCTGAACGGGCTCGGCGATTCATTCAACTAGGTCACCACCGCGGCTTCGACTTCATCACGATGTACGGACAAACCGAAGCGACAGCGCGCATGGCCTATGTGCCCAGCGATCTCGCCGAAACTGCGATCGGCACCATCGGAATTCCCATACCCGGAGGCCAATTTCGAATCGATGCCCCTGCTCAGTCTGATGTTGGAGAGCTTGTCTACACCGGACCCAACGTCATGATGGGCTACGGAGAGCAGCCAGCAGACCTCGCGCTCGGCACCACCGGCCACGAGCTGTTTACGGGAGATCTCGCCCGGCAGCGCGATGACGGACTCTACGAAATTGTGGGCCGCAGCAACCGACTAACTAAGATCTTTGGGCTTCGAATTGACCTCGACCACGTCGAGCAGCTCTTCGAAAGCAGAGGCATTGACGTGAAAGCGGTTAGCTCTGACGAAAAGCTGATTCTCTTTGTCACTGCCGAGCGCCAGGTCAGAGTGGTAGCTGAACACGCGGCTTCACAGTGGGGCTTGCCGGCCCACGCGGTAGATGTGCACTTTATCGCTGAGTTTCCGCGAACTTCGAGCGGCAAGACCGACATGGTTGCTCTGCTTCGCTTCGCCAACGACGGTACCGCTGACGCCAACCGTGTCATTGATGATGTCGTAACAGCCGAGACGCTCAGAACTCGAATCGCACACCTGTTGGGTACCCCTCACGCTGTTACCAGCGACTCTTTTGCCGGGCTCGGGGGAGACTCACTCAGTTTCGTTGAGGTCTCGATTCACCTCGAAGAGCTCTTGGGAACGCTGCCTCGCACCTGGCCAACGATGTCAATGACCGAGCTTGCTGCACATGCGGTGAGACCCCAGCCACCACTGTCAGCCGGCCCAGACTCGACCTCACGCAGTGAAGCGCACGAGCCAGTCCCACGTCAAGCTCAAGCGAAGCCCGCGACGGGGTGGTTCCGGCAGCGATTGCCCCGCATCGAAGTGCCTATTGTGTTGAGAGCGCTGGCGATCGTTCTCATCGTTGCAACCCACGCTGACCTCGTCTTCGTGCAGGGCGGAGCTCATCTACTGTTGGTGATCGCCGGCTACAACCTTGCGCGTTTTCAACTCGCGAATCGGTCCGATCGACTGCGCACCCGGGCAATGCTGGCCGGTGTTGCATCGGTTGCTATCCCTGCCATCACGTGGATCGGCATCGTCGCATTGGTTGCGGGAACCTACGCCACCAGCACCGTTTTTCTCGTCAATAATTTCACTGGTAGTGCGCAGTGGACCCTTCAATGGCAGTTCTGGTTTCTCGAAGCAATGCTGTGGTCAATGCTGGCCTTCGTGGCTCTGCTTGCCATACCCGCAGTGCGTCGCTGGGAGCGCCGCTGGCCTTTCGCCTTCGCGCTCGGGGTACTGGCATTGACGCTCTTTGTGCGCACCGTTGTGTTGGGTGGAGTTCGGGCAGAGGGCACAGAGAAGTACGCGGTCGCGACTGTTGCCTGGACTATTGCCCTCGGTTGGGTAATCGCGCGCATCACTACGAGAACTCAGCGCCTCATTGTTTCGGCTTTAGCTATCTTGTCTGTTGTAGGTTTTTTCGGGCAGCCACTACGCGAAGCGATTGTCATCGGCGGGGTGCTGGTGTTGCTCTGGGCTACCTCACTACCGCTACCGCGTTGGCTGGTCGGGGTGGTGTCCACTCTTGCGGGCGCGTCTTTCTTTACGTACCTCACGCAGTGGCAGGTCTACCCGGGCATCGAAACGTACTCTCCACTGTTGGCGACGGTAACCTCGTTGATCGTCGGGGTGGTGGTGTGGAAGGTCTATACCTTCTTGATGAGCCGTGGACGCGCACTCCTCAAGAACGCGACTACGGCTAATTCCCGAACTCGGTGAGGTGGCGGCCTGCCACACTCGCTGGATACAGCACTGCTCCACCATCCACTTTCAGCCCCACCACCGCACCCGCAACCAGTGATTGCGTGTGATGTGAGGGAACGGTGAGCGAGATCGCTGTGGGATGTGGTCCTAGGGTACGCAGCGAAACCACGGCGATTGGTCCGATGTGTCGCACACCAGCAACTGACGCAGTGCCGTGGGAGAGGTCGACACTCAGCGACACTTGCGAGGGACGAATCATCGCCGAAACCGACTCAACACCGGCACTGCGATCGTGCCGCACACTTATTCGACCTAACGCAGAGTCGATTTCGTTCCCAACACGTACGGCTGGCAACAGTACGATCGACCCCATCAGCGCAGCAATCTCGGCAGAACCAGGGTTGCCAAACACAGACTCTGGAGACCCCGACTGCGGGAGCGAGCCTCTCATCATCACAGCGACACCATCGCCGAAAGAGAGTGCCTCTTCCTGGTCGTGAGTGACCAGCACAGTAGTGGTTCCGCTGCGCTCAAGCGCGGTGATCACCGCGGCCCGCGTTTGTTCGCGCAACCCGGTATCGAGTGCGCTGAACGGCTCATCGAGCAGTACAACCTCGGGCCGTGGCGCAAGGGCTCGCGCCAGAGCGACCCGTTGCTGCTGGCCACCCGAAAGCTGGTGAGGATAGCGCGAGACGAGAGCCGCATCCAAGGAGGTCAGTTTCATGACTTCGACTATGCGTTCTGTTCGACCGGTGCGGGGAAGACCGAAACCAATATTTGCAGCAACCGACAGATGGGGAAAGAGAGCGCCATCTTGAGCGACGTATCCGATCCCACGTCGGTGCGCAGGCACACTGCGTCCGGGCGCTGCGAGCACACGGTTGCCCAGAGAAATCTCGCCGCTGTCAGGTTCGACGAAACCTGCGATAAGGCGAAGGAGGGTGGTTTTGCCGCATCCCGAGGGGCCAACTATCGCGGTGCGCGACCCCTGAGCAACGTCAAGCCCAATGTCAGTCAGAACAGGCGTTGAGCCGAAAGATTTGCTGACACCGCTGATGTGTAACTTCACCGTGTTTTACCCCTCGTCTGTGCAAAAAGTAAAGCCACAGCGGGAATCGAGAGTAGCACCAGAGAGATGGCATAAGGGGCTGCGCCGGCGTAGTCGATCGACGACGCGGCAGACCAAAACTGGGTCGCGAGCGTTCGTGTTCCGGTCGGAGCGAGCAGGAGCGTGGCGGTCAACTCGTTCGCCGCTCCGAGCGCCACGAGCGCACCGGCTGCCGCGATGGCCGGGAAAAGCAGCGGAATTGTCACGCGTATCCGCGCGAGGAGGGGTGGTGTCCCGAGTGCTCGGGCGGCTTCTTCCAGCGATTCAGGCACCTGGGCGAGTCCGGCGCGCAAAGTCACTAGTGCCCGGGGGAGAAAGATGATCACGTAGGCCGCTGTCACCGTCGCAGCAGTCTGATAGAGCCCCGGAGCAACGTTGAGCGTTACCGTGACCAAGGCCAGCGCCACAATGATCGCGGGCAGGCTGCTGGCGATTGAGTAGCCGCCTTCGAGAATTCGGCTCAGTCGTGATGGATGCCGCGTCGCGAGCCACGCGACGGGAAGGGCGACCACGATGGCCCCGATTGCCCCGCCGAGTGAGAGTAGGGAGGTGTCAACTAGCGCGCGCCAGAGACCGTCGAGCATGTCAGGTTTAGTGGCGAGTGACCATCGAATAACGCTGACCATGGGCACGACTGTGGCCAACGTTGCGATCGTTACGAGGGCAAGGATCGCGAGCGGGGTGAATTTGCCGAGTTTGACGAGTTGGGCTGGCCGCGCGCTACCCGATCCCACGTACGCATATCGAGCGCGTCCTCGTGCTGTGGCTTCGATCCCCAACACAATGACGCTCAGCAGCGCGAGCACGATGCCGAGTGAGGCCGCCGATGGGCCGGCAAATGTTGACTGGTAGGCGACCACAATCGCGGTGGTGAAAGTGTCGAAGCGAATGAACGCGAACGCTCCGTATTCGGAGAGCAGATGGAGAGCGACGATGAGTCCCCCACCGAGAATGGCAAGTCGAAGCTGCGGGATGACAACTCTGAGAAGAACTGCCCCCTCTTTGAGCCCGAGGGATCGTGCGCTCTCTTCCAAACTCGGGTTGAGGCCGCGCAACGTGGCGAGGGCGGGGAGGTAGACGAGCGGGTAGTACGCGAGTGTCGCCACGAGGAGGCCGCCCCCGAGGCCTTGGATGGAGGGAACGACGCTCGCCCAGCCGTAGCTGCTGACGAAGGCGGGGATAGCTAGTGGCGCAACAGTGAGGATGGCGAAGAAGCGCCGCCCCGGGAGATCGGTTCGTTCAACAAGCCAGGCACTGCCGACTCCGAGCAGAACGGTGATGGGTACTCCGAGCACGAGAATCAGAACGGTGTTGCCCAAGAGTTCGCCTACTCGCGGGCGCAGGAGCAGCGTCGCAAGCTCGTCAATGCCGATTCGTGCTGTTGCCTCGATGACGTAGCCCACAGGAATCAGCATCCCGATGGCAAGGACCAGCACAATAATGAGTAGTGCTCGTGAGGGTGGTGTTGTGGTTGCGCTTAACCGCTCCGCGCGTAACGCTCGCGCCGCACCCGAGGCTGTCAGAGGAGGCCTGCTTGTGTCATGAGGTCGAGAACCTCGGGACCGTTGAGCGTTGACGGGTCAATGATTGGCGCGTTGAGTGAATCGAGGGCCGGTAGCGGATCCCTTGCTGGCACATCGCTGCCAACGGGATATTCGAAGCTGTACCCCTCACCAAGAATCGTCTGTCCGGAAACGCCAGCGAGAAAGGCCAAGAATTGTTGAGCTTGATCAGGGTTTTTGCTCGATTTGAGCACGCCACCACCAGAGATGCTGACGAAAGCCCCGGGGTCTTGCTCGCCGAAGTAGTGCAGTTGGGTGTTGCCGCTGTTTTCGCCTCCGGAGTCTGAGTCGCGGAACCAGTAGTAGTGGTAGATGATGCCGCCAGCTACCTCGCCGGCGTTGACCGCTTTCATCGTGACGATGTTGTTCCGGTAGATCGTTGCGTTGTCCTTCATCCCGGTGAGCCAAGCAGACGTCGCGTCAGTGCCCTGAGTTTCGAGAATTGCGGAGACGATTGCCTGAAAATCTGCTCCAGCGGGTGCCCCGCCCCAGTTGCCTTTCCAGCTGGGGTCTTGAAGGTCGAGTATCGATGCGGGGAGTTCAGATTCTTTGAGAAGGTCGGGGTTGTAGACGAAGACAGCGGAGCGCGCGGCGATGCCTGCCCACATCCCGCTGGTTGGTCGATACTGTTCCGGAACCAGGTCGAGTGTTGCGGGGTCTACGGGTGCGAGCAATCCGGCATTTTCGACCAGCGACATGGCAGGGGAGTTTTCGGTGAGAAACACATCGGCGCGCGAAGCATCGCCTTCGGCAATGAGTTGATTGCCGAGTTCACTGTCGCCGCCATTGCGCAGCACTACGTCAATTCCGGTCTGGGCGGTGAACTCGTCGACCCATTCCTGAGCGAGTTGTTCGTGCTGGGCGTTGTAGACCACCAGAGCTTCTTCGCTGGCATCCACGACCGCGCCATCGTCATCCGTGCCAGTGATTCCGGTGCATCCGCTCAGCAGCAGACTCGCTGCGGCCAGTGTTGCGGTCACGGTCAGGATTCTCTTCACAGCAGTAGCCCTTCATCTATTCGGTATTAGATTAGGCTATCCTAACTTATCTCGAAGCGCTGTCAGTCGTTCGAGAACTCGCCCCGTCGCGGATGCCCGCAGAACGCTAGATTTTCGCCGTCTGGCCCATCGCGGTGCCGCCTGTCGCGGTGCCGTTCGTCACAGTGCCGCTCGAAACGTAGAGCGCATCGCTCGCACTGCGGCCCAGTGAAACGGAGGCGGCGTTCTCACCGACTTGCACGTCGAGCGCGTCAGAATAGGGTGCACCGGCGCTGATCTGGAGCGTCGCGGCAAACACAATTCCGCGCTCTTCGAAGAACTTGAGCAGGTCGGGGTCGTCGTCAGAGATGCGCTCAACCACCACGGTGCTGCCGGGGGAAACCCGGCTCAGCTGCACGGCATCCGGAATCGTCACGACGCCATCAGCGCTGGGGATCGGGTCACCGTGCGGGTCACGGGTGGGGTGCTCTAAGAACTCGTCAATGCGCTCGACCATGAAATCTGACACCGCATGTTCGAGGTTCTCGGCCTCATCGTGCACCTGGTCCCAGCCGTAGCCGAGCACGCTCACCAGGAATGACTCGATGAGGCGGTGGCGGCGGACCATGGCCACAGCATGAGCGCGGCCAATGTCGGTGAGTGCGATGGAGCCGTAACGCGCATGGTCAAGGAAGCCCTGATCGGTGAGGCGGCGCACGGCATCCGAAACGCTAGAAAGGGTGAAGCCGGTCTTCTCGGCGATCACCGTCGCGGTGACGGGGGCATCTGACCATTCCGAGAGACCCCAGACAGCCTTCAGATAGTTCTGGGTGCTGACAGAAAGTTCTGTGACCGACATGCGCCAAGTCTAGAGCCGAAGATTCAACTACGGCTAGACGTAGTTGAGGTGCTACTGGCCTGCGCTCTGCCCAATTCTGCCCAATAGTGCAGCACCCGTTAACACACAGCGCCCCCACCCTCGCGAAAGGGTAGGGGCGCGAGAGAGCGAAAGTGTTAGTTGAACATTCCGGCGAGATCAAGGTCACCGGCGATGTCGTCGAGGATGTCGTCAACGTCGACCGAGTCGGTCACGTCGGTTGCAACATCAGTCGCATTGTCTACGACGTCGGTAGCCTGCGTTGCGTTGTCTACAACGTCAGACACGTTGGTGCCGTTGGCGACGTCACTCACGTTGGCGGAGTCACTGATGTTGCCCGCTGCGGTGTCGTTGCCCGAAGCGACTGGTGCGTTTACTTCATTGCCGGATGCGATCGCATTACCGCTGAGGAGGTCACCATTCAGGATGCCGCCACCGAGGATGTCGCCACCGAGTGCGTCGCTGCGGAGCAGGTCAACATCGCCGACCTGAGGCGCAACGAGTACCGGGATATCGGCGCTGGTGGAGGTGGAGGAGGAGGCTGCCTTCGTTGAAATGTCGCTGTCGGCAGTTGTTGCGGCCATGGCGGGAGCAGCTGCTCCGACAGCGATCAGTGCTACTGCTGTAGCGGTTGCACCGATCGTGGTCTTCTTCGTGAATGCGTTCATTGCTGAACTCCTTCTTACGTTGGTGGCCCCTGTCCGGACCGTTTGGCTCGAGGCTTTCCCGAACTGCAATGAGTATTTCGGAGCGAGTCTGTGAGTGGTTTGACCGGTGCCAAAATCAGGTCCAAATCGCACGAATTGAGGCGCCGAGGCCGCCCCTTGGGGTGTCCCGTTGCCCCTGTTCCCGGGGCGCTATTGGCGAGGCTGAGCATCCTCTGGGCAGTGTCTGGCCGAACGCCTAGTCGGATGCCGCAGCGGCTTTCACGGCGCTGTAGGCCCCGAGTGCTTCCCGGCGGGTTTCGGCGAGATCGACGATCGGGTCGGGGTAGTCGGCGGTGCCGAGTTCCGGAATCCAGCGGGCAACATATTCGCCCGTGGGGTCAAATTTTTTCTGTTGCAGTACAGGGTTGAAGACACGAAAGTAGGGAGCGGCATCCGCACCAGATCCGGCTACCCACTGCCAGTTGGCGGGGTTGCTGGCATCGTCGGCGTCGACGAGGGTATCCCAGAACCATTGTTCGCCTGCGCGCCAGTCGATGAGCAGGTTCTTGATGAGGAAGCTCGCGACGACCATGCGCACGCGGTTGTGCATGGTGCCGGTGTGCCACAGTTCGCGCATGCCGGCATCGACGAGGGGGACGCCGGTGCGGCCGCGACGCCAGGCTTCGACCTCGGCGACTCCTGCAGGTTCGTCGACGGCACCGATCTGGTCGACCGTGTACCCCCAGAGGAAGGCGTCGAAGGCGGTCCGGTAGTTGTTGATAGCGAGACGCGGGTTGTCGAAGAGTTGGGTGGCCGAGAATTCTCGCCAGCCGATTTCGCTCAAGAATTTGGCAACGTTTTTTCCCGCCGCTGTAGGCACGCTTGTCGCGCCCAAGCCGCGCAGCCGATGCCAGATTTGGGTGGGGCTTATCTCGCCAAAGCGCAGGTGCGGGCTGAGGCCGCTGGTGGCGTCGACGGCGGGTTCGTCGCGGCGGTGGTAGTCGGCGAGGCGTTCCGCGACGAAGCTCTCGAGGCGGTCAATGGCCCCGGTTTCGCCGGGAGTCCAAGTCTCGCGCAAACCAGCAGCCCAGTCGGGGCGGGTCGGCAGCAGATTCCAGTCGGCGAGGTTGTCGCTGGGTATCGCGCTGGGGTTGTTGCTTGATTCATCGCGGTCGGAGGAGGTCTCTGCCCAGCTCAGTTCGCCGGATTCTGGTGGCGGCAGCAGCTCACGCACGGGGCGCTCTTGCGCAGCCCGCCAGTACGGAGTGAACACCCGATACGGTTCGCCCTGCCCGTTGCGAATCTGCCACGGCTCATTCAGCAGATTGCCCTGATGGCTTTCGACGGTGAGGCCTCGTTCGCGCAGGCTCGACTTGAGCTCGGCATCGATGTCGCGGGCTGCCGTGTAGCGGCGGTTCCAGTGCACGGAGGCGGCGTCGAGCTCATCGATCAGCTCAGGCAGCACGCGCGCGGCGGGGCCGCTGCGCAGAGTCAGGTGCCCACCCAGTTTCTGCAGGGCGGCATCCAGGGCAGTGATGCTGTGGTGCAGCCACCACTTGCTTGCCGAACCCAGCGGACGGATGTCGTCGCTGGTTTCATCGTGAATGTACACAACAACGAGTGGTCGATCTTCGCTCGCGGCGGCCGTCAGCGCGGGGTTGTCGGCTAGTCGCAGGTCGTTGCGCAACCACACGATGGAGGGCCGGTTCTCGCTTCTGCTCACGTCACTATTCTACGTTTCGTGAGCGATTCTAGCTGGGGTGTTTGGGCGGAGTGAGACGCGTAGACTCACGCAGAAGACTCAGTGTCGTGGAAGATCTCGACACGAGACAGAGGGGACTGGGCCATGAGGGAGTTTGGTTTTCGGCGCGAGCCGGTCGATTTCACCGATGTGATTGACCGGGTGCAGAACATCTTCTCGTCACTTTTTCTTGCCCTTCCTAATATGGTTCTCGGAATTGCGGCGTTTCTCCTTTTCTGGGCAATCTCATGGCTGGTGGCGAAGCTCGTCGGGTTGGCTGTTCGGCGTGCGGGAAGGCCGAGGGGGCTGCAGGTGGTGCTGAGCCGTCTTGTCGGTTGGGGCATTCTTGCCTTTGGATTGTTAGTTGCCCTCACGGTGATTTTTCCCACGATTACGCCGGCGTCGTTGTTCGGCACGCTGGGTGTTGGCGGCATTGTGATTGGTTTCGCTTTTCGCGACATTTTTCAGAATCTGCTCTCCGGAATCCTGATTCTGTTTACGCGACCGTTTCGGATTGGCGACCAGATCGTCTCGAACGATCACGAGGGCGAGGTCGTGGATATTTTGGTGCGCGCCACGCTGGTGCGCACGTATGACAACCGTCAGGTGGTCATCCCGAACAGCGAGCTTTACACCAAACGTGTGGTCGTGAATACGGCGTACACCACGCGGCGGCTCAGTGTCGAAGTTGGGATCGGCTATGACGAAAGCATCGCTGAGGCCCGCATTGTCATCCTTAAGGCAATCGCTGCATTGCCGGGTATCGTCACCGAGCCCGCGCCTACGATTTTGGTGAATTCGCTTGGCGATTTCAGCGTCATTCTTGAGGTGCGTTTTTGGATTAGTCCACCGGATCGTCGCGAAGCGGTTGAGGCACAAGATCAGGTTCTTGAGGCGATCAAGCGATCCTTGACCGCAGCGGGAATTGAGATGCCGTTCCCTATCCAGCAGCTAAAGATCGAGACGGGGGCGGATCGCGCAGAAAGCAAAGCGGGCGAGAAGTAAGTGCACAGCCTAGGTCGTCGGCTGGAGAAAAATTTGCGCTGGCGGTCGAACGGTTAACGAGTTAGAGGGTCGGTTTCAGAGGCATGAAACCGACCCTCTCCCTTGCACCAAGAGTGTCCTGCAATCACATTCCGCAGTAGCTGCCACAGCAAGCAACTTCTGCTCTATGAATGTATAACGGAAAGATAACGCTGTCTAGTTACCGTTCCGTTATTTTTCGAAATTTTCCAAAAATCATCTTTACTGTCCTCTGACACCTAACTTGTCCGCGTTGACACATTCGTGTCCGTTGACAGGTAACTTGTCCGCGCTCCAGGCGTCCATTGCCCCCTCCGAGTTCGCCAATTGCCGCGTAGCTCGCTAGCTCGGACCTTGTCTGTCCAACCTCATTCGACTCACACAACACCAAGGCGACACCACCGAGCTCGTGCATATAACGCCCGTTCATCGGGCTTAATGTCGGGCGGGTCAAACGCACGACCGAAGGGCTGTAGACGTGGAGGCACCAATGCCGACTCAGGATTGTCCGCTGATCGTCCGGCTTACGGACAAGTGCCAACTGTCGTCGTCGGCAGCTCCTGTCATACTGGCGTCATGGATCAACGCGTGCATTTTTTCACTCTCGCTACCAAAGACCTCAATGCCGCCCGGAGGTTCTATCGGGATGGTCTTGGCTGGTCACCCCTTGCCGATGTTCCGGGGGAGATCTTGTTCTTCTAGGTCGCGCCCGGTCTGATGCTCGGGCTCTTTGATGCTGAAAAGTTTGACGAAGATCTTCTTCGCGATCGTTCCACAATGGGAGTTTCTGGAGTAACCCTTTCCCACAACGTGTCTAGTCGCGACGACGTACTGAGCACGATTGGCGAGATGGAAGCGGCGGGAGGTACCGTGCTCAAATCGGCGCAGGAAGGTGCGTTCGGGGGAATCTTCCACGGTCACGTGGTCGACCCAAATGGTGTCATCTGGGAGGTTGCGCACAATCCTGGCTGGAGTATCAGCGACGACGGAGCGGTGAGTTTCGGCTGAAATTTGGTCCAAATCACAGTTTCGCGGGCACCTGGAATCCGACTGGTGATCGTCCGGCTTGCGGGTGTCCAGTCAGGCGTAAATGTCCGAACTGTTGGGTCCGAAGTGGCTTAGTAGCGCCATCAGGGTTCCGCCCGCGGGCACGGTGATAGGCGAATCGGAGCAGTACCCTTCGGTCTGAGAAAGAGGCAAACTAGATCGCCACCGGCTCTGGGTTGCCCGCAGCAAATAGCCGTTTGGCGGCCGCAACGCACCGCGCAGAGGAAATATAGGAGTGCCACCGCGTTCCCGTTTACATCGCATACAATGTTTACATGAATTCTACGGCACCACTTGGGCGGCCCATCTCAGTGCGGCTCCCCGAAGACCTGCGCGAGCGCGTCGAGGCGCTCGCCAAAGCGACCCGACGCAGCCAGGGTGATGTCGTGCGCGAAGTATTGGAACGCGACCTACCAGAACTGGAATGGGAGCAGCGCATCATCGCCCGCGCTGCGGATCTTCGATCAGGTCGGGTGAAGGCCACACCGCTTGCTGTGGTCGAGCGCGAGCTGGGGCTCAGCGATACCCCGGTCGACGCCAGCATCTTGAATGAGATCGAGTGAATTGGGAAATCGATCTTTCGCCCGACGCGGTGAAGTGGCTTCGGAAAGCTGATCCCCAGACCGCTAGCCGTATCAGTGCCGCACTTCGAGCAATCACGACCCTCGATAGCCCCCGGAACCGGGGCAAAGCTCTCACCGGAGGCCTAGCGGGCCTGTGGAGATATCGCGTCGGTGATTACCGGGTTGTCTGTGACCTTCAAGACGCCCGCCTGGTCGTTTTGGTGATCGATATTGATCATCGCAGCAGCATCTATGAATGAGCAGAGGGTCTGCTGCAACACCAACAATCCAATCGGTTGCCAAATTTGGGGGCGGGTCATCCGACTCCAGTCGGACCTGTAGAGCATTCCCAAGGCAGGCGGCAAGGTCGGCCATCGGAATGTTCTCCTCGGATCCGAAGCTCTGGCTGTCCCGTTGCAGGGTCGTTTGGCTCGGCAACGGGAGCCGACAGATGTGTTCCTTAGTGTTCGAGGGGTTGTCGTTGAACCGTGCGGTACACGGTGGAGCGAGCGACGTTGAACAGCTCAGCGAGCTCGCTCGTGGAATGGGATACCCGCGCGGTGGACTTCCATCAAGTGGCGTTGCTGGGCGACCGATAGTTTGGGTTGCTTGCCACGCAGGTGACCTTTAGCTTTAGCCACTTGCATGCCCTCGCGCGTTCGAGCGCGGATGAGATCGGATTCGAACTCTGCCACCATTGCCAGGACATTGAATAGAAGTCGCCCAATCGGGTCGCTCGGGTCATGAACCGATCCGCCGATGCTGAGCTTGACGCCTTTGACGGTAAGTTCGTCCACGATATCTTTCGCCTCCCGAAGGGAACGGGCTAGACGGTCAAGTTTGGCAACGACCTACGTGTCACCGTTCCTGCAGGCGGCCAACGCTTCTCGCAGGCCGGGTCGTGCCCGGTTAGTGCCGGTGAGTCCGTGGTCGGTGTAGATCAGAGTCGATCTGACGCCGAGGGCTTCCAAGGCGTTTCGTTGGGCGGTGAGATCTTGCTCGTTTGTGGATACGTGAGCGTATCCGATCAGATATTCATTCATACCGGAACGGTGCGCTTCAGCCGATGGAGCGGTCAAGAACAATCCCGTAAGCGGCCCCAGCCGGGCACGCCTCGCGCACCCGGGAAACCGTCAGATGGCCCCGCCGCAAGGACCGAAATACCGGCCGCTGATCGCCCGGCTTGCGGGCGCTCGTGGAGGGTGAAAACCGACACCAGTGGAGTCAGTCAAGTCGACAGCAGTTCCGGCCGAAAGGGGGCAAGGTCTGAGCCTTGAAACAAGAGAAGGCTGACGCACGACTTGCGCGCTACATCATCATCGGTTTCGTTGTCGTTCTGCTAGCCGGGGTCGTACTGGGCGTGGTGGTTTCCTCGATCGGGGTCGCCAGCGGCTGCCAGATCGTCTTCAGCGGCCAAGCCTGCCGGCGAAGTGATCCTGCGAAACTCGTCGTGTCAGGAGATCTCTCGGAATGGCCACCGACTGTAGTCCGCCACGGGAGCTGTCATTCTCGCTTTGGCGAAGAAGATAGTGGCGGGTCGCCATTGGTGAGATTATGCGATGATTCCCGAATATCGAGTGGTCTCTCTCGCGCCGTGTTGGTCAGGCGAACTTCGGGTCGTCTTGGTCGTCGGCCATTGCGAGGTATCCAGAGAGGCGTGCAATGAAGTCATCGTCTGGCCGGTAAGTCACATCGGCGCTGCTCTTCTCGTACTCCCCCTGCAACTCGGTGATGGCGTCATCGATCTCAAGCACCGCTAGAGCGTTCGTCTGCGCGGCGTCGAGGCCGACTAGGTATCCGATCGCGCGATCGATATCTGCGGCGCCCCCGAAGGAATAGTCGGCCATGTGTGTCACTCCAGTTGCTTGAGATTACGCGGATTTACGCATTGACTGCGCTGAGGCAAGAATACCGAAAGATCTGCCGGGTCGAGTAAGCGCGCATGGAGGCATCCACACAGTCCGTCAAGAAGCTATTGACTTTCGCTGTGGCTGGATGCTCATCCAGCGAGTCAAGTGAATTCAGAAACGTCAGCACTACAAAGTGCTCCGTTCCCCTCTTGGCGTTCCCCTGCGGGCACCTGAGATCAAGGTTCAGTGCCTCGAACATCCCACCGGGAACCTCGGAAATCAGGGCCACATCTACCCTGGTCTCCGATATGGACAAGATGAATGGCACGGACTGCCCATCAGTAGATTGCCTGTGGTGCCACGCAGTCCCGACATTGCCGTGATCCCGACGGACAACTCGCCTGTCAAACGGACAAGTTAGGTGGCAAGGGACATTTACGGGGCATAATCGGCCGCAGCTGTCATCGTTGCGACGGCGACTAGCCCTGTCGCATCCCCGGGGTCTTGCGCCGCTTCGGTGGTAAAGATCGACCGTTCGTTGACACCTGACAAGCGCAGGGTAACTATGGAGTTAATTGATCCTCGTTCTTAAGCCCGGCGAAAGCCGCTGGAGGTTAGTCATGACGGATTCATTCGGTGCTCGCGCTACACTCACGGTGGGCGATTCAGTCTACGAGATTTACCGGCTCGACGCTGTGGAAGGCTCGTCGCGATTGCCGTACAGCCTCAAGGTGCTTCTGGAGAACCTGCTGCGCAATGAGGATGGCAGGCTGGTCACAGCCGACCAGATTCAGGCTATCGCGCACTGGGATCCTGCGGCCGAGCACGGCGCCGAGATTCAGTACACGCCCGCCCGCGTGTTGCTCCAAGACTTTACTGGCGTGCCCTGCGTGGTCGATCTGGTTGCGATGCGTGATGCGATGGTCTCGTTCGGTGGCGATCCGCAGAGAATTAATCCCCTCATCCCCTCCGAGCTCGTGATCGATCATTCGGTGATCGTTGACGCCTTCGGTACTCCAAGCGCTTTTGAGATCAATGCTGATCTCGAATTTCAGCGCAATCAAGAGCGCTACCAATTGTTGCGGTGGGCGCAGCAGGCGTTCGACGACTTTCTGGTTGTTCCACCCGATACCGGTATCTGCCACCAGGTCAACCTCGAGTATTTGTCTCGAGTTGTTTTCACGAGGGAATGCGATGGTGCCACTCAGGCGTATCCCGACACCTTGGTGGGCACCGACTCGCACACACCGATGGTCAATGGTCTCGGAGTGCTCGGCTGGGGTGTGGGCGGCATCGAAGCGGAAGCCGCCATGCTGGGCCAGCCGATGAGCATGCTCGTTCCACCGGTGGTTGGCTTCAAGCTCAGCGGTGAGCTGCGGGAGGGCGTGACGGCGACAGATATGGTGCTGACCGTTGCCCAGATGCTCCGACAGACCGGTGTCGTGGGCAAGTTCGTCGAATTCTATGGGCCAGGTGTTCCTAACGTTCCACTGGCCAACCGCGCAACTTTGGGAAATATGAGCCCGGAATATGGGTCGACGTGTGCGATCTTCCCGATCGATGAGGTAACGCTCGATTACCTGCGTCAGACTGCCCGACCAGAAAAGCAGGTGCGTCTGGTCGAGGCCTACGCCAAGGAGCAGGGGCTCTGGCACGATCCGGATCACGAAGCAGAATACTCGCTCACGGTCGAGCTCAATCTGAGCAAGGTGGAGCCATCCATCGCCGGTCCAAAGCGCCCGCAGGATCGCATTCCGCTGGCCAATGCCCGAAGCATCGTGGGTGAGATCCTGGTTGAAGGCTTCCGTGCCCCTGAAGAACTCACCGGCCTCGATCAGGCCTCAGCTGAATCCTTCCCCGCCAGTGACCCCATAGAGTTCGACAAGCTCGGCCATGGGCCGAAGCCGGTAGATTGGTCGCAACCTGTTCCGGACGGCGAGTGGCCGTCGAATCCCGCAAGCATCAGTCTCCCCGATGGCAGGCACACGAGCGTAGATAACGGTCATGTTGTCATCGCCGCGATCACCTCGTGCACGAACACCTCCAACCCTTCCGTGATGATCGGAGCGGGGCTGATGGCTAAGAAGGCTGTGGAGCGTGGCTTGAGCTCCCAGCCCTGGGTCAAAACTTCGCTCGCCCCGGGTTCGCGGGTGGTCACCGACTATTACGACCGGGCCGGGCTCACGCCGTACCTCAATCAACTCGGTTTCGACCTTGTCGGTTACGGTTGCACGACCTGCATCGGCAACTCCGGCCCGCTCCTTCCCGCTGTGAGTAAAGCGGTAGCCGATCACAACCTCACGGTGGCCTCGGTGCTCAGCGGCAACCGTAACTTCGAGGGTCGGATCCATGCTGAAACCGAAATGAACTTTCTTGCTTCGCCGCCGCTCGTCATCGCCTATGCGCTGGCCGGAACAATGAACATCGACCTGCTCAGCGACCCACTGGGGCACGATGAGTCGGGCGTCCCGGTCTACCTTCGCGATATTTGGCCCAGCACTCAGGAGGTTGAGAAAGTGATCGGTGAAGTAATCGAGGCAGAGATGTTTGCCGACGGATATGCGAATGTCTTTGACGGCGATGCGAATTGGCGCAGCCTCGAGATTCCGTCGAGCGAAATTTTTGCCTGGGACGAGACCTCAACCTACGTGCGTCGCGCGCCCTACTTCGAAGGGATGCCGCGCGCCCCTGAACCGCTGCAAGACATTTCGGGCGCTCGTGTGCTGGCGCTGCTGGGAGACTCGGTCACGACTGACCACATCTCACCCGCGGGTTCCATTAAACGTGACTCGCCAGCAGGCCGCTACCTGACAGACCACGGCGTCGCCTTCGGGGATTTCAACTCCTACGGGTCGAGGCGAGGAAACCATGAGGTGATGATCCGTGGTACATTCGCCAACATTCGCCTTCGTAATCAGCTTGTGCCGGGCGTTGAAGGAGGCTTCACCCGTCACCTCCCTGGCGACGAACAGATGAGCATCTTTGATGCCTCCAAGGATTACGCTGCGGATGGCGTACCCCTGATCGTCATCGCCGGCGCAGAGTACGGCTCCGGTTCTTCGCGGGACTGGGCTGCAAAAGGCACACTCCTCCTTGGAGTTAAAGCCGTGCTGGCCGAATCGTTCGAACGGATCCACCGCTCGAACCTGATCGGTATGGGGGTTCTCCCGCTGCAGTTTGTCGACGGAGAGTCAGCCACCTCGCTCGCGCTGACCGGCGAAGAGGTCTACTCGATCTCGGGTCTCGAAGGAGCGGAAGAGATTCCGAAACACGTGATGGTGACTGTCGAGCACGAAGGCGAGACGCGGCAGATCGAGACGATTGTGCGAATCGACACACCAGCGGAGGCGTCGTACTTCGAGCACGGCGGCATCCTTCAGTATGTGCTTCGTCAACTCCTCGCGAGCTGACGCGGCGCTTTCACTTCCGCAGCTGGTCAGGTGTCGTCTGTCGAATTCAAGACAGCCCCTTCCCAGCGAAGCGGAATAGATTAGATCACGCATCTCGTTGAAAGTGAGACTGTCATGGCGACCACAAGTCGGACCAAGAAAAAGTCTGCCAGCAGTGGCCAAGCGGCCACGGAGCTTCGCAGCTATTACAAGAAAATGTCGCTAGTACGCGCTTTCGAATTGCGCGCGAACGAAATGTATGCGCGAGCCAAGATCGGCGGCTACTGCCACCTGAATCTGGGTGAGGAAGCCACTGTCGTCGGTTTGACCGCCGCACTCGACGATCGCGACTATCTCTTCACTACTTACCGTGATCATGGATACGCCATCATGCGCGGCATGGAGCCTTCTGCGGTGATGGCCGAACTCTTCGGCAAATCGACCGGTGTCGTTGGCGGCTGGGGCGGTTCGATGCACATGTTCGACATGGGCAAGCGGATGCTCGGCGGCTACGGGATTGTCGGCGGACAGATTCCTCCAGCAACGGGAGCGGCGCTAGCGATCAACTATCGCAGCAAAGCTGGCCCCAAGGCCGAGGCTGTCATGTGCCTGCTCGGTGACGGCACCACCAACATCGGAGCCTTCCATGAGTCGCTCAACCTGGCCGGGTTGTGGAATCTGCCGATCGTCTACGTGATCGTGAACAACCGGCTCGGGATGGGTACGCCTGTTGAGGGTGCATCCGCCGAACCCAATCTCTACAAGCGTGGCAGCGCCTACCGAATTGAAGGCACTCGAGTGGATGGCGATGATCCGATCGCGGTTCGTGACGCCGCTCGTGCAGCTCTGAAGAAAGCGCGCGAAGAACGTCGACCCGCACTACTCGAGTTGATGAGTTACCGCCTCAAGGGGCATTCGGTGGTCGACCCGGCGCGTTACCGTTCAAAGGAAGACACCGACGAGGCGAAGGGCAATGACCCGGTACCCGCATTCCGCGCAAAGCTCATCGCAGATGGGGTACTTACTGAGAAGGATGCGGATGCCATTGATGACGATGCAGACAAGGTCGTGACCGAGGCGGTCGCTTTTGCCGACGAAAGCCCCGACCCTTCAGTCGATGAATTGTTCGACAAGGTGTACGCGAGTCCTGTAGCAAACGCCTCGACGCGGCTGCCCGCCGAACCTGCGGTGGTTCTCTCATGACCGCCAACGAACCCAAATCTCGCATCATCACCTACCGGCAGGCCCTCAACGAGACTCTGCGCGCTGAACTAGAGCGCGATGAGAATGTCTTCCTCATTGGTGAAGAGATCGGTGTCTTTCAGGGCTCGTACAAGATCACTGCCGGGCTGCTCGAAGACTTCGGTCCCAAGCGAGTGCTCGACACTCCGATCTCTGAAGAGGGCTTCGTGGGCGCCGCGATCGGTTCGGCGATGCTCGGCCTTCGGCCGGTCGTTGAGATCATGACACTCAACTTCAGCCTGATAGCGATCGATCAGATTGTGAATCATGCGGCCAAGATGCACGCCATGTTTGGCGGACAGGTCAAGGTTCCCCTCGTCATCCGCTTCCCCGGAGGTGGTGGTCAGCAGTTGGCGGCTACCCACTCCCAAAACCTCGAAGTCTGGTACGCCCATATCCCGGGGTTGAAGGTGCTGGCACCATCGACACCCGCCGAGGCGAAGTCGATGCTCACGGCCGCAATCCGCGACGACGACCCAGTGATCTTCCTCGAAAACCTAGCGCTCTATAACGTCAAGGGCGAGGTTCCGGATGGCGAACAGGTCGCCGAGATTGGCAAAGCCGCCGTCGTAAAGACCGGCACTGACCTGACTGTCGTCAGCTACTCGCGCGGAATGGTGACGGCCCTGCAGGTGGCAGAAGAGTTCGAGCAGGAGGGTGTGTCGATCGAAGTTGTTGACCTTCGCAGCCTGCGACCGCTAGACCGCGACACCATCTGCGCTTCCGTGCGCAAGACGAGCCGGGCTGTCATCTTCGAAGACGACATGCTCAGCTATGGAATCGGGGCCGAAATCTCGGCCACCATCGGCGAGGGCGCCTTCGACTATTTGGATGCTCCGGTGCGTCGGGTAGCAGCATCCGAAGTCCCGCTGCCCTATTCCAAGCCGCTGGAGACCGCGGCCATGCCGCACGCGGCAGACCTCTCCCGCGTCATTCGGGAAACCCTCGACGCCACACGGTTTAAGAAGTAGGAGGCAATCATGTCTGAAGTGACGATGCCCAGGCTCTCCGACACCATGGAGGAGGGCGAGCTTGCAAAATGGGTGAAGCAGGTTGGCGACGTGGTGGAGAAGGGCGACGTGATCGCCGAGATCGAGACCGATAAAGCCACCATGGATCTGGAGGCATTCGAGAGTGGCGTGCTGCAGAAGCACCTCGTCGAGGAGGGCACAATGGTGCCGATTGGTCAGCCTGTTGCCGTGATTGGCGACGGTGCACCCAGCGAGACTGAATCCGAGCTGGAGCCGGACGCAAAACCCGACGCAGCTTCGGATGACGAGCCTGGGGCAGAGCCGGACGTCGAGCCGGACGTGGAGCCCGGTGCAGAATCCGAACCGGAGACGGAGACGGAGACGGAGACGGAACCGGAACCGGAGTCCGAGACCGCCGAAGCCTCATCATCCACTGCCGACAAGTTGCGGATGTCGCCGCTGGCTCGCAAACTGGCACACGACAACGACCTCGACCTAGATTCGCTCACCGGTAGTGGCCCTAACGGCCGCATCATCCGGGCCGATGTCGACGCCGCGATCAGTGCTCTGAAGGACTCAGGATCTGCCGCCGAGAAGCCGGAGAAGTCATCCGGTGCCAGTGCCAGTGCCAGTTCCAACTCCACCGGTGCCGACGCTGATGCCGAAGTCATCCCGCTCAACAAGATCCGCAAAGTTACTGCCAAGCGGCTCACGACGAGTCAAGAGATTCCGCACTTCTTCCTCACCAATGTGGTGGAAGTTGACCGTTTGATCGCTTTGCGCGCCGAGGTCAACAACAGGCTCGCTGAGCAGGGGATCAAGGTGAGCCTCAACGATTTCATTGTGAAGGCTGTTGCGATCGCGCTGCGTCAGCACCCGGAAGCGAACTCGTCGTTCAACGGCGACTCTCTACTGCGGCACCGACGGGTCAATGTGGGCATTGCTGTGGCCACTGATGCCGGTCTGCTAGTTCCGGTGGTCGCCGATGCTGACCGCAAGACTCTCAGCGAGATTGGCGCAGAAGTTGTGGCGCTCGCGGGCAAGGCACGCGATGGCAAGCTGAAGCTGGAGGAGATGTCGGGGGGAACGTTCTCGGTGAGCAACCTCGGAATGTTCGGAATCGATGAGTTCACGGCGATGCTCAATCCGCCAGAAGCGGGAATCCTTGCTGTCGGGGCTGCGAGCCCAGAACCACAGCTGCGAGATGGCGAGCTGGTCGAAGTTCAGAAGATGAAAATCACGCTCACGGTCGACCACCGTGCGTTGGATGGCGCGACCGCTGCCGCGTTCTTGCGCGACCTGAAGGGCATCCTCGAGCAGCCGCTGCTCATCCTCGTCTGAGAATGAGGGCGTCACGACTGAGGTTGTGACGCCCTGCGATTCCCGACGCTGTGCGGTAGTGATTACGCCCGAGTGAAGCGTACTTTCCACTCGTCTGGTCCGTCAGCCACATACGTGACGGTGAAATTGCCCGGCTGCTTTTCATCAAGCTGAGCAAGCAGTGGGAGAGGGTTGTGGTCAGCAACGATATCGAGGCTGAAGCCAGGAGCGATGGAGCCCAGCGCACCAAAGATGGTGGCGTGACGAATCGCGTGGGGAATTGGGCGAACATCCAATACAATCTCGGAGGTGTTTTCGTGACCGCACGCACAACCACTAGCTTTGGTTGCAGCGGCGTCGGGGGTCTTTAGTTCAATAGGTTCAACAGCCATAACTTCACCATAGACCTCCCTCGACGCTGGTGCATCCTGGATGAAGGAACCGGCTGCGTGAACCGCTTGCGTTCCGAAAATCGTCGGTCAATCAGCCAGAATTTGCCCGGGCGGATACGGGCGCTTAGCGACACTCATGAGCACGGCAGAGTCTTCGAGTGCTTCGAAGCTGTGGCGCTCGTGGGGCACAATCAGCAGACTGCCAGCGCGCGCCTTCCAGACATCATCACCAATCCGAAGTTGGATGCGGCCTTGGAGCACGTAGACGGTGGCGTCGTCGTGATTGTCGTGCTCACCCAGACTCGCACCCTTGAGCATCCCGATCACCGTTTGGCGCAGCGACTTCTCGTGGCCGCCATACACCGTGTGTGCTGCCCGCCCGCCTCCGGCTTCAGTGGCAGCGTGGAGCTGCTGGAGTGCGAGAGCCTTGATCGAAATCTTGGTCATGCCGATAGTGTACGGTCGACCGCCGCTAGCTCGGTGAGTCAACCAGTTTGAGCCCGACAATGCATCCGATCAGTCCCACAATCAACAAGACCTTGACCCAGGACACAGGTTCGCCGCCGAACACCATGGTGTAAGTCACGGTGAGCGCAGCGCCGATGCCCACCCAAATTGCGTACGCCGTACCAATGGGGATCTCGCGCATTGCCAGCGCGAGCCCGCCCATGCTCACGACAATGGCGACACCGAATATGATGCTCGGCCATAGTTTCGTGAAGCCCTCAGATTTGCCGAGGGCAGTGGCCCAGACGGCTTCGAGCACGCCAGAAAGAATCAGAATTAGCCAGTACACAACAGTCTCCTTGGCCAGTCTTGTCGCGTACCCGGTACTGATCCGTCGTCGGGAGCCGACTATTGCGGCTACCTCTTCACATTATCAAAACGGAGGGCGTTGGCGGGGCTGCTGACAATCCACCTGAACCGTATGGCTCGAGGATCCGCCGGTGAGCGAGGCCACGCTAGAATTTTGCCGAGCGAAGGTGACATTCTCGCACCAGCAAGCCCAAGAAGGTAGGTCTATGATGAATGCCGTTCCGGTGGCTCGCGTGGATGCGGAACGCAATCGCCGCATGCTTCTCGATGCTGCCGCCAGTGCCCTCGCGCTCGATTCTGACGCGACTCTGGGCGATGTTGCGCGCCGTGCCGGATTAGCGAGAGCAACTCTGTACCGCCACTTCAGCAGTCGCGAGAGTCTGCTTGATGCGCTACGCGATGACGCTGTGGAGTGTGCCAGAGAAGTCGTTGCTGGAGTGCAGGTCGGTGACGGAACGGCTTTGGAAGCGCTCCGTAGGGTCGTGGCGGGCATCGTCTCATTGGGTGCGCGGTTTCGGCCGCTACTTCTTGAGGGTGCGGCTCAGGATCCCGAATTCTTGCGGCGACGCGAAGAAGCGTTCATGCCGCTTGCGGTGATCGTTCAGCGTGGGCAACGCGCCGGCCAGATCAGGACTGACGTTTCGGTGCTGTGGATTGTCACGGCGTTGATGGCTCTGCTGGCGGCAGCGGTGCGCATGGACGTGAATCTTTCCGAGGAAGAAATTGTCGAGCTTGTGTTCGGGACCCTCTCTTGCGGCATTCAGGGAACTCACAGCGCATAAAACTAGACACCACTGTCTCATTTCCATAGCATGATGGAATGACTTCGAACCCGACCCATGCCCGCACGACCTCGCCGACCGGGAGGATCAAGGACGCTTCAGACGTCGATGTTCTCGTAATTGGCGCAGGTCCCACGGGCCTCACCGCCGCCGCCGAAGCGCTTCGTCATGGGCTGACCGTTCGCATCGTGGAACGTAAGTCGGAGCGGGGCATGTTCTCCAAGGCTCTAGTGGTGCACGCTCGCACAATGGAGGTGTTCGCCGTTATGGGCATCGACCGTGATATCCGCGAAGCAGGAACGCCATTCGCGGCCCTCAATCTTCACTTCAATAACCGGAAGAAGCGCGTCCACGTTGACCTGCTCGCCCAGCCGTGGGGAGACACCGCTTTTCCGTTCTGGCTTTCTGTGCCTCAGCATGACACCGAGCGAGTTCTCGAGAACCGCCTGAGCAGTCTTGGTGGCCGGGTGGAGTGGGCTACCGACCTGCACAAGCTAGAGGATCGCGGAAACTTTGTTGAGGCCACACTTGTTGGTGACGGAGAAGCCGAAGTTATTCGAGCGGGTTGGGTGATCGGATGTGATGGCGGCCGAAGCACGGTTCGCGAGCAGGCAGGCATCGCGCTCAAGCGCACCGGTGCTGGAGCGACTTTTCTCCTTGCGGACGTAAAAACCACCAGCGACCTCGTCGAAAATGAGGGACACATGTACCTCGCACCCGAGGGGTTGCTCATCCTTGTTCCGATGCCCGAGCCCCGCCAATGGAGAATGATCGCCCACCTGGCCTCCGGCGAGAAAAACATGCTGGCCTCCGTCGATGCCACCCGACTCGACGAACTTATTCGCGAACGAGCGGGCGTCACTTTCGGAGCCTACGATGTTACTTGGACATCTCAGTTCGACCTCAGCCACGGTGTCGCCGACCGCTTCCGTTCTGGCAGGATTTTCTTGGCAGGGGACGCCGCACACATTCACAGCCCCGTTGGCGGACAGGGCTTGAACACCGGCGTGCAGGACGCCCACAATGTGATGTGGCGGATCGCTGAATCCCGGAACGCAACGACAGAACGCGCAGAAGAGTTGCTGGCGGCCTATGAGGTCGAGCGTCAGGGAACTGCTGGTGCGATGGTGGGCGGGGTGGCGCGCATGACCGCGATAATGACCTCGCCTCGGTTTGTGGCTCGTCGAATACGCAGTGTGATCGCGCCAATCGTCGTGTCACGTTCTTTCGTGCAGGCGAAACTGGCACGGGGAGTCGGGATGCTCAACCTCTCGTATTCACAACGTCACCGTATCCGCGGCGCGGGTAAGTGGGATGAGGGTCACCGCCTGCCCAATCCGATACTTAGCGATGGTGAGCGACTTTACGACCGGATGCCGAACACCGGCTACAGCTGGGTAGTCTGCGGCCACAACACAGTGGAATCGGATGCTTCAGATGGGGATGCGCCGCGTTGGATGGGGCTACCAGTAGTTGTGCTGAAGGCTTCTGATCTATCCCAGCCCGACAGTCACTCCCGCTCCAACAGCGTAATTTTGGTTCGCCCAGATCGCTACATTGCTGCGGTAGGAACCAGCCCCGAATCCATGCACTACGCAGTGCCGCGTGCGGGTCAGTTGGTGCGCGCTGGCGGTGTCGCTTAGCGCCCCAGCGTGCGCCGTGCAGCCTCCAGCACGGCGTCGAGCGTGATCCCCCGACGAGCCATAACCTGAGCACCAGAACCAGATTCGCCAAATTCTTCAACGCTCACCACTTCTCCGTCGAGGCCGACCCAGCGGTACCAGCCATCACCGCGCCCTGCCTCCACTGCGACGCGCGCCGTGATCGAGGAGGGCAACACGCTCTCGCGATATGAGGCGTCACTCGCGGCGAACCACTCAACGCTCGGCATCGAGATGACCCGCGCCAAAACGCCGTCTGCAGCTAGGGTTTCCGCCGCCTCTAGGGCGAGAGATACCTCACTGCCGGTGGCGATGAGTGCGAGATCGAGGCCATCGCCGTACTGCCACGCAACATAACCGCCGTGGGCGACCTTGGCATCCAAGTCATCCCGCTCGTGCAGAACGGGAACATCCTGACGAGAGAAGACAAGAGCCGTGGGGCCAGCGGGGTGAGCGATCAGCCGCTTCCACACCGCCACAACTTCGGCGGCATCCGCGGGGCGAACAACGTCAAGCCCTGGCACGGTGCGCAACGACGCAACCTGCTCGACAGGCTGGTGTGTTGGTCCATCCTCGCCAACCGCAACGCTGTCGTGCGTGAAGACATAGACAACGGGCAACTGCATGAGAGCAGCGAGGCGGATGCTCGGCCGCATGTAGTCGCTGAACACGAGGTATGTCGACGCAAACGGTCGCCATGGCCCCTGAATCGCGACACCGTTGAGTATTGCTGCCATGGCGTGCTCACGAATCCCGAAGCGGATGAACTCGCCACCCGGGTTGCTCGCGGTTACGGCGGAGCCGGGCACATCCACGCCGGTTGATCCGGCCAGGTCTGCCGAACCACCCCACAGCGATGACACGTTCTGCAGGGCCTTGATCGCGACACTGTTGAGCTTGCGAGTTGCTGATGGGGTGCCGACGGCGGGCAGCTCGATCTCGTTCAGTGCGCTGAGGGATGCCGCAGCATGCGGGTTCCGGAACGCATGCCAGGCCCGCGCAGCCTCTGGTTCCGCTGCCTTCCAGTAGGCGAGCGCCGCATTCCATTCGTCTTCGAACGCCTGACCTCGGGCGAGAGCGCCACGAGCAAAGCCGAGACCGTCATCGGTCACAAGGGCGTCGAGCGGAGCATCCGGCGCAAAGCCGAGCGCGGTCTTGATCGCCGCAACCTCATCGTCACCGAAGCCGCCAGAGTGGGCGGCAGGTTTGCCTGAGAACTCGGACGATGGTGCGCCAATCACGCTGCGCAGGGCAACAAAGGTGGGGCGACCATCACGCGACTGCGCTTCGGTGAGCACGGCCTCAATCTCGTCAAGGTTGCTGGCGTCGTCGATCTCGAGCACCCGCCAGCCATAGGCGGCATAACGTGCGCGCACATCTTCGCTGAAGGCGGCTTCGCCGGTGGAGTCGATCGTGACGTTGTTGTCATCCCAGATCAGCACCAGGTTGTCGAGGCCGAGAGTGCCCGCAAGGCTCGAGGCCTCGCCGCTCACCCCCTCTTGCATGCAGCCGTCTCCGGCGATGGCCCAAATGGTGGTGTCGAGCAGGTCATTATTTGGCGCGAAGAGGGCGCGCTCGCGGCGTGCGGCCAACGCCATTCCCACCGCAGATGCAACACCCTGACCGAGAGGGCCGGTGCTCATCTCAATGCCGGGGGTGTGGCCAAGCTCCGGATGCCCGGGGGTGCGGCTATCGAGGGTGCGGCTCTTGGCCAACTCGTCGAGCTCCAGTCCGTAGCCCGTCAAAAACAGCTGTACATACAGCAGCAGGCTTGCGTGCCCGGCGGAGAGTACGAGTCGGTCACGGCCGAGCCACTGGGGGTTATTGGGGTTGTGGCGCAGAATCCGCTGGTAGAGCACGTGGGCGAGGGGTGCCAGCGCCATTGCTGTTCCGCCGTGACCGTGGCCTTTGGCTTGCACAACGTGGGCGGGAATGGCGATGGCTGCGCGCACGGAGTCCGCCTCAGCAGGCGTGATATTTCCGGAAAAGGGGAGGCCGTTTTCTGACATACCTGACACTTTGGTCTACATGTGTACTAAAGTCAACGTGTGCAGACCGATCTGTGCAGTCACGAAGTAGACTTCCCTCTCGGGGCCGGTCACAACGCGGAGGACAAAGTTATGGCGCATGTGATCTCGACGGGTTCGGGCGTTGTGCTCGACCTCATCCGTTCCGGTCAGGCGACCACCCGCTCCGACCTCATCTCGCAGCTTGGTTGGTCGCGAATCACTCTCGCCCGCCGGCTCGATGAACTACTGAACGCCAACATCATTGTGAGCGCGGGCCAGTCCGATTCCCGGGGAGGCCGCCCGCCCGAAGAGTTTGTCGTCAACAAAGATGCCGGCCTCCTGCTCGCTATGGATATCGGCGGCTCACACTCGCGCCTCGCCATCACCGACCTCGTGTCGAACATCCTCCTCGAAGACGAAGCAGATATCGGGCTCAGTCAGGGACCCGGTGACATCTTTGATTGGAGCTGCCAGGTCTTCGACCACCTGCTCGCCAACCTTGGCAAATCGCGCTCCGACGTGCGCGGCATCGGTGTTGGCGTTCCTGGGCCGGTTGACCCCGCCAGCGGTCGCGTTGCATCCCCGCAGGTGAATGCCCAGTGGGCGGATGTGGTGGTCAAGAACTACTTTCCCGACGATTACCGAGCGGTGTTCGCGGTCGATCGCGACGTGAATATTCTTGCGGTGGCGGAGCATCGCTTGGGCTGGCCCGAGTTTGCCGATGCCATCGTGTTAAAGGTCGGTATGGGTATCGGTTGCGGTCTCGTGTTCGACGGCCGCGTTTATCACGGCGGTCGTGGCGGCGCGGGAGATCTGGCGCACTCGCCCTCGGGTGGTGCCGAGCTCTGCTTGTGTGGACGAATCGGATGCCTCGATACGGTGGCCAGTGGCCGTGCGATCGAACGCGAGTTGCGTGCGCTCGGCGCGACGGTGCGCACGAGTGCAGACATCGTGGCGCTCGCCGCCAGCGGGCATGAGGGTGTCGCCCAACTATTGGCGGATGCCGGCAGCCACATCGCCGAGGCGCTGCTTGATCCGGTGGCGCTACTGAACCCTTCTGCAGTGGTGATCGGGGGCAACATTGCCCAGGCGGGCGCCATGTTCCTTGATCCCATTCGGGAGCGTTTGTTGCGCGACGCTACGACGTTCTCTCGGCGCGATCTTGTGGTGATTCCAGCAAAGCTGGGGCACCAGGCAGGCATCATTGGTGCGTCGCTCATTGCTCAAGATGCGCTCTTTGAAACCGACCGCATCAGTCGGTTGACGCGCGAAGATGATGCGTCTCTTGAGAAATACGGCGAGAAATAGCCACTTATGGCTATTCGTAGACATAAGTCCCGTTTTGGGACTAGGCTCTCAGTCGCCCGACGTAGTCACTTAGTGGCCGCGTGAACGACAGGTGAGAAAGCAGGATGCAATGAGCGAAACATTGGCAGACGAACTGAGCGATGACGCGATTATCTTGCGCGCCGAGGCCAGCGACTGGCGTTCCGCCGTTCGCCTCGCAGGGGATGCACTCACCGCAACAGGGTCGACCACCGACGAATACACCGCCGAAATGATTCGAGCAGTCGAAGAGCTCGGCCCATACATCGTCATCGCCCCGTCAATCGCACTGGCGCACTCGCGCCCCTCTCCCGCCGTACTCAAGACCGGAATTAGCTGGGTCAGCCTGACCAACCCGGTCGAATTCGGCCACTCAGCCAACGATCCCGTTCGCCTCGTCGTCGGACTCGCGGCCGTCGACCACGACTCTCACCTCGCCACCATGTCGAACCTTGCCGGTGTACTCAGCGGCGACATCGACCGTCTCCTTGAGGCGACCAACCCTGAACAACTCCGGGCACTCATCCGAGAGAACACGCAGTAGCCCACTGCGATATCGAAAGGCAAACACATGAAGATCGTTGCGGTCTGTGGAATGGGAATCGGTACATCGGTTCTCCTGAAAATGAATGCAGAAAAGGTTCTTCGCACGCTCGGAGTTGACGCCGACGTCGAGGCTGCCGATATCGGAGTTGCCCGCGGCATGGCACGCGACGCTCAGATCGTGTTGACCTCCGAAGAACTCGCCCCCGAGATTGGCGACGTTCCCGCAAACGTCATCATCATCGACAACTTCTTCGACCTCGAAGAAATCACCACAAAGCTCAAGGCAGCGCTGCCCGAATAACACGTCACCTCTTCCCATAACTAACTAACACAAAGGAGAACACAATGGAGTGGCTTGTTGTAGTCCTGAACTTCATCGGACAACAGATCCTCAACGTCCCGGCATATCTTGTCGGAATCATCACTGCAGTCGGTCTCATCGCCCTCAAGCGACCAGCCGGGGCGGTCATCGGCGGTGGCCTCAAGGCAGCGCTCGGCTTCCTGATCTTGGGTGCCGGAGCAGGCGTTGTCGTCGGCTCGCTCACCCCGCTCGGCAACCTGATCCTTCTGGTCACCGGTGCACAGGGCGTCATCCCCACCAACGAGGTCATCACGGCCCTCGCCTCGGTTGAGTACGGTGCCACCAGCGCCTACGTTCTTACCCTCGGGTTCGTCGTGATGCTCGCACTTGCGCGGTTCACACCGCTCAAGTACGTGTTCCTCACGGGTCACCACATGGTGTTCATGGCGCTGCTGCTCAGCGTTGTGCTCTCCGTCGGCTTCGGCCCCGACCTCAACTGGCTTGTCGTACTGATCGGCGCACTGCTGCTCGGCGTGATCATGGTCGTGATGCCCGCGTTCGCGCATCCGTGGACAAAGAAGATCACCGGCGACGACACCATCGCCATCGGCCACTTCGGAACCCTCGGCTACATCGCCGCAGGTGCTGCAGGCCAAGCAACCGGTCAGAAGAGCCACTCCACCGAGAAGATCAACTTCCCGCAGGGCCTCAAGTTCCTGCGTGACTCGATGGTCGCCACCGCAATCTCGATGGTGCTCATCTACCTGGTCTTCGCCATCTGGGGCCTCATCGCACTGCCGCAGCAAGAAGCCTTCGACATCTTCGGATCAGCCGATGCCGGTGCCTACATCATGGCTGCGTTCGCTCAAGCACTGCAGTTCGGTGTTGGTGTCGCGATCATCCTTTACGGTGTGCGCACCATCCTCGGTGAGCTCGTTCCTGCCTTCCAGGGAATCGCCGAGAAGGTCGTACCCGGTGCAAAGCCGGCCCTCGACATCCCGCTGGTATTCCCCTTCGCAGCTAACGCTGTGCTGATCGGATTCCTTGCATCGTTCCTCGGCGGGCTCGTCTCGCTTGCACTGCTCGCGACCTGGCTCGGACCAGTGTTCGGCCTCGCGCTGATCCTGCCCGGTATGGTCCCCCACTTCTTCACGGGTGGTGGTGCCGGTGTCTACGGCAACGCAACCGGTGGACGAAAGGGTGCCGTCGTCGGTGGTTTCGTCAACGGTGTGCTCATCACGATCCTCCCGGCGATCCTGCTGCTCGTGCTCGGCGAGCTCGGATTCGCCAACAGCACCTTCGGCGACGCCGACTTCGGTTGGTTCGGAACGCTCATCGGCGTCAGCCTGCTGAGTGGTGTGCCGGCGATCGGAGCGATCTTGACAGTACTGATCGCGGTCGTGCTCGTTGTTGTCGCATCCATCTTCCAGATCCGCGTCGTCAACAAGGGTTGGCTACCGGGAGCGAAGCGCGATGCCTGGCTTGCTAGCGAGGCGGAGAAAGCTGAAGCTGAGAAAGCAGCTGAAAAGGCGGCAGCGAAAGAGGCTGCTGCCCCGACTGCGGAAACAAACGCTTAACCCCTAAGGCCGGGTCATTCGGGTGATCTGGTCGGGTGCCATTCCTTCGGGGATGGCGCCCTTTTCTTTGTGGATCGGATGCCCGCACGGGTGACCGACACCGCTGCAGGCGCTCCAGAAACCAAGCGCATCCAGCACTTCACGATTGTGGGTCATCAACTCAGGCATCCGGGTAGCGCTCGTTTTACTCACCCGGTCAGTGTGGAATTCCAGTGTGCCGAAGGCTCGCTTCGGTGGCGGGACCGAACCTTAGATGAAGTCGGGGCTGGGGGTCGATGCGTAGCGCACCGAGACATCCGGATGACGGTCGTAGCGGTATCCGATACCACGAACGGTGCGTACAACGTCTTCATACGCGCCGAGCTTGGAGCGTAGGCGACGGATGTGCACGTCGATGGTGCGCTCGTTGGGCGCTTCGTCGTCTTCGGCCGACCACAGGGTGGAGATGAGCTGTGCGCGGGCGATGGTTTGTGATTCGCGCAAAATCAGAAACTGCAGCAGTTCGAACTCTTTATAGGTGAGTGCCGCTGGTTCGTCATCGATGAGTACGCGCTTGCGCGACAGGTCAACGATGACGCCGCTTGCAGCCTTCTCTTCTGGCTCTTCAACCTGGCGGTGCTTAGCGAGAGCCGAAGGGTCTTGCAGCGCGAGGCGCACAACGTCGACGTCGCGTCCGCCAGCACCAACTGGCGCGAGGGCGACAGCGGCGTGGGTTTCAGCGGTGGGCACGAGCTGCTGCGCGAGTTGCTTGAGCTGTTCGACGATCGCGCTCAGATCAGTGCCAGCTGAGGCGGCCTTGAGCTCGTCGATGCCGACGTAGAGCACGAAGCCGCGAGCCTCGGTGCCCTGAGGCACGGCGCGAAGGCGAGGCGCTTCAGCCGCGGGAGCCGCAGGTGCTGGCGTTACTACTGGGCGAGTGTCGCGTGCAGGCTGCACGGCCAGCGACAGTTCGCGGGCCGGAGCGTGAGTTGGCGCAAGTGCAGGAGCTGCAGGAGCGAAAGCGGTGCGAGGGGTACGTTCGATGGTTGCGAGAGACATGGGTCCAGAAATCCTTGGATAAGGGTGAAGGGCCTCTGATGATGAGGGTGTGATCCTTCGGAAAAAATTAAGTGTGACGAGCTAGATAGACGCCGTTATGAGGACGTAAATCTGGGGGCATCCATTCTGGTGAGAATGCCCGGCGCAGGTTGGCCGACTAGGCACACATTCGACAACACGAAACGTCGCTCACCAGTGCTGTGCCCACAGGCATCGAGCTGGCGGTCCTGGAAGCCATGAAGGCGGTCAGGTCGCGAGTTTGTACAGTCATGGACTCAACTATGTTTCATGCAGCACGCGTCTGTCAAGTTGCGCGCGGAAAAACTGTGGCTAGACGAGACCGTAAAGTCGGTCGCCAGCGTCGCCAAGTCCGGGCACGATGTAGCCGTGCTCGTTGAGGCGCTCGTCGAGGGCTCCGAGCACGATGGTGACGTCGCGGCCTTCCATCGCTTTCTCGACGGCGGCGAGGCCTTCGGGGGCTCCGAGGATGCAGACTGCCGTGACATCCACAGCACCGCGGTCAAGCAAGTACTGAATCGCGGCGATCAGTGAGCCACCGGTGGCAAGCATGGGGTCGAGCACGAAGCACTGGCGGTTCGAGAGGTCATCCGGCAGACGCTCGGCGTAGGTGTCTGGTTGCAAAGTTTCTTCGTTGCGCACCATGCCCAAGAACCCGACCTCGGCGGTGGGAACAAGCTTGACCATGCCCTCGAGCATTCCGAGCCCAGCGCGCAAAATCGGCACGACCAGCGGCTTGGGCGAGCTGATCGCCACCCCTGTGGTCTTGGTCACGGGGGTCTCAATGTCGACCGCCTCAACGCGCACTGAGCGCGTGGCCTCGTAGGCCAGCAGCGTTACAAGTTCTTCCGTCAGCGCCCGAAAAGTGGGGGCTGCAGTGTTCTTGTCGCGCAACACTGTCAGCTTGTGCGTGATGAGCGGGTGGTCGGCAACGTGAACTCGCATAGGCTAAATCTACTTGAGGTCTGGACCAACAGGAGAACCGATTGTGACAAAGTTCGATCAGTGGATGACGCGGGCCATCGCCGAGGCGAAGCTCACGCACGATTCTGCTGACGTTCCGGTCGCCGCTCTCGTCTTTGATGAGTACGACAATCTCGTCAGCGTTGGGCGCAATGAGCGGCAGCTTACGGGCGACCCCACGGCGCACGCCGAGGTTGTGGCGATCCGGGCTGCGGCGGCGGCAACAGGCTCGTGGCGGCTCGAGAATATGACTCTCGTGGTCACTCTTGAGCCGTGCACGATGTGTGCTGGCGCGATCTTGCAGGCGCGCATCCCTCGCGTGGTGTTTGGTGCGTGGGATGAGAAAGCGGGGGCATCAGGCAGCGTGAACGATCTGCTTCGCGACCGGCGGTTGCCTCATAAGGTTGAGGTGGTTGCCGGCATTCAAGAGGCAGGGTGCGCTGCGCTGCTCACTGACTTCTTTGAGGCCCGTCGCTAGCCACGTCATTTCGCTCGGCGGGGGCAGGGCCTAGCGCCAGAGCACCGCAACGAGCACGTTGATCAGTGCGCCGATTCCGGCGAGGTGCATGAACGGCAGTGCAGCTTTTTCGCTGGTTCCGGTAGCCAGAGCCTTGCTCTGGCGCGAGCGAGCAATGATCACGGCGACCAGCACGACAACGGCGACAGCGGTCTTTACGGCGATCTTTACGTTGTCGATGTCGTGATCGCCATCAGCCTGCAACACACCCACGAGGGCAAGCCCGGTAACGAGCTGGGTGATTGCGCCGATCAGCATAGTTCCAAACTCAAAACCCTGCTTGCGGCTGATCTGCAGAAAGAACGAACCAAGGATCAACGACAGCCCGAGGAAGTGGAAAACGAGCAGCACGAGACGAATAGTTTCAATTGCAGTCATGGTTATGGGTGCTTTCTTTAGTCGTTGCCCTTGATGACGATCGCATCAGTGGGCGGGGCGGCTTCGGTGGGGCGGCGGTAGACGTCTGGTTCGATGTAGATTACGCGCGCCATGGGCTCGGCCGCACGAATCTCACGTTCGACACTGTCGATGCTGGCTGCGACATCCGATACCCGGGTTTGGGCGCCGAAGTCGATCTTGGCGGCAACGAGCAGTTCTTCTGGGCCGAGGTAGAGCGTCTTCATGTGGATGAGCGAGCGCACGTCGGGGTGCGCGTTGATGGCGTCGCGGATGAGGTTGCGCTGCTTCACCGTTGCACCCTCACCAACGAGCAGGCTCTTGGTTTCGATACCGAGAACGATGGCGACAATGATCAGCAGGATTCCGATGGCGATGGTGCCGATGGCATCCCACATCGAATCGCCGGTAATGATCGTGAGGCCAACACCGAAGAGGGCGAGCACGAGACCGAGCAGCGCGGCGACGTCTTCGAGCAGCACGACGGGCAATTCGGGGGCTTTAGCGTGACGGATGAATGCGATCCAGCTTTGCTTGCCGCGAACCAGGTTCGATTCACGCACGGCGGTTCGCAGCGAGAACGACTCGAGCACGATCGCGATGAGCAGAACGGTGATCGGCAACCATGCCTGTTCGAGCGGATGCGGCTCCTGCAGCTTGTTGATGCCTTCATAGAGCGAGAACATGCCGCCGACCGAGAACAGGATGATCGAGACGACGAAGGCGTACACGTAGCGTTCACGGCCGTAGCCGAATGGATGCTCGGCATCCGCGTGCTTCTTTGCTTGCTTGCCGCCCAGCAGCAGAAGGCCCTGGTTGCCTGCATCGGCGAGGGAGTGCACGCTCTCTGCGAGCATCGCGCTGGATCCTGAGACGAGGAATGCAATAAATTTTGTGACGGCGATACCGCTGTTTGCCAACAGTGCCGCGATGATTGCTTTGTTTCCGCCTGACGCGCTCATGTGATCAATCCTAGGATGTTCAGGTGACTACTTCTCTTCCTAGCATTGCAATTGTCGGCGCCGGATCAATGGGGGGTGCCATCCTGCAGGGTTTGCTTGACCCTTCGGTGACGGTAACCGGGGGCATCCGCGTGACGAATCGCACCGAAGCGAAGGCTGCGGCAGTGCGCTCTGAGGGTGTCGAGTCGTTTGCTTTGGAGAACACTCCAGACGGTAATGCTCGCGCCGTGAAGGGCGCCAAGGTCGTTATGTTGGGCGTGAAGCCGCACATGATTCCTGATGCCCTCGCCGAGCTTGCTCCGTTCCTCGAGCCTGATGCGATTGTTGTCAGTGTCGCCGCGGGTGTGACGACGGCGCGGATGGAAGCCATCGTCTACAACGTTGTGTTGCGCGCCATGCCCAACACCCCCGCTATCGTCGGCAAGGCAGTGACTGGTCTCAGCGCCGGATCGCGTGCCACCGACGATGACCTCGCGATCGGCCGTGCCGTGTTCGAAACTGTCGGCACTGTTGTTGAAACACCCGAGTCGCAGATTGATGCGTTGAGCACGATTTCCGGATCGGGTCCCGCCTACGTCTTCTTGATTCTCGAAGAGTTCACGCGCACCGCCGTTGATCTCGGGTTTACTCCGGAGCAGGCCCTGACCCTGGTTGCGGGAACGTTTGAAGGTTCGTTGGCACTGCTTGCGGCATCCGACAGCTCGCCTGAGCAGTTGCGTAAGCAGGTCACGAGCCCCAAGGGCACCACTGAGCGTGCCGTTGAGCAGTTCCAAGCGGCAGACCTCAAGTCGATCTTCGACAAGGCAACGGGCGCAGCATTGGTCCGGGCTAAGGAACTCGCAGCGGGCTAGAGGCATCAGCGCTCGCTAGCGGAGCACGCAGCGTTAGCGAGCGCACTCGACCTGCCGGTGACCAGGCGCCAGCCTAGAAGCGGCCGTGCAGAGCCCGTGAGCGGCGTGAGAGCGAGTCGATGATCACAGCGAGCAGCAAGACAGCTCCGGTGACCATGTAGCGCACTGACGAGTCGAGACTCAGCAGCGTGAGGCCGCTGGAGATCGACTGAATCACGACGATTCCTAGCAGGGCAGACCAGGCGCTTCCGCGACCGCCGAACAGGCTCGCTCCGCCGATGACGGCTGCCGCAATCGCGGTGAGGTTGGTGTCGCCGCCACCACTACTCTGATTGGCAGCGGCCAAACGTGACGCGGCGAGAACTCCGCCGAGAGTCGCGAGGGTCGCACTGACCATGAACACCGAAATGTACACCCGATCAACTCGGATGCCAGCACGCCGGGCTGCTTCAACGTTGCCGCCGACCGCATAAATTGACCGACCCCACCGCGTGCGCTTGAGCGCAAAGTCGACGCCAATCACGAGGACGACGAACAGCAGGAACATGAGCCCGATGCCGCGGTCGGTGTTGAGGTACCAAGCACCGAACATGAGGGCAACGATCATCAGGCCGCCGCGAAGCAGGATTGCAGTGCGCGACTCGGGCAGCAGTCCAGCGCGCAGGCGACGGTTGGCGAGTGCGAGGTGCGAGCCGACGTACATGAGCGTTGCGAGCGCGGCGAGGAGGTACGACAGCCAAGCGGGCAAGAACATCAGTTGGGCGAACTGCACGATCCAGGAGTCGAACGGAATGTTGATCGAACCCAGCTGGCCGAGCACCCACAGTTGCAGACCGAGCACCCCGAGGAGGCCAGCCAGGGTGATCACGAAGCTGGGAACGCCGAAGCGAGTGAGCAGAAAGCCGTAGAACCAGCCGAAGAGAGCGCCGGCGGCCAGTGCGGCGAGGATCGCGAACGGTAGCGGCCAGTTCAACTGCGTGAAAGTTACGGCCAGAATCGCTGCTGCAAGCCCGGAGAGCGATCCAACCGAGAGGTCAATCTGGGCGAGAAGCAGTACAAGAACCACGCCGAGAGCGATGGTGCCGAGAGCCGCACTCTGCATCGCGAGGTTGACGAGGTTGGCGCTTGAGAGGAACGTCGGGTTCAGAATCTGAAAGACGGTCCAGATAATCGCAAGCCCAACAACCACGGGAATCGCACCCAGATCGCCGCCGCTCACCTTGAAGCGGAACGCAGCCCACGTTTCTGCCATGCCAACGGCGGGCGCTAGCTCGACCGCTGGCGTGCTGTTGCTGGGTGGCCGGGGTGTGGAGGTGCTCATGAACTGAGTCCTTCCTGAGCGCGAGTGAATATCGCACCCTGCAGGCTCGCGCGACGGGTCACCGCATTGTCTGTTGCCCCCGTGATCGCCGCAATGATGTCTTCGTAGGTCACATCGGCAACAGCAAAGTCACCGTTGTTCCGACCGAGTCGCAGCACGACAACCCGGTCGGCAACCGCCTGCACGTCAGCCATGTTGTGGCTCACCAACACGATGCCGTGCCCGCGCTCGCGGAGGTGTTCGATCAGGTTCAGAACTTCAGCCGTCTGCGCAACGCCGAGGGCTGCCGTCGGCTCGTCGAGCACGACGATCGAAGGGTTGCCGATGAGCGAACGGGCAATGGCGACAGTCTGTCGTTGCCCGCCAGAGAGTCCAGCAACGGGCGTGCGCACCGACGGGATCTTGGCCGAAAGCTGGCGAAGCAATTCCCAGGTGCGCTGCTCCATCTCAACCTCGTCGAGGGCGCGGGTTCCGAGCTCTCGACCGAGAAATAGGTTGGAGACAACGTCAAGGTTGTCGCACAGTGCCAAATCTTGAAAGACGGTGGCAATGCCGAGATCGCGGGAGTCTGTCGGGTTGGCGAGAGTAACCTCATCACCGTAGTGAGTGATCGTGCCAGAGGTAGCCGGATGCACGCCAGCCAGAATCTTCACAAGCGTTGACTTGCCCGCACCATTGTCGCCAACAATCGCCACAACCTCGCCGGGATAAATGTCGAGCGAAACATCAGCCAACGCTTGAATTGCACCAAACGACTTGTTGATTCCGCGCAGCGAAAGGATGGGCTCATCGTCTGAAGTAGTCGGTGTGACTGCGGTCATGAGGTGCTCTCTTCCTGGCCCGAATTTGTCCTGATTCCGTGTGCCATTATTGAATCCCCGCAGCCGCACAAGCCTGCGCATATTCGGGTGTGCAAATCTGTTCAACCGTGTAGAAACCGTCAGCAACGACGGTCTCCATGATGTTGTCGATCGTCACGATCACCGGCGTCAGCAGCGTGGTCGGGATGCCGTTGGTCTCTTCGCTCTGGCCCACCAACGTCTTTCCATTGAGCAGGGCAACCGCGTGGGTGGCCGCGATTTCTGCTTCGCGCTTCAGATCCTTGTAAATCGTCATGTACTGGTCGCCACTCACAATGCGTTGGATAGCGGCGAGTTCAGCATCTTGACCAGTAACGGGAGGCAGCGGTCTCACCCCGCCAGCCTTGAGTGCTGCAATGGCGCCACCCGCGGTTGCATCATTTGCGGCGTAGACGCCGACGAGACTGTCACCGTATTGCGTGACCTGGCCCGCCATCCACTCTTGGGCCTTGTCTGGACTCCAGTCGGGGGTGTCGAACTCGGCGACGAGGGTATAGGCGCTGCCGTCGATCACGCTGTGCGCGCCCTTCGCGAACAGACGCGAATTGTTGTCGGTGGGTGACCCGTTGATCATCACGATGTTGCCAGAAGAGAGCCCCTGATCGGCCAACTTTTCGACGAGCGCTTTGCCCTGAAGCGAGCCAACTTTTTCGCCATCAAACGACACCCAGAACGCTAGCTCGGGGCTGCCGATTAGCCGGTCATACGAAATGACGGGAACCTTATATCGCTGTGCTGAGGCAACAATCGTCACCGCCGCAGACGAATCCACGGGATCGAGCACGAGAACACTGATGCCCTGAGCGAAAGCGGACTCAGCCTGCTGCTGCTGCTTTGCCGGATCCTGATCGGCGTTGGCGTAGACGACCTCACACTGTGGACACAGCTCAGCAACCTTCGCTTCAAAGAACGGGCGATCGTAGGCCTCGTACCGAGCCGTCTTCGACTCGGGTAACAGCAGCGCAATCCGGTACTCCGCACCAGCACCGTTCGCGCCGACGGCCGTGCATCCGCCAAGAAACAACACGGCGAACATTAGCGAGACGATGACTTTGGCCAGCCTCGTCGACCGTGTGGCTCTCATGACGAGACAGCCGAGACAGCCGAGGGAGTCGCCGAGTCTGCACCGATGGTGAGTTGGTCAATGGCAAAAGCAATCGTGCCCAACAGCTCGGTTCTTGCGCCAAGTTGGCTTTGCACCAGATCGGCCGCGCGCTCAGGGCCAACGATGACTGCTCGCTCCATGGCGTGCCGCATCGGACCAAGAAGCAATTCGCCTGCCTGTGACAACTCGCCGCCTACTGCAATGCGGTCAGGATCAAAAACGTTGCACAGGTTCGCCGCAGCAACACCCAAGTGGCGTCCCGCATCGGCAATCGCGCGGATGCACGCCGCATCACCCGCGATCGCTTTCACGACAACATCGTGCAACTTGAGCCCGCGGCGACCAGCCCGCACCGACTCGATAATGGCTTGTCCTCCGACAAGCGTTTCGAGGCATCCGCGATTTCCGCAGCGGCAGAGAGCGCCGTCTTCGTTGAGCACCATGTGCCCGAACTCGCCAGCGGTGCCGTTGTGGCCGCGAAATACTGCGCCGTTCAGGATGAGGCCGGCACCGATGCCTTCGTCGACACTGATGTAGAGAGAATTTGGCTTTCCGCGCAACGCTCCGGTGCGGTATTCGGCCAGCGCACCCATATTGGCGTTGTTGTCAACGTATACAGGGCTGTTGAGCCGGATGCCCAAAGACTCGGCGACCGGCACACCATCCCAGCCGCGCATGATGCCGGTTCTCGTGATGATGCCACTGGTTAGATCCATGGGGGCCGGCATCGCCAGACCAACGGCGAGAATCTCGTCGTGAGTGGCGTCAACCGACTCAAGCATGTCGGTGATGAGTTGGGCAGCGCGGTTGAGTTCGTTGTCTGCGCGGTGGTCTTTAGCCAGCGGCATGTGTTGTTCTGCAACAACGGTGTGAGCCACGTCAGAGAGTGCTACCCGCATGTGGCGTTCGGAAAAATGTACTCCGGCAACAAGACCCAACGCGCGAGCGAGCGTCACCTGATGGGCGCGCCTGCCGCTGCGTGTGCTCGGGTTTGTTGCCAGAACCCCTGCAGCAGCAAGTTCCTTGACAATGTTGGAGACCGTGGCAGGGGAAAGACCAGTGACGCCGGCTAGTTCGATTTGCGTGAGCCCGCCGTGATGCTTGACCGCGTCGACGATGCGAGCGCGGTTCGCTTCGCGGAGCGAAGATTGCGACCCCGGGGTCGCCCGTATTTTGCTCACTGAATCAAGATACAGGTAGACAGCGCGAGAAAATCAGTCCACGAACGGGGCTAACTCGCTAGTGTCGCGAACTTCTCGATGTTCTCAGAGTTGCCGCTGACGATTACGAGATCGTGATTCGAGATCACTGTCTCGGGGGTCGCGTAGGTGAATTCCTTGCCGGGCGCCTTCACACCGACCACGGTAATTCCGTACTTGCGCCGCACCTGCGACTCGCTGAGCGGCACTCCGCGAATCGGCTTCGGCGGGTACATCTTGACGATGGCGAAGTCATCATCGAACTCGATGAAGTCGAGCATCCGGCCAGACACCAAGTGGGCGACGCGCTCGCCAGCCTCAGCCTCGGGGTAGATCACGTGGTTAGCACCAATGCGGTTTAAGATCTTGCCGTGCGAGCGGCTGATGGCCTTTGCCCAGATTTGAGGAATCTTGAGGTCAACCAGGTTTGCGGTGATGAGCACGCTCGCCTCGATTGACGAACCCACCGCAACGACCGCGATGGAAAAGTCTTCGGCGCCGATCTGGCGAAGAGCATCGATGCTGCGAGCATCCGTCTGCACGGCGTGGGTCACACGCTCTGACCACTTTTGCACGAGGCCAAGGTCTTCGTCGATCGCGAGAACTTCGCGGTCGAGGCGCTGCAATTGACCGGCGGTGGCGGCACCGAAGCGGCCGAGGCCGATCACTAGCACCGGCGCATTGTGCGGAATCTTGTCAACCAACGATGGGCCTCTCTTCTGCTCTCGTGAACAATTGACGGCGCTGACTGGCCGCAAGGGCTGCCGCCAGAGTAACCGTTCCCACTCGCCCTGCCCACATTGTGGCGGCGAGGATGTACTTGCCACTATCGGGCAGTGACTCGGTGAGCCCGGTCGAGAGCCCACACGTGGCAAAGGCAGAGATCACATCAAAGAGCACCCGATCGAGTGGTTCGTCAGTGATCTGCAGGATCGCGGTGGTGGAGATGGCAACGATTGTTGCTCCCCACAGCGTGACACTCACCGCCAATCGCAGCACATCGGTGGGGATGCGACGCTCGAAAGCGTGCATGTCATTGTCGCCGCGTGCCTCAGCGAGAGCAGCTAAAAAGAGCACCGCAAGAGTGGTGACTTTAATGCCGCCAGCGGTGGATGCCGACCCGCCGCCCACAAACATCAGCATGTCGAATATGAGCAGCGTCGACCCATTGAGCTCATTGATGTCGATGGTCGAGAAGCCGCCCGAGCGGGTCATCGTCGAGAGGAAAGTTGCGGTCAGTGGCCGAGACATGAGGCTTTGACCGCCGAGCGTGTTGGTGTTATTCCACTCGAGCACGATTACGGCAATAGCTCCGACAATGATGAGCAAAATGGTCGTTGTGATCGTGAGGCGAGCGTGCACCGAAAGGCGGGCACCGGCCTTGAGCTTGCGCACGACGGCGAAGATTACGGGAAAGCCGAGGCTACCCAGGAACACGCCGGTGCCGATGGCTCCGAGCATCCACGGGTCTTGGGCAAAAGCTTCCATGCCACTGACCGCGGGCACGAAGCCAGTGTTCGTGAAGGCGGATGCTGCAAAGTAGAATCCCTGCCAAATGGCGGGCCAGACATCGAGGCCTTCAACCAGCAGCCTCGGAATGATGACGAGTGCCAACACAAACTCGATGGCCAATGCGCTGATGGCTACCGTCGCCAGGAGCCCCCCAATTTCGCCTAAGCGAATTGCTTGTGACTCGGAGACAGGCCCAACGTGAATTCGTGAGGGGTTGGAGTCACTGGCCGCGATGAGACGTTGGCGGAGCCCGAGGCGACGGGAGACGACGAGGCCGAGCATGCTGGCCAGGGTGAGCACGCCGATTCCGCCGACCTGCAACCCGATCAGGATCGCGGTATTGCCGAACGCTGACCAGTGAGTGGCCATGTCTACCGTCGTGAGGCCCGTCACACAGATCGCGGAAACTGCAGTGAACAGGGCATCGACGAGGGGAGTGGCCTGCCCGTCGCGTGCCGAGATGGGCAAAACGAGCAGTGTCGTGAGCACGATTACGAGCGCGGAGAAGATGGCGATCGCGAAGCGGGCCGGCGTTGCGGCGGCGAAACGATCGATCAGGTCACGTACTCGACCGGCAACGCTGCGGTCATGAGTATGTGCACGCATGGGTGCCCGTGGACTCATAGTTTTCTCTCCCCATGCACAGGAGGCCATGGTACTCCCCAGCAAGCCCGACTACCCTTATGTAATGGCCGACATCTTTGACGTAGTAGCCGATTCAACTCGGCGTAGCCTTTTGACGGTGCTGCTTGAGCAGTACATCGCTTCTGATTCTCCCAGCGGCGAGCTCAGCGTTAGCGAGATTGTCGAGAAGCTCGATTTGAGCCAACCGACTGTCTCCAAGCACCTGAAGGTGCTGCGCGACCACGGGTTGGTGTCGGTGCGTGAAGATGGCCAACACCGCTATTACCGCCTCGACTCTTCGCCCCTAGAGGAGGTCGAAGACTGGCTGATTCCGTTCTTGAGCGCCGACTTCCATGACGATCTCGACGACGAGGTTCGCGCTTCGTCGGGTGCATTCGCTGCGTGGTCGGGGGCGGATGTCGGAGACAACTTTGGTCGTCAGGTCGCCGAGCGAACACATCAGGCTCGCTCTGCGCTGCACGATGTCACGGAGGCTGCCAAGCAGCTACCGCGCAATGTCCGCTCACGCATCTTTGGCAACGATTAGCCCGCAGGCGCGCCGCAGATTGTGGATTAGGGCTGGACACCGAGTCACACCAGCCCCTATTGTTACCGATTAGCACTTCAGTCACACGCTGGGTGTGTTTTGCAGCCGTCTGTGAATCTAAAAGGGGCTAGTCCAATGTCACGGGATCTTTCTGAGATGCGTTTTCTCACCGTCGCTGAAGTGGCAGACATGATGCGTGTCTCAAACATGACCGTGTACAGACTTGTTCACTCTGGTGAGCTGCCTGCGGTTCGTTTCGGCCGCTCATTCCGCATTCCGGAATCGGCTGTAGCAAGCGCGGTTGCCCCCTCGATCTCTGAGGTCGGTTAGCAGCCAGCATTCAGGCTGGGTTCATTCCCCGTTCATCGAATCTTCAAAACCCGCCCGGTGCGGTAAACTCTTCCGGTATGTCTTTCCGCGGTTCTGAATCGGACCGGGTCGGTTCGTTCAGAAATCAGTGAGGTCCCTATGGGTTCAGTCATCAAAAAGCGTCGCAAGCGTATGGCCAAGAAGAAGCACCGCAAGCTGCTCCGCAAGACGCGCCACCAGCGTCGCAACAAGAAGTAGATAGTTTCAACGACCGCGCTTTCGCACGGTCTTGGCCTGCCGCTTAACTCGTCTTCTCGCCTCTTTCAGGCCAGCGCGGTTGAGCGGCAGAATTTGCCACCCCATTTTTTGGGCATGATTCCTTAGCTTCGCATCCGCATTCACCGCAACACGGTTTCCGACTGCAGTCAGCAGCGGGATGTCGTTGCTGGAATCGGAGTACGCCCAGCATTCAGCGAGGTCAGCCCCGAGTCGCCCAGCAAGTTCTGTGGCGACGGCAGCCTTCTCGGCGCCGTGACGCACGTGGCCATCCAGTTCTCCCGTGAGAACGCCACCTCGGGCGTGCACGCGCGTTCCCAGCGCCCCGGTGAGCCCGAGGCACGCGGCGATCACCTCGGCAACGAGTTGCGGGGTTGTAGACACTCGCCCCGCGCATCAGGGTGTTGTCCACGTCGAAGAAGGCCAGAACTGCGTTCTGACGTGACTGTGGCGACGTTACCTCGGGCATCCGCATTATTCTAGGGTCGTGCCCACGAAACGTCTTGCATTAATCGGCAAACCCGGTTGTCATTTGTGTGACGATGCCCGGGATACGATCGTCCGCGTCATTGCCGAACTGCCCCCCGAGTTCTCGGTCGAGCTCACGGAACAGTCGATTCTCGATGATGAAGAACTTCACACGAAGTACCGGGACGAAATTCCGGTAGTGCTGATCAATGACCGCGTACACACCATCTGGCGTGTCGACCCCGCACGGCTTAGCGCCGCACTTCAGGAGGAATCCGAATGATCCGTCACGTCGTTATGTGGAAGCTCACCGCCGAAGACTCTGAAGCTCAGAAAAGCGCAGTGGATGCCATAGCTGCTGCCCTTGAACCCCTGGTCGGTCAGATCGAGGGCCTCGAAAGTCTCACGGTGCGCCCGAATGTCGCCAACGCGGAGTCGAACTGGCACGTCATCCTCGAGTCAGACCACAGCTCGATTGAGGCACTCGCGGTGTATGCCACGCACCCGCTTCACGTCACCGCTGGCGCTGTTGTGAAGGAACACACGCGCGAACGCGCCTGCGTCGACTTCGAGGTCTAGCGCGTGCGCGGTTGCCCTACCTCTTGATGGGGATCGGGCCCGTGATGTTGTTCTTGATCGAGTCACGCTCAGCGGCCAATGAGGCGAGCGTTCCGCTATCGAGGCCGGGCTGCAGCATGTCGTCGAACGGGTTACCCATTCCGCTCTTGGCGTGCACAATCTCGGCATAGTTGGTTGCTGCTGCAGCCACCTGGGCACTAGCTCGTTGCGCCTTCTTCAGCGAAACCGGCTTGCTGCCCACAACTTCGGCATGCTTGTTGAGCGCCTTTTTCAGATCCTTGAGCGCGGCATCAATTTTCTTTGACATGTCGTCATCCTGCCTTAACGGGTTGCGTGCTGGCTATGGGGAGGTGTGTCGGACCGCTTCGTCAGCTATAACTACGGGGTGAGGCGCGTGGGTCCGCGGAAGAGGTACGTAGCTTCACGCAGGTTCGGCAGGCCAAGCATCAGCATCAGCACGCGGCCGAGGCCCATGCCGAAGCCACCGTGCGGGGGTACGCCGTAGCGGAAGAAGTCGAGATAGAAGTCGAGCTCGGCGGGGTCGAGCCCCTTGTCGCGAATCTGCGCCTCCAACACGTCAACGCGGTGCTCGCGCTGGGCGCCAGTAGAAATCTCGACGCCGTTGTAGACGAGGTCGTAGCTGTTCGTGAGGCCAGCATCATCCGCATGACGCATGTGATAGAACGGGCGGATGCTGGAGGCGTAGTCGGTCAAGAACACGAAATCGTGGCCATACGTTTCTTTCACGTAGGCGGCGATCTGGCGCTCACCCTCGGGGTCCATGTCGGCATCTGCGCGCGGCACCGTGTAGCCACGGTCGCTGATGATCTGCTTGGCCTCAGCCAGCGGAATGCGGGGGAACGGTGCGGTCGGAACTGTCAGCTCGATGCCGAACAGCTTCTCGATTTCTTCGCCGTGCTTGTCTTTCACGGCTTGGAACCCGAGGATCATGAGTTCTTCGTGCAGCTTCATGACATCTTCGTGGCTGTCGATCCAGCTGATCTCGTTGTCGACCATCGTGAACTCGGTGGCGTGACGCGAGGTGAAGCTCGGGTCGGCACGGAAGCTGGGGGCGATCTCGAAGATCTTGCCGAAGCCGGCTGCCTGAGCCATCTGCTTGAAGAACTGGGGGCTCTGCGCCAAGTACGCCTTGGTGTCGAAGTACTCGACCTCAAAAAGTTCAGCGTTTGACTCGCTGGCGCTGGCCATGAGCTTGGGGGTGTGTACCTCGATGAAGTCGTTATCGACCCAGTAGGTGCGCCACGCGTGCTCAAGGGTGGTCTGAATGCGGAAGATCAGGCTGTTGCGAGGAACCCGCAGGTCGAGGAAGCGCCAATCCATACGCTTGTCGACACTGGAGTCTTCCGCGATTGGAGTCTCGGGGGTGGCCTCAGCAGCGATCTCGAGGCCGTCGAGCTTGATTTCAACACCGCCAAGCTTTACGCGCTCGTCGTGCTTCAGCTCGCCGGTAGCAGTGAGGAACGTGCCCTGTGCGAGACCCGAAATGGTGCCAGCGAGAGCATCCTCAGCTGGGGTGCCGTCTTCGTTGAATGAGCGGGGGTGAACAAGCTGCACCGCACCCGACTCATCGCGCAGCACAACAAACTGCACCTTCTTTTGATCTCGAACCGTATCGACCCAACCCGAAACAGAGGTTGCTCCGTCGGTCGCTGCGGCCAAGTTCTTAATAAGGGTGCGTGTAGTCACGGCCCCGAGTTTACCGGGGATAGCGTGGGAGAAAGTGCGGACGCCAGCCAACGTAGACTGAATACCGTGCCAGCAGACCTTATCCATCTCGTCCGCCATGGTGAAGTGCACAATCCTGACCGCATTCTTTATGGTCGGCTACCGGGTTATCACCTCAGTGAACTCGGACACCAGATGGCGGATGTTGCCGCCGCAAGCCTTGCCGATCGGCCGCTTACGGCGCTCTACGCGAGCCCCCTGCAGCGCGCCCAAGAGTCGGCGCAGCCCTGGTCGGAGCGCTACAACCTGCCGATCGTCACCGAAGAGCGCATTATCGAGCCAGTCAACTGGTTCGAAGGCAGTCGCTTTCAGTTTCCTCAGGTGCTGGGCAACCCGCGCGCCTGGCCGCAACTGATCAACCCCCTCAAGCCGAGCTGGGGCGAAGCCTTCCTCAGTGTTGAAGCGCGGATGCTCGAAGCCATCGATGAGGCGTGGGCTGCAGCCGATGGCGGCGAAGTCGTCATGGTCAGCCACCAAATGCCCATTGTTATGGTGGCTCGTTCGGTGAAGAAAATGCGGCTCGCGCACGACCCGCGCCGCCGTCGCTGCACCCTCTCGAGCATTACGACGCTCGCCCGCGAGGGTGATAACTTTGTCGAGGTTGACTATCAGGAACCTGCGGGAGACTTGCTCGCAGCATCCATCGATTTAGGAGCAGTGTGAAGCGCTATCTTCTCGCCGCCGTTGTCGCGAGCCTCGCTTTGGTCACTGCGTCGTGTGCGTCCCCCAGCGAATCGCTTGCGCAGCAGTACCAAAACGGTTCAGAACAGGGCTATATCTCTGGGGATGGTTCGACTGCCGAGATTCCGGAAGCTGACCGCGATGCGCCAGTCACATATGAGGGATCCCTTGATACCGGAGGAACCGTCTCGAGCAGCGAGTTCGTAGGCTCGGTCTATGTCGTGAACTTTTGGTACGCTAGTTGCCCTCCGTGCCGCCTTGAGGCTCCCGATCTAGTTGACCTCAGCGCCCAATACCCCGACGTTCCCTTTCTGGGAGTGAATATCCTTGACACGGCTCAAACGTCCCTCACTTTTGCAAGTGAATATGGAATTGAGTATCCCTCAGTTTTGGATGCCAAGACTGCGGGCGTGCAACTTGCATTTGCCGGTGCCGTGCCGCCGAATGCGGTCCCTACCACTCTCGTGCTTGATCGCGAAGGGCGCCTCGCGGCCCGCATCAGTGGTCTGGTGCGCGACCCCAGCATTCTGGCAGCGATGATAGATTCTGTCCTCGCTGAAGGTCAATAGTGTCGAACCCGATTGGGGAGCTCGTTCTCAGCGGCAACCTTCTGATCGTGATCCCGATTGCGTTGCTCGCCGGACTGGTGTCGTTTGCTTCACCGTGTGTTCTGCCCCTGGTTCCCGGCTACTTGGGCTACATCGGCGGATTCACGAGCGCCGACGGCAAGAGCAGCACGAAGCGGCTCGCTTTGGGCGTTGGGCTCTTTATCCTCGGTTTCACCGTGGTGTTCGTCGCGTTCACGGTGCTGTTCGGCACGGCTGGCCTCCTATTGCGGCCCTGGCTTGATCTCATCACTCGCATCGCTGGAGCCCTCGTAATCGTCATGGGGCTTGTCTTCATTGGGCAGGTCACATTTGCGCAGCGCACGATTCGACCCCGACTGAAGGTCACGACCGGACTTGCCGGTGCTCCAGTGCTTGGCATCGTCTTCGCTCTCGGCTGGACGCCCTGCCTTGGGCCTACTCTCATTGCTGTCGGCAGCATGGCGCTCGACGGGGGCGATCCCGGCCGTGCTGCAATGGTGGGCGTTGCCTACAGTCTGGGTCTCGGTATCCCATTCCTGCTCGTGGCTTTGGGCCTGAACTGGGCGACTGGGTCGGTGGCGTGGATGCGCCGCCACATCCGCACTATTAATCTGATTGGTGGGGGATTGCTCGTGCTGATTGGGCTGCTCATGGTTACCGGTGTGTGGCGTGCAATCGTGACAAGTTTGGGGGCGGTGATCGGTGGTTTCGACACAGTCATCTGAGCCGGCGAACGGTGGTGACTCGACCAGGCCGACCGACCACATGGATGCGCCACTGGCGCACAGCAAGATTCAGCAGCCGAAGTTGGGCTTCGTTGGTTACGCGCGGTTCTTTTGGCGCCAGCTCACGAGCATGCGCACGGCCCTCTTCCTGCTGCTGCTGCTGGCTGTTGGGGCGATCCCCGGTTCGCTCGTTCCGCAGATAAGCTCCGACCCCAACGGTGTCATTGCCTATCGCCGCAACAACCCAGACACCGCAGCGATTCTCGACTTCTTTCAAGTGTTCAACACCTTCACCTCGGTGTGGTTCTCGGCGATCTATCTTCTGCTGTTCATCTCGCTCGTTGGTTGTGTACTGCCGCGCACCAAGCACCACTTTGATGCACTGCGTGCGCGCCCACCGAAGACCCCCGCCCGCCTGTCGCGGCTGGAGGGCTTCACGACCCGCACGACCGAAGCGGATGCGGCAACCACTATCGAGGCCGCTCGCCGCTTGCTGCGCTCGCAGCGCTATCGTACCGAGCTTTATGGCGGTTCGGTCAGTGCTGAGCGTGGCTACCTCCGCGAGACCGGCAACCTCGTGTTTCACTCTGCTCTAGTCGGTGTGCTGATCGCGGTCGGCATTGGTGGTGGCTTTGGTTATACGGGCCAGCGCGTTGTCGTGGAGGGGTACGCGTTCAGCAACTCTCTCGCCAGCTATGACTCCTTCAATCCTGGCCGCTTTTTCACGGACGTGGCCCTGGACCCGTTCGCTGTCGCTCTTGACTCTTTTGAACCCGTCTACGAACAGTCCAACCGCCAAGCCATTGGGCTACCCATTGACTTCACCGCCAATGTCACAACCACCATACGCGGCGAAGATTCCCAATCTGCACGCATCAAAGTCAATGAACCGTTAAGCGTTGCAGGCACGTCCATCTACCTTCTCGGCAACGGCTACGCCCCGGTTCTCACGGTTCGCGACGCCGATGACAAGGTAATCTCCTCGCAGCCCACTGCATGCATTCCTTTTGATGGCAACCTCGGTAGCACGTGCATCATTAAGATTCCGGATGGTCTCGATCAGCAGATCGGCATGCTTGGCTTCCTCTACCCGACGACTGGCACGCTCACCTCGGGCGCGCTTACGTCTGTGTATCCCGATCTCATTTCGCCCACGCTGACGTTGGAGGTCTATCAGGGTGACCTCGGCCTCGACAACGGCCAAGGTACCAACGCCTATGCGCTCAACACCGACTCGCTTCAGCAGATTGCGGGCCGCGACTCCGAGGCAGAGACGGTGCGGTTGACGCCCGGTGATCGAGTCGATTTACCCAACAACCTGGGTAGTGTCGAGTTGGCGAGCATCCCGCGCTTCGCTTCGCTCGAAGTGCACCATGACCCCTCGCAGGTACCGGTGCTGTTGTTCTCGATTCTCGTGCTCGCCGGTCTTGTGACGAGCCTGTTTGTGCCGCGGCGCCGGATGTGGGTTTCAGCCCGCACCGATGATGACGGCACGACGACCGTTGAATACGCGGCTCTCGCCCGCGGTGACGACCCCAACCTTGAGGCTGCGGTCGCAGACTTCGCCGATAGGCATTCCCAGCAATTGAAAGTTAGAGTGGATTCGTGACTGAGACCTTTGCTTCGTACTCGCTGATTGCGGTCTACTCCGCGATGGCGATTTATACGCTTGCGTTCGTAATGTTCGCCATTGATTTGGCGCGCCGTTCGGCAGAGTCGGGTGACGCTGCCGAAGCGTCCGTGACCGGGCTGGCTGCGGCATCCGCTCGCAGCGCAAGCGTTGCGGCGTCATCGGTCGGCGGCTCCGCTGCCGGATCGACCGCCACACTCACCGTTGACAAGGCTGCGGGTTCAGGCGCTGCCGCCCCGCGCGCGGATTCGCCCAAGTATTTGCGTCTCGCAGTAGCCATGACCGTCATCGCTTGGGTGCTGCATGTGGGTGCTGTCGTCTTGCGTGGTGTAGCCGCAAATCGCGTTCCCTGGGCCAACATGTTCGAGTTCACGATCACCGCCACCGCGCTGATCATCGGTGTTTTCCTTGTAGTGCAGTTCTGGCAGGATCTTCGCTTCCTCGGCGCGTTCATCACTGGCTTCGCGCTCATCGCGCTCGGTGTTGGTACGTCAAGTTTTTATGTAGATGTCGTGCCCTTGCCTCCTGCTCTGCAGTCGGCCTGGTTGGTCATCCACGTGTTCGTTGCCAGCCTGAGCACCGGGTTCTTTGCGCTCGCTGCGGGTCTCTCGATCGTGCAGCTCATGCAGTCGCGACGCGAAATGGGCAAGGCGCTGAAGCTGCGCTTCCTCGACACTCTTCCTGCGGCTGATCGCCTTGAAACATTGGCCTACCGACTCGCCGTTGTCGGCTTTGTGATGTGGACTTTCACCCTCATGGCGGGTGCCATCTGGGCTGAGCGCGCCTGGGGTCGCTACTGGGGTTGGGATACCAAAGAGGTCTGGACCTTCATCATCTGGACCATCTATGCCGGTTACATCCATGCCCGGGCGACTCGTGGATGGCGCGGCTCCCGTTCAGCTTGGCTCGCGATCGTAGGTCTCGCCGCGATTGTCTTCAACTTCACGGTCGTCAACCTGTTCTTCAAGGGGCTCCACTCCTACTCAGGGCTGTAACTAGTTTTTACCTAGTTCGTGGCAGCGCTCAAGGCGCGAGAGCCACCACTGGGTGCGCTCCGGATTGGCGGCCCAGCGAGTGAGCAACGCTTCGTCGGCATCCACTCGCCGTACCTCAATGCGCCCACCACGCGCACGCAACGGAGATGGGGTGACATCTGCGGCGAGCAGGGATGCCGTAGCTAACCCGCAGTCGTAGTCGAGCGGATCGATCGCGGCAGCCAAGTGCGCACCCATTGCAAGGCCCACTGACGTCTCGAGAGCACTAGAGACCACCACGGGTAGTCCTGCCTGCTCAACAACGCTGAGGGCGCGAGAAATGCCCCCAGAGGGTTGAGCCTTGATGACGAGCAAATCGGCTGCGCCTGAGCGAGCAACAGCCAGAGGATCCTCTGCCTTGCGCACACTCTCGTCTGCAGCGACCGGGATGCCCATGTAGGCGATGCGACCGCGCAACTCACCCAACTCTTCAACAGTCGCGCAGGGCTGCTCCACATACTCGAGGTCGAACTCTGCGAGGGCGTGAACGGCACGCTCGGCCTCATCGACCGTCCAAGCGCCATTCGCGTCAATGCGGATGCGACCTGCCGGCCCCATCACGCGACGCACCTCAGCGACGCGGGCGACGTCATCCGCGAGGGTGTGGCCTGGCTCGGCAACTTTGACCTTGGCTGTCCGGCAGCCATCAAATCGTTCGAGCACCGCTTCAACAAGTTCGGCTTCCACCGCGGGAACTGTTGCATTCACAAAAATATGGTCACGCACGAGTGGGGGAGTCTCATTCCAGGCGTAGTCGATTGCGGCCATAAGCCACGTGCTCGCCTCGACATCGTCGTACTCCACGAAAGGAGAGAACTCGCTCCAGCCTTGGGGGCCGCGAAAGAGCAGCGCTTCACGCTGATCGATGCCGCGAAAGCGGGAAGTCATGGGAAGGGACACCACATGAGCGGTGTCGAGAATTTCGTTCACTGAAGGGAACATGTCCCTAGTCTGACAAGTTCCTCTGTCAGTTAGGGTAATTGCGTGACTAATCCGGGAGATATCGAGCGCGTCGGAACCAAAGTCGTGCCGTACTACGTCGTAGGCGTTGTCGACGACGAGCCAGAAATCTCCACCGAAGCGCCCGAGCCTGACAACGTCGAGAGCGAAAAGGTCGTTCGTCGCGCCCGCCCGACCTGGATCGGTTTCATCGCCGCAGCTTTGGGAGTGGCAACGTTCGTGCTCTTCATCGTGGCCATGCTCGTCACGACCGGCGGCAACTTTCCCACGGGAACCATACTCGGCTACGTCACCGTTGGTGTGTCGATCTCGGCCGCAATAACCGCAGTCATCAGCCTCGTTTTTGGCTACCAGCGTCGTTGGGCAGCCTTCGGTCTCGCCATGGCGATCCTTGCCAACCCGATCGTGCTCGTCACGGTGTTTCGCTTCTTCGGTGGCTAAGTACAGCTCTTCGGTAGCTATGGTGGAGCCATGGCGCTGGTTTCAGAAATATTTGACGAAAAGTTGTGGCGATCAGTCGCCGGGTTCGATGACCTCACGGATGTCACCTATCACCAGGATGTGACCGGCACGATCGCGCGTATCGCGTTCGATCGCCCCGAAGTGCGCAACGCGTTCCGCCCGCACACCGTCGATGAGCTGTATCAAACCCTCGACGATGCCCGCCAGAATCCCCGCATCGGCGTTGTGCTGCTGACCGGCAACGGGCCGAGCGAGAAAGATGGCGGCTGGGCGTTCTGTTCTGGCGGCGATCAGCGCATCCGTGGCCGTGCTGGCTACGAGTATGAAGGTCAGGCCGGAGCAACTAACCCCACGGCAGCAAGCGCCGCGGAGGAGGCTGAGGCTTCGGAGGCAGACGTTGCCGCTGCGGCTGGAGCACGCCGGGCCGCCGCCGGGCGCCTGCATATTCTTGAAGTGCAGCGGCTCATCCGCTTCATGCCCAAGGTCGTCATTGCTGTGGTTCCCGGCTGGGCTGCCGGAGGAGGACACTCGCTGCACGTCGTCTGCGACCTCACGATTGCCAGCGCCGAACATGCACGCTTTAAGCAGACGGATGTCGACGTCGGCTCCTTTGACGCTGGCTACGGCAGCGCATACTTCGCCCGCCAAGTCGGCCAAAAGTTTGCCAGAGAAGTGTTCTTCCTAGCCCGCGAGTATGACGCCAAGCGCGCCCTCGACGCCGGAGCGATCAACGCCGCAGTGCCGCACGCTGAGCTCGAAGCCACCGCCTACGAGTGGGCGCAGACGATCATGACCAAGTCGCCCACCGCCATCCGCATGGTGAAGTTTGCGCTCAACGCTGTAGACGATGGCCTCGTCGGTCAGCAAGTCTTTGCGGGAGAAGCCACCCGATTGGCCTACGGAACAGACGAAGCAGTCGAAGGGCGCGACTCATTCCTTGAGAAGCGTGCACCCGACTGGTCACCGTTTCCCTGGCAGTACTGAGCAACGGAGCAATTGCTGTGACACGAGAACTCTGGTCGATTGACGCGCGCGATCCACGCAAGGTTTGGGCAGCGCTAGTGCCAGCACTCGAGGGAACGGGGGCCGCGATTCTGCCGCACCCGGCCTCCCCCTCTGGACTGCCAGAGACCGTGCCCGCGAACGTAGCCATTGTTGTCGAGACGAGCGGATCGACAGGCCGACCTAAGCGCGTGATGCTCAGTGCCGAAGCGCTGAAGGCGAGTGCCGCGGCATCCGATGAACTGTTGGGTGGGTCGGGGCAGTGGCTCCTGGCTGTGCCCTCTCACTACATTGCGGGCATCAACGTGTTGGCGCGTTCGCACTTCTCGGGCACCGTGCCGGTCATGATGTCGCCGAACGGATTCACTGCCGAGACTTTCGTTGCAGCCGCAGCCGAGCTCACTGCAGAACGACGCTTCATTTCGCTCGTGCCGGTGCAATTGGCGCGACTTCTCGAATCAGCGGATGCCGTCGCCGCGTTGGCAACCTTCACTCGGATTCTGGTTGGCGGCCAGTCAACCCCGAGCTCCTTGCTTGCGGCAGCACGCGCTCGCGGCCTCGCCGTCACGACAACGTACGGGTCGAGCGAAACCAGCGGCGGCTGCGTGTGGGACGGCACACCGCTGCCTACCGCGCAGATGCGGCTTGTGGATGATCGCATCGAACTTGCTGGTCCCATGCTGGCCGAGGGCTACCTCGAAGACCCGCACCGCAGTGCTTTTACGTTCCGTGAGCACGAGGGCACCCGCTGGTATCGCACTGACGATATCGGCGAGATCGTGGACGGCGTGCTGCGGGTTCGTGGTCGCGCAGACGACATGATCATCTCCGGAGGAGTGAAAGTGTCCCTCGCCGAAGTGGAGACTGCGGTGCACGCTCTGCCCGGTCAGAGTACTGCCGTTGTTGTTGCTGTGCCGCACCCAGAATGGGGTGAAGCGCTCGTGGTGATTACGACATCCGCGATTGATGTGGATGCCCTTCGGCAGTCGATTTCCGCACAATTGGGGGCTGCAGCGGCCCCCGCCCGCGTAATGCTGATTGATCAGATTCCGATGTTGGCAACAGGAAAGCCCGACCGCCTGGCCCTTGCGTCAGTCGTGCTTAAGTAGAATCCCACCGTGGCCTCTCCTAAACAGCAACGCATCGACCCCAAAACCATCGACCCCACAACCGTCGCACCGAAATCGAACACCAACTCGGCGAAGAACAAGAGCGGTCGCCCCGGTGGTCGCCCGCCTAAAGCGCCCAAGATCGCGAAAGTGACCGCGCGCGACTGGATTGGTGGCGCCCGCATTCAGACGCTTCCACTCGCCTTCGCGCCCGTAGCGTTGGGCACAGCTGCCGCCTATGTGCTGCCGCACGAAGAAGACGGCGCCGGATGGCACTGGTTGCGTGCCCTGCTGTGCCTGATCGTTGCCGTGTCGCTTCAGATTGGAGTGAACTTCGCCAACGACTACTCAGACGGAGTGCGCGGAACTGATAAGAACCGCGTCGGCCCCCGCCGCCTCACCGGCTCGGGCGCTGCACGACCCCGCACCGTCATCACGGTTGCGTTCGTCTGGTTCGGCATCGCCGCCGTGGCAGGCCTCATCATCGTGATTCGCAGTGAACACTGGTGGCTGCTCGCCGTCGGTGCCCTCGCGATTCTGGCCGCGTACTTCTACACTGGTGGCAGACGACCCTACGGCTACCTCGGTCTGGGTGAAGTGTTCGTCTTCATCTTCTTCGGACTCGTTGCCACCGCAGGCACCACGTATGTGCTCGCGGACACGGTGACCCTCGAGTCGTGGTTGGCGGCGGTGGCAGTCGGGCTGTTCGCCGTTGCGACCCTCATGGTCAACAACATCCGCGACATTGAGCAAGACAAGCTTGCGGGAAAGCGCACGCTGGCCGTGATGATTGGCAACCTGCCATCGCGCATCTTCTACGTTGGTGCGATGCTTGTGCCCTTTGGCATCCTGGGCGTCTACACGTTGCTCTACGTCAACGCCTACCTGGTGTACTTCGTGCTGCTCGTAGCGCTGCCAGCGTGCGTGATTGTGCTGACCGCCAAGACAGCGTCAGAGCTAATCTTGGCGCTGCGCCTCACCGGGCTTACAGCACTGCTGTTTGGTCTGGGGCTAGCCTCAGCGATCGCCTTCTAGGTCGCGACTTTCGGCGCTGAGATCTGCTGCCGCATCTTCCGCGTCGCGGTCGGGGTCGTGGCTGGGGCCTGAGCGTCGCGCCACAATATCGAGCGCAACGGCATCTCGAAGCTTGCCGAAAAAGATATACGAAATCGCGAATCCCACGATTGCGGCGATGATGGCCGAAAGCCACCAGTCAACCTGCGCGACCATCAGCAGAGCAAACACCGCCGCGAAGATTCCGAGCCGCAATAGTGAGTAGAGGATCCAAGGTTTCACGCCAACAGTCTAGGCTCGCATCCCGCACGCAGCCTGCGAGCGTAGAATGGGCATATGCCTCGACTACTGGTAGTTCTCGCTTTCGCGCTCGTCGCGGTAGACGTGTTCGCCGTTGTCGACGTGATCCTCACCGATCGCAGTCGGGTGCGCGCAATGCCCAAGGTGTTGTGGGTGCTAGTGATTGTGCTTCTTCCCGTTATCGGCGTTGTGCTGTGGTTCAGGCTCGGCAAGGCACGTAGTGCCAGTGCCGGTCGAACACGCACGGTTGCTCCCGATGACGACCCCGACTTCTTGCGCAAGATGCGCCTCAAAGAAGAACAAGATGAACGCATCCGCCGCCTTGAACAGGAACTCGCAGATCTCGACGATGACGATAAGACCAACTAGCTCTCCGGCAACTAATTTCTCGGTAGCCCTTCTCGGAGAGTTCGTTCGTCTCGGCGTTCGAGACATCGTGGTGAGCCCCGGCTCGCGTTCGCAGGCACTCGCGCTTGCCGCCGCCGAATTCGAGAAGCAAGGACTACTGCGCTTGCGCGTGCGCATCGACGAACGAGTCGGGGCCTTTCTCGCACTAGGTCTCGCTGTCGAAACTGGTGCACCCGTGCTGGTTGTCACGACCTCGGGCACGGCTGTAGCCAACCTTCACCCCGCGGTTCTTGAGGCGCATCACTCTGCTGTTCCCCTGATCATCATCAGTGCCGACCGTCCAGACTCGTTCCGGGGCATCGGCTCGAACCAGACCACCCAGCAGCCGGGCATTTTTGGCACCGCTGTGCACCAAACCTGGGATGTCGAAGCACCCACTGGTGCGGCAGACGAGATGGATGCCGCAGCGCAACTAGCCCGCGAAGCCGTTGCCGCAGTCAACGGCCCCGTGCACCTCAACCTCTCGTTCGACGAACCGCTCTCTGCACCATTCACGTGGCAGCCCTCGCTGCGCGATGTCACTCCCGAGCCAGCAACCGCTCGCGAACCCTCCTTTCCTGACCTCTTCAGCGATCTCGATCCGGTCGTAGAAATCACCACCCAGCAATCGCCGGGAGCACCAACGAGAGTCGGGCTCAGCCCCGCCCCGGCCACCGTTGTCGTTGCCGGCACCGGTGCTGGACCGCGTGCCGAGCAGGTCGCCCGCGAACTCGGTTCACCGCTCATCGCCGAGGTTGCCAGTGGAGCGCACTTCGGACCCAACCTCGTTGTTGCCTACCGCGAGCTCCTGAACACCGCGAACTTCGGCGATCGGGTGGCGCGCGTGATCGTCTTCGGGCATCCAACGTTGAGTCGCGAGATTCCGGCGCTGATTCAGCGGCCCGGAGTTCAGACCATCGTGGTGCGGCATCCGTCTGCCGACGACTACAACCCTGGCCGTTGCGTTCGTCTCTTCGTCGACGAAGTTTCTGTGTCGGGCGAGGCCACCGACCGGGCATGGCTCGGCCGTTGGGTTAGTTCGAGCCGCCAGCTTCTCGAAACCGAAAGCATCGCCCCTGATATTGACGCGGATGCTCGCACTCACGCCAAATCAGAGCTGGCGATTGTGCGTACCCCTGTCGACCGGCGCATGCTCGCCGAAGCAGTGTGGAGGGCAACCTGGCCGCACGACCGGCTGGTGCTTGGCGCCTCACGCTTGATCCGCGAAGTGGACCGCGTTGTGCCGGGCAAGAAGATCCCGGTGCATGCCAACCGCGGCCTCGCAGGAATCGACGGAACGATCTCCACCGCTCTCGGTATCGCCCTTGCCAGTCAAGCTGAGGCAGGAAATGAGGGTGTCACTCGGGTGCTGCTCGGCGACCTCGCGATCTTCCACGATGTTGGGGCACTCATGTTTGGTGTTGGAGAGCCTCGACCGCGCATCCAGGTCATTGTCGGCAACGACGGTGGCGGCACAATTTTCGACGTGCTCGAAGTTGCGGGCCAGGCCGGCGACAGCTTTGATCGCGTGCTGCTGACGCAACAGAACGCATCCATTGAGGCACTTGCTGTCGCCTACGGCTGGCGTTACATCTCGGCGGCGACGCGCGGCGAACTCGATCAGGCGCTCTCGGCGCATCCCGAACCAACCATCATTGAGGTTCCACTGAGCCGCTAGGTTCGCCGGGTAATCTTGTGCACATGAGCACACTCACGCCTGTCTCCACCGATTTTGAGCTCGCGAACATCGATCCGTCGTCGACTCCCGGATTCGATGGCGACAAGAAAGATGCCGAAAAGGCGCTCGCTAAGAACACCGAGCGCCTAGCCGAACTGCAGGAGCGGCTCTTCGCCGAGAGCAAGTTCGGCGGCAAGCGCCGAGTGCTGTTGGTGTTGCAGGCGATGGACACGGCGGGCAAGGGCGGCATCCTGCGTCACGTCATTGGCGGGGTGGACCCGCAGGGCGTGCAGATTTATGCGTTCAAGGCACCAACCGACGAAGAGAAGTCGCACGACTTCTTGTGGCGCATCCGAAAAGAACTTCCCACTGCTGGCAACATCGGCGTCTTCGACCGCTCGCACTACGAGGATGTGCTGATTCACCGGGTGCACGGATTCTCCACCCCCGAGACGGTCGAAGAACGCTACGGGATCATCGAGGAGTTCGAAAAAGAACTTGTGGCACAGGGCACCACGGTCATCAAGATCATGCTGCACATCAGTGCCGACGAGCAGAAAGAGCGACTGCAAGAGCGTCTCGACCGGCCAGAAAAAAACTGGAAGTACAACCCCGGCGACGTTGATGAGCGACTGCTGTGGTCGGAATACCAAGAGGCCTACGAGATTGCACTGCGTCGCACGACAACCGCGGCTGCTCCCTGGTACGTGATCCCTGCGAACCGGAAGTGGTACGCGCGGTGGGCCGTTCAGCAGCTTCTGTTGGAGGCTCTAGAGGGGATCGATCCGCAGTGGCCGAGTGCCGACTATGACGTTGAGGCCGAAAAGGGTCGGCTGGCCGACAGCTAGTCGACCTCGTTCAGGACCGCGCGGTCTCGAAGGGCTCTAGCCGAACGCGTCGACGATGGGGCGGAACTTGAGTTCCGTCTCGGCGAGTTCGCGTTTGGCATCCGATCCCGCAACGATGCCTGCACCGGCATACGCGGTGATACTCGTGCCGTCGACTTGGGCACAGCGCAGAGCGACAGCCCATTCGCCGTTGCCATTTGCATCGACCCAACCAACCGGCCCGGCGTAGCGACCGCGATCGAAACTTTCGAGCTCGTCGATGATCCGAATTGCTGCTGGTGTGGGTGTTCCCGCGACTGCCGCTGTCGGGTGCAGGATTTCGATGAGGTCGAGTGCGCTTGAGCGCTCCGTCAGCTGCCCCTTGATGTCGGTGGCGAGATGCCACAGGTTCGGCAGCTGCAATGCGAATGGGGCGGATGCCGCAACCAGTTCACTGCTCAACGACTGCAGAGCATCCATGACGCTGGCAAGCGCAAGCGCATGTTCTTGCTGATCCTTGGGTGAGTTCGCCAAGGTCGCTGCGGCTCGCCCATCGGAGATTCGGTCGTCGCCGCGCGCTGCACTGCCCGCAAGGACGCGGGCGCTGACGCTGCCGTTGTGCACCCGCACGAGAGTTTCGGGGCTGGAGCCAATGAGGCCGTCGACGGCGAACGTGAAGGTGTCGGGGTAGCGGCTGGCGAGGGCTTCGATTGGCACGCGCAGGTCAGCATCTGCGGGAAGGGTGGCGACTTGATCTCGAGCGAGCACGATCTTTGCTGCGTGGGATTGGGAGATCTCGCGCAGTGCAGCTGTGACGGTGCTGGTGAAGCCTTTGGGGCTCGTCTCTCCTGGCGTGAACGAAATATGCACGTGTGCCCCGTGGGGTGTACGCGGGATAGTGGCGAGAGCATCCGTGGTGTTGAGGAGTCCGCCGACTTCGCCGACAGTTATTGAGGTGACCCAGTGGATGCCGTCTCGGCTACCAATGAGGAGGCGAGGCACGATGAGCACGCTCGCAGCAGCAGACGAGTCAGCGAACGCGAAGCTGCCGAGTGCCACGAGGCCGGTGCCGGCACGTTTCACGCTGTCGTGCACGATTGCGGTGCGCGAGAGCTCGCTCCAGGCTGCTGCTGCTTGGGCGAATCGATCTGCACCTCGGAATTCGAGGCGAAGCAGTTCGCCGACTCCGACGATTCCGTCACCGCCGCGAACGAACGCAAGAGGATAGTCGGGGGCGATCCAGTCGAGGATGCTGCCAATCGACGCGCTCGGACGCGTAACAGCGGTGAGCGGTTCGCGGGTGCTAGTCATCGCGAACGCCAAATTTGGTGCCGGGAACGGGCTGCTCTGTAGCCCAATAGTGCCTCACAGGTATCAGAGTACCTGTCAGTTGCGGCGGGGAAAGTGAGCATCGGCCCTGAGCGCCCTAGACTGATGGCGTGGGTAAGGCTGACATGAACAAGCGACCGGACGACGTGGCCGGGATGTTCGATGGTGTCGCAAAACACTACGACCGCACAAATGCCGTTTTGTCGGCCGGAAACGCAGTGCTGTGGCGGGCTGCCACGGTGCGCGCTGTTGCCCCAGAGGCTGGCGAACGCATCCTTGACATTGCTTCGGGCACCGGCACAAGCTCGGCGGCCCTTCACCGCAACGGCGCCAGAGTTATTGGTCTCGACTTTTCCACAGGCATGGTCGAGCAGGCTCGCAAGCGTCACAAGAAGATCGAGTTCGTTCAGGGCGATGCGGAGAAGCTCCCGTTTGGCGATAACGAGTTTGATGCGGTCACCATCAGTTTTGGGTTGCGCAACGTCAATGATCCTCGTGCGGCACTCTCGGAGATGTTCCGCGTTGTGAAGCCGGGCGGTCGTCTCGTGATCACCGAATTTTCCAAGCCGCCGGTCGCCATTGTGCGCGCCGGCTACTTCACTTACTTGAACCGCGTAATGCCGCTCATTGCCGATCGCACGAGTTCCAACCCTGAGGCGTACACCTATCTGGCGGAGTCGATTCGTGAATGGCCAGATCAAGGCGAATTGAGTCAGTGGATTCGGGCTGCCGGATTCACTAGGGTTGCCCACCGCAACCTCACTGCGGGCATTGTCGCGATGCACCGCGGCCATAAGCCTGTCGATGAAACGGTTCTCGCGTCGGTTGCCAAGCGCAAAGACCTCGCCACCCGGCCCATCAAGACCATTAAAAACGCCAAACCGAAGCCTTAGCGCTTCGCAAAAGAAATCGGTTGATAGTGAACCCGAGCGTTCCGTCTGCTCGCCGCAGCAACACCCTGAGTTCCTCATTGGGACTGGGCGAGAAGCTCTTTGCCTCAAGCGACGAGCGTCGATTCGCTGCTGCCATCGAAGAGGGTCTTGAGCAGGTCGAGGCAGGCCTGCTTTCACACATGACCTTTGCCGACGAGATTGCGGATGCCACGAGCCGCTACCTTCTCGAAGCTGGCGGCAAGCGCGTGCGCCCTGTGCTCACTCTGCTCACGGCACAGTTGGGCAACGGGAATAATGCCGATGTCGTCACGGCGGCTCAGGCAGTAGAGATCACCCACCTGGCTTCGCTCTACCACGATGACGTTATGGATGAGGCGCAGCTGCGGCGCGGTGTTCCGAGCGCCCAGTCAGTGTGGGGCAACTCGGTCGCGATCCTTACGGGAGATCTGCTTTTCGCTCGGGCGAGCAAGCTCATTGCGGGCCTCGGCGAAGATGCGCTTCTTTTGCAGGCGAACACGTTTGAGCGACTGTGTCTGGGCCAATTGCACGAGACTCTCGGCCCGAAGCCCGGCGAGAACCCTGTTGAGCACTACCTTCAGGTGCTCGCAGATAAGACCGGTTCCCTCATTGCTACAGCGGCCGAGGTCGGGGTCATGTTCTCTGGCGCTCCCGATGAGTACACGGTGCCGGTTCGCGACTTTGGCGAGAAGGTCGGTGTTGCCTTCCAGCTCATCGACGATGTCATCGACCTGTCTGACGAGACCGACAAGACCGGCAAGAAGGCCGGCACCGATCTGCGCAGTGGTGTTGCGACGCTCCCGCTGCTGTACCTGCGCGAGCTGGCCGCGACGAATAGCGATGCTGCAGACCTGCTCACTCGCATCGAGCGCGACGTCAACGACAACTTCTCTGGCGAAGGTGACGATGCTGCACTTGATGCCGCGGTGACCGAACTGCGGGAGCACTCGGTTACGAAGAAGACTTTGGATGAGGCCCGTCGCTGGGGTAGCGAAGCAGTAGAAGCTCTTGCGCCCCTGCCCAACGGCCCGGTAAAGAAAGCCCTCACGCGCTTCGCCGACAGCATCGTCGAACGCTCCAACTAGCACGCCACATTCGCCCGCGCTCGGGCGCAACGAGACGAACGGAAACTACAGCCGATGAGCAAGCTCAGACTCGCCATTGTTGGTGCAGGCCCCGCCGGAATCTATGCCGCAGACATTCTGCTGAAAGCAGAACGACAGTTTGAGGTCTCGATCGACTTGTTCGAGCAACTGCCAGCACCGTATGGTCTCGTGCGCTACGGCGTTGCCCCCGATCATCCGCGCATCAAGGGCATCGTCAACGCGCTTCGCGACGTGCTCGACACCGGCAACATTCGCCTCTTCGGCAACGTCACCTATGGGCGCGACATCACGCTCGACGACCTCAAGAAGCACTACAACGCGGTAATTTTCTCGACCGGTGCGGTTCAGGATGCTCCGCTGTCGATCCCCGGAATCGATCTGCCTGGCAGCCACGGTGCCGCCGAGTTCGTCAGCTGGTACGACGGGCATCCCGATGTTCCCCGCGAGTGGACTCTCGACTCCACAGAGATTGCCGTCATTGGCAACGGTAACGTCGCGCTCGACGTCGCCAGAATGCTCGCTAAGCACGCAGATGACCTACTGCCGACGGAGATTCCCGCCAACGTCTACGAGGGCCTCACATCGAGCCCCGTCACCGACGTGCACGTGTTTGGTCGTCGTGGCCCAATGCAGGTGAAGTTCACCCCGCTAGAAATGCGCGAATTCGGCGAGCTCGACGATGTCGACCTGATCGTCTACGAAGAAGACTTCAACTACGACGACGCCTCGAAAGCGGCCATCGAGTCGAATAAGCAGATCATGGTGCTCGACCGCATCTTCACAAAGTGGCGCGGCGAAGAGAAGGGCACGGCCTCACGTCGCCTGCACCTGCACTTCTACGCCGGCCCCGTCGAGGTGCTCGGCACCGACCGCGTTGAGGGCTTCCGCTACGAACGCACCAAGCCAGACGGACAGGGCGGGGTCGTTGGCACCGGCGAGTTCCGCGAGGTTGCGGTGCAGAGCCTCTATCGCGCTGTTGGCTACTTCGGGTCGCCGCTCGACGGCATCCCCTTCGACGACCACCGAGGCGTGATCCCGAATCGTGAAGGTCAAGTCATCGACGACAACGACCAGCAGGTGCACGGCGTCTACGCCACCGGGTGGATCAAGCGCGGACCTGTCGGCCTCATCGGCCACACCAAGTCTGATGCGATGGAAACCATCAAGCACGTCATGAATGACCAGGCCAACTGGTGGAGCCCCGAGCATCCCGACGAGCAGTCAGTCGTCGACCTGCTGAAGGCCCGCGACGTCGACTTCACCAACCTGCAAGGCTGGCAGCTGCTGGATGCCCGCGAAATCGCTCTGGGGGAGCCCGAGGGCCGTGCGCGCATCAAGCTCGTCGATCGCGACGAAATGATCGCTGCGTCGAAAGATTTCGGCACCAACTAGCTCGACTCGCTGCTGACCTGTTCTACCGACCTGTTCTACTGAACAGCTGCGGTGAGTCGTGCGATGTTGTCGAGCGCTTTGGAACGTCGTGGGCGCTCCATCCACTCCTCGAGAGTGAGTTCGCGACTGACGCTGCGGTATTGCTCTTCGAGTTTGCGCATGTCGGCAATGAATTCGGCTCCGCGAACCATGACTGAGATTTCGAGGTTGAGGCTGAACGAGCGCATATCCATGTTGCTCGATCCGATCACCGCGACTTGATCATCGATAGTGAAGTGCTTGGCGTGCAGCACCGTTGGAGACGGGTAGAGCCAGATCTTCACTCCAGCACGCAGGAGGGTCTCGTAGTAGCTGCGTTGAGCGTGATAGACCATGGCCTGATCGCCGACTTCAGAAACGAATAACTGTACGTCGAGCCCGCTCTGAGCGGCCGTCGTGATTGCGTAGAGCATCGAGTCGTCTGGCACAAAATAGGGGCTCGTGATGATTACGCGCTCCTGGGCGGCATAGAGCAGCGAGTTGAACAGGCGCAGATTGTTCTCGCCCTCAAAGCCGGGGCCACTCGGTACTACTTGGGCGTCAAGGTTTGCTGCGGTCGCCGTCGGCGGTGCTAGCGATCCCTCGCGCACTAAGAGCTCATCGGTTTCGCTGTACCAGTCGGTGATGAAGAGCGCGTGGATTCCGGCAACGATCGGCCCCTCAAAGCGCACCATGAGGTCTTTCCACTCCAGGCCGCGCTTCTTGTTGACGCGCTTGTTGTATGTGGCATCCACCATGTTCTGCGAACCCGTAAAGGCGAGCTTGTTGTCGATGACGAGCAGCTTGCGGTGGTTGCGCAGGTCGGGGCGCTGGAACTTCCACTTGAGCGGCTGCACGGGAAGCATTACCTGCCATTGCACGCCCATTTGCTTTAGGCGACGAATGGTCGTGAAGTATCCGGGAGCGCGCAGTGATGCGAGGTGGTCGAGCAGCACGCGAACCCGAACACCGCGCTTATGTGCCGCTTCTAGCGCGTTGAAGAATGAGGCAGTGGTGGAGTCGAGACTGAGAATGTAGAACTCGACGTGCACGTAATTGGTGGCTTCGTTGACGGCGTCGGTCATGGCATCCAGCGACTTTTGGTAATCAGGGAAGAGCTCCGCCGAGTTGCCACCAACGAGCGGCATGGCGCCCAGGGTGCGATTGAGCTCTACAACAGGCTCAAGCCACGATGGCCACGGCTGATCTCGCCTGACCTGATCCATGCCCTCGGTTGATTCGAGGATGAAGTCGTTGATCTCGATCTGCTTGTCGCGGCGGCCCTTCGGCAGCTTGCGACTGCCCAACATCAGGAACAGCAGGATGCCAACATACGGGAGGAAGAAAATCGCCAGCAACCACGCCATCGCAGTTTGCGGCCGGCGGTTGCGCGGCACATAGATGAGCGAAAGCACTCGAATCGTGAAGTCGAGCAGCAGGAGAGCAGCGGCGACAATGGCCGTGAAATTGAGGGTGATGCCGCCGGCGTCCATTGCTCGAAGTCTAGCCAGCTTTGGGGCTAGCTCAGGAACTAGGGGGTGAGGATCCGTTGTTGGTCGGCGGTCCCTGCCAGGCGGGCGTCTCATCCGGCCTGCTGAATGACCGGGCGACCACCACATCCGTCGATGAATGGGCGATGATCGACAGCGCAATGGTGAGGGCGACGAGGTGGAAGATCAGGTCTCCTTCGGGGATGCCCGCAGTGACGACGACGAGCACGTAGACCACCGAAGCGAAGCCTTTCGGACCGAACCACATCGCTGCCAGTTGCTCGCGCATGGAGAGCCCGGAGCCGAGGAACGAGATGTAGAGCGCTGCGGGCCGGGCAGCGAGGAGCGCGAGGATCGCGAAGACCCATCCAGTCCACTCGATCTCACCAAGAAACTTGAATGACAGCAGTGCGCCGAAGATCATGAGCGCAAGCAGCTTGAGCAGCTCGGAAATGATCTCGCCGAACTCATCGAAGGCTTCGCGCTCTTTCTGGCCGACGGTCGCTACCGTCACACCGGCGGCGAACGCTGCCAAGAACAGGTTGGCGTGCACGGTGGTGGAGAGCGCGAACACGAGCAGCCCGATGGCGATAGGCACGATCGGTTCGAATACCCCGGCAGCCGCAAACAGCTTGGTGTGGAGGGCCTTGATCACGAGCCATGGCACCGCAATACCAATGGCTGTCCCGGTAAGAAACTCGAGCCCCAGCTCACCCAAGTGCAAATTTTCTGCACCAGAACTCACTGCCAAGAACACCACAACGAATGGCAGGGCGAGCCCATCATTCACGCCAGACTCCACGTTGAGCAGCTGCCGCAGCCGCTGAGGCACACGCTTATCGCCCACAAGCGCTGCCGCAAAAACCGGATCAGTGGGGGCCAGAATTGCGCCAATCAGGAGTGCAGCAGGCCAGTCGAGACCCACAAGATAGTGCGCCAACACTGCAGTGATGCCGAGAGTGAGTGGCAACCCCCAACCCAGGGCGCGACCGGGAAGCCGCCACGCCTTGCGCAGGTCAGGCCAGCCCATCTTCATGCCATCCGTGAACAGCACCACGAACAGGGCAATCTCGGCAATCGTCGAGACCTCTTCTGAGGTGGAATCGAAGTTCAGGATGCCCGTAGTCTCCGAGCCGATCACAAAACCGACCACCAAGAACAACACGGCTGCTGACAGCACTGTCCGCCCTGCGAGCGCAGAGAAGAGCACAGCGACCAGCAGAGTTGCCGCAAAGATCAGCAGGAAGAGGTCCACGCTGTGGGGAGGCTGTTAGCGGAAGTTCACAAACTGGAGGGCGACTTCGAGGTCTTTGCCCTTCAGCAGCGCCATCGTCGTCTGAAGGTCATCGCGGCTCTTGGACTGCACACGCAGTTCCTCGCCCTGAATTTGCGACTTCACCGTTTTAGGGGCCTCGTCACGGATGATCTTCGAAATCTTCTTTGCGTCCTCCGACGAGATGCCATTCTTGAGGCTGATCTCGATGCGGTATTCCTTGCCACTGGGGAAAGGCTCGCCCGCATCAAGGCTGCGCAGTGAAATGCCGCGCTTGATGAACTTGGCCTCAAGCACCTCAAGAACCGCCTTGACGCGCTCTTCGGCGCTTGCCTTCAGCAGAAGACTCTCACCGGTCCACTCCACCGAAGCGCCAACGCCCTTGAAGTCGTAGCGCTGAGCAAGCTCCTTCTGTGCTTGGTTGACGGCGTTTTCCGCCTCCATTTGGTCAACTTTGCTCACAATGTCAAACGAGGAATCAGCCATGCGCCCATGTTACCCGCGCAGTGCGCAGAACTCCCATTGCCGTCTTTTGGTGATGTGGTCACACGGTTCCCGGATTCCTTGTATTCTGGTTCAGCGCGTTCGGTCAGATGAATACATGTGGCCGGAGGCGTCTTGGCGAGTTACCCAAGTGGCCAAAGGGATCTGACTGTAAATCAGACTGCATCGCATTCGGGGGTTCGAATCCCTCACTCGCCACCACTTAAATCATCACCTGCCGCGGTGCCGTGCTGCGGCATCCGCATGCCCAGTTTCGACAGCTACCCACGCTAGCGCGCCCTAGGCTGAAGGCATGCCTCACGCCGAACTTCTCTCTCTTGCCACCAGCGTTGCAACTCAAGCAGCTGATCTGGTTGCGCTGCGTCGCCGCGAAGGTGTTGCCGTTGCCGATCGCAAATCATCATCAGTGGATGTCGTAACCCACGCTGATCGTGAAAGCGAGCAGCTCATCCGCAGCCTGCTGGCCGAAGCGCGCCCCGACGACAGCTTCTTTGGGGAAGAGAGTGGAGCATCCGTTGGCACGAGCGGACTGACCTGGGTTGTCGACCCCATCGATGGCACCGTGAACTACCTCTATGGCATCCCGCACTATGCGGTGAGTATCGCTGTGGTTGAAGGAGAACCAGACCCCGCAACCTGGCGCGCTCTCGCCGGTGCGGTAGTGAATCCTGGTGCTCGTGAGACTTACACGGCAAGCGTCGGGGGAGGATCGTTTCTCAACGGAGAGTGCTTGCAGGTTGCTGAAGCAGTAGACCTCTCTGAAGCCCTTGTCGCCACAGGATTCTCTTATCTAGAGACCACCCGCGTCGAGCAAGGCCGTGTGATTGCAGAACTGATTCCCCAAGTGCGCGATATTCGCCGCATGGGCACAGCGTCACTAGACCTCTGCATGGTGGCATCTGGGCGCGTAAACGCGTACTTCGAGCGCAGCCTGAATCCGTGGGACCACGCAGCAGGAGCGCTCATCGCTCAGGAGGCCGGGGCAACAGTGAAAGGCCGGGGCGGTAACGCGGCTGGCGAGGAGTTTATCTTGGCCGCACAGCCGGATGTTGCACTGCTTTTGGACGCCGCATTGGCGCGGCTAGACGCCTAACTACCCCACTTGAAAGTGGGGTAGCGCCTGATGTCAAGAGGCGAGCTTGAATCGCGTTGATTTTCCGGGCCAGCGCGGCGGCTTTCGTGTCGGTGAGGATCCCTGAGCAAGGACTCGCTGGTAAGGGGTGCGTGGTTTGTCGGAGACGCGCGTCTTCTCATGCTCGTCTCCGGCCTTACTCACCTGAATCGAGTTGTGGAGCAACGGCCCGGGCCTAGTCCCCGACAGGCCGACAAGTTGGGCACCATCCCTGGTCGGTTTCAGCATCCAGTCGTTGCGACCAACGGGCCCAACCTCGCACACTTAGCCTTTTTCGTAATCTCCCGACTCGCACCCCATTTCGCGAGCACTTTACGGGAGTCTCGTCGTTCCATTGACACCGGGTAGTGTCCCTCCTATATTGGGGTAGACAGATTAGATTAAGTGGAACCGGTCCCGTGGGGCGTGCAAATTCGTGCGTGGTGGACGTCTGTTTTCGGGGGACCGGGGGCCTCTCTTTTTTGGGTGAACTCTGCCGGGACGAACCTGGCCAACACCCCGAAACCCGATGTGTAGCATCGGCGACCGCACCCACTGCGGATCCGCTTGGACCCGCACCCTGCGGGTCCGTAGGGAGGGAACACACTATGACCAAATTCCATCAGCTATCCGCCTCGCGCAAACGCCTCCTGGCCGCCGCCGTAGCCGTCGCCGTCGTGGGAATCGGCACCGCCGGCTTCGGCGCATCCGCCGTCGCAGACCCGCTCCCCCAAGCGCCCGTTGCGCTCGGCGTTGCCGGTACGTTCGCAATCCTGTCGCAGACTGGCGTGACGGATGTCCCCTCATCTGTCGTCACCGGCAACGTCGGGGCGAGCCCGATCACGGGTGCAGCCATCCTGCTTACCTGCCCGGAGGTGACCGGCACGATCTTCTCGGTCGACGCCGCTGGCCCGGCCTGTAAGGTGACGGATGCCACGCTGCTCACGACCGCCATCGGCGACATGGGCATCGCCTACACCGACGCCGCCGGGCGCTCGAACCCCGACTTCGTCAATCTCGGCGCCGGCGAGATCGGTGGGCGCACCCTCCAGCCCGGCCTCTACAAGTGGAGCACCGACGTTTCTATCTCCAACGACGTCAAACTCGCTGGTGGACCTGACGACGTCTTCATTTTCCAGATCGCGGGAAATATCTCCGAGGCGCCGGCTAAGAGCGTGATCCTCACGGGCGGCGTTCAGGCCAAGAATGTGTTCTGGCAGACCGCCGGTTCCGTGACCCTCGGCACCACAGCCCACTTCGAGGGCACCATCCTGAGTAAGACCCTTATCGCCATGAACACAGGCGCATCGATCAACGGCCGACTGCTGGCCCAGACTGCGGTCACGCTGCAGAGCAGCACCATCACGGAGCCCGCGAAGTAGGTATTCCGCAGGGCAGTATCGGGGCCGGGGAGGCGACTTTCGTCGTTCTCTCCGGCCCTTTCGGTCGTCCCTGGCCACCACTGTGTCTCGGGTCTCAGCCTCGACAACCACGTGACCCCCGACAGCAAGACCACCTGCCGCCAACGACGTCAGATCACTCCGACACGCTGCCAAAGTGCACACCAACCCTCATTTTCGCGTCCGGCAACGGATAGGGCTACGCGGAGGTTTCTTATGAGCCAACGCGTGGGGTAGCGGGTAGACCACTTGCACGCTAAGCTTTATGAATCTGTTACCTGCGCGTAACCCGTATGGGCGTAGGCAAATGCCCAAATTATGCATTCACACCTAGCACGTGAATCGCGTGGAGGAGAAGAATGTCACTGACGAGCACGCGTGCCGCAGTGACGTTCTCCTCTCGTGAAACGGGGCTTGTGAAGTGAGCCTCGACACCGCGTTCCCACAGCAACCAGGAACGAGGGATAGCATCCCCCTGACACGCAGACAATTGCGTGAGCGCGAACGAGCAACAGAAAACGAGAGCACTCAGCCCAGAACGCGGCAGTCGGTGGAGGCGCCGACAGTTGCCGTGGTGGCTGAACTGTTCATGCCGACAGCGGAGTCGACCGCGATTGTTCCTCCGGCACGAAAGCCACGTCCTTCCGCCGCAAAGTCGAAGCGCATTCGAGTGTCGCCTGCGGCGTTCTCGGCCAGTGGCCCCCCGCGTCGCCCAGGTAAGGCGCTCGCATCTAAGGCACTCTCGAGTGTCGCGATGTTGTTCGCTGCCGCGCTCTTAGTCGGAGTGTCGGTGCCGTCGAACGCATTTGTCAGTTCTGACAACGTCATGGCGATTACTGCAGCACCTGCTGCAGAGTTCCCAGAGCTCGCCGCAGACTCGCGACCGACACAGTCACTGGCAGTGTCTGATGAGGTTGTTGGTGGTGTAGACAGGCGCGACGGTGTCAAGGTCGTCTCCTCCGCCGAAGTGCTTGCTCTCAAATTCGCGGGTATCGACTATCAGTACAACGCCACTGCGGGACCCATCCGCTGGCCGTTCCCCTACGCAGTGCCCACCACCGATAAATTCGGAGACCGCATCGGTGGGTTCCACAAGGGAACAGACTTTGCTGCGGGCGCTGGAACCCCTATTTACGCGATCGCTGATGGTGTTGTCACGTTCGTGCAGTCGGACTACTCCGGTTACGGCTACTACGTGAGGATCAGCCACGTGATCGACGGCCAGCAGGTTGAGAGCCTCTACGCTCACATGATTTCTGACTCGAGCCCGCTCGTGGTTGGCGACGAGGTTAAAGTTGGCGACTTTGTCGGGCTCGTGGGCGACACGGGTCGCTCGTTTGGTGCACATCTGCACCTCGAAATTCATCTCGATGAGGTTCCCGTCGACTCGTTTGCGTGGCTTACCGTGAACGCCATCGACTAATCTTGCGTGACCGCTAAATTTCAGTCCCAACCGTACTGTGAGCTCTTAAACGGGTGCTAGTCTCTTACGGTGCCGATCGCGCGATATGCGCTTTTGTGTGCCCCCTTAGCTCATTGGTAGAGCACTTCCTTGGTAAGGAAGAGGTAGTGGGTCCGATTCCCACAGGGGGCTCGGTCATCCGGTAATCGGGTGCCGTGGCTGAGTAGCTCAGTTGGTGAGAGCGCACGACTCATAATCGTGAGGTCGCGGGTTCGAATCCCGCCTCAGCTACAACTGGCGGTTTCATTCTTTGAAACCGTCTTGTTCATTCAATTGATTGACCACGGAGATCTTGATGAGATCTTTCCGTTTACGGTCGGTCGTGACGGAATGTTCGGCCGCTGATAGTGGCCGATTTCCCGTTAACGACGAATTAGCCCGCTTTTGGGCAGGCTGAATTGTCTCGGTGAAGCGGTAGCGGTGTCTGGGTTTGGGTGCTGGTTACCCGGGTGGTGCGGCGGCCCGAGTGGTGACCAGGCGGGCCAGAGGGCGCTCGTTCTCGTCTTTTCGACGGCGTGTGCGGAGCGGCTTCTCGATGGCTCTATCTCTGAGTTTCAGGATGAATGTGGCTATTGAGCGCAGGTTGAATGAGCTGATGGCGAGGGCCGTGACGAGGTAGTTCGAGCTGAATCCTCGGCCGGAACGTTTCTTGGGGTTTCCCAGGTCTTCTTGGTTGGAATCTTTGAAGCGCGAGTTGGACGCTTCGACGAGGTTGCGCATGCCGTAGTAGCTTGCCCACGCGTCGCTCTTGTAAGCGAACCGTTGTAGGTGCTTGAGGGGCTGGAGGCGACGTGTCTTGCCTCCGGGCTCCCGAGACTTCATGGTTGTCTCCGGAATCATCAACGGGACCATGATGCTGTTTTTGCCGTTGAGCGGAGTGTGCGGCACGGGGGACCCCGCTGGATAGGTGAACCGTTGGTAGCCGTCGCGGTCGGGGAGACCCTTGGCAATCATGCGGTACTGGCTGCGGTTGCGAAGGCGAGCGAGAAGCGTCGCGCGCTTCTGGTCGTAGTTGATGACGAGTTCGACCCCGGCTTTGCGGGCAGGAATGTGGAATGTTTCGACTCGACTGTTGTTGTAGGCGCGGTCGGCCATGACGAGAAAACGGTCGAGGTCGGAGGCGGCCTTGTGTCGCTCAATGAGCTTCATCCCATGACCGGCGAGCTCGCCGGGCTTATGGAAGCTGATGGCGGTGACGACGGATGGAAACAGCTCACTTTCAGAAGGGCGATTCCAGACTGTTGTTGCGGTTTCGACTTCGTACCCGGCGATATCGGTTTTTGCGCCCTTGCCGTCGTGGTTATCACCGCGACAATTTGGATGAAATACGGTGGTCAGAGCCCGATTGGGGGTACAGTTTCTTCAGCAGACTCGACCTGGCTGTAGGCGTAAGGCCGTCGGAGCTTAACGAAATGGAGCAACACCATGGCAACACTTCTCTGGATCATTGCGGCAATTCTCGTTATTTCTGGCATTGTCGCGATCTTTCGCCGCCAGCTCATCTGGGGCATTGTGCTCATCGTCGTGGGACTGCTGGTTGGTCCAGGTGGTGTGAGCCTCTTCACTTAAGGCCGCGGACCAGCGCGGTATGGAGCGCACGCCGAGTCCTGTGCTTCCCGACGGGGAGCGTGGGTCAGTAGTCGCTGCGTTGGCTGTGTGGTGAGTCGCGGTGCAATGATTCCGCGCTTTTGCTGGTGACAGGGTGTGGCAGGGGGAGGCGCTCAGGGCTGATGCTGTCGTTCTGCGTCCCCAAGACCGGGTGTTGCGCGTCTCACCCTCTGCCGGATCCTTCGTCTGCGCGCTCAGAGGAGGGCCGACCAGCGCCCCGTTCCGGCTGCACTACGAAACCAACCGGGACAGGCCCGCGATCGGGGCAGCCGCTCGGTGGATCACTCGTGACCAGATCATTTGCATCTAAGAGCTCCTCGGTAGCAACAGCTTCGGCATAGCCGTTCGCCACGGGTACACCGCGGACGAGCATTGGTCCTGCGTGCGGTTGAACACGACGTTAAAGGCCGCAACGTGTTGACAGCCGCCATCACCCAAAGCTTTACCGTCGACACCACACCAGCAGCGCGTGAATGATCACTGTCGCGCAGCCCGGATGCTTAGACAGAATGGAGCAGTGACCACGACGCCGAAGGCTCCCCGACTGCCCTCTTTCGGGATACGCCGCAACCTGCTCCGACCGGATGGCGGCGAGCGGAGCGATCGGGTCACGTACATTGAGCTGCTGTTCGACCTCATTTTCGTGTTGGCTCTCACCCAGTTATCGCGCTACCTCTATGAGAACCAGTCACCGACCGGTGCCCTTGAGTCCGCAGTGCTCGTGCTTGCTCTCTGGCGGGTTTGGGTTTATGCGACATGGGTAACTAATTGGCTCGACCCGGCACGTTTTCCAGTGCGTGCCGCGGTCATCGGGCTCGCGCTCGTCGGACTCATCATGAGCGTCTCAATCTTTGAATCATTCGGCGATCGTGGTCTGACCTTCGCGATCGCGTACGTCGTGCTCCAGATCGGCCGCACGGTATTCATGATCGCCGCCGTAGCCCGCCACAATCGCGATCTGTCCCACGATTTCGTCCGCGTCCTCATTTGGCTTGCTGCGTCGGGTGTCTTTTGGATCCTCGGCGGACTCGTGTCGATCGAATTTCGGATCTGGTTCTGGCTCATCGCGCTCGGGATTGAATACCTGTCGGGAGCGGTGGGATTCAGGCTTCCCGGACGAGGTTCGGCACGGATGGGACTGCTGAAGGTTTGGTTGATTCTTTGACGTGCCCCATAGTTTGGTTACCTAAAACGATGTGAATATCGGCCGCCTCTTGAGAGGCTTCATTCATGCCACGACCATTCCCCGCCGAGTTTCGTCTTCGAGCAGTCGCGCTCGTGCGAGCTGGTAAACCCATCACGACCGCAGCCGTTCAGCTCGGGGTGAGCACGGGAGCTCTGCATGGCTGGGTGCGCCAGGACCAGATCGATCGAGGCGAACGGCCTGGGATTACGACGCCGGAAACTGCCGAACTGGCAAAAGCGAAGAAACGAATTCGGCAACTCGAAACCGAAGTCGAGATACTGAAGATCGCCGCGAAACTGCTCGGGGAAGATCGTCCCGGCCCAAAAGGATTCACCCGGTCGTCGACCGCCTCATCGAGGCCGGCTACCGGGCCAAGCAGTGCTGCCGACTCCTCGGAGTGAGCAGCCCCGGCTACTACAGATATAGAAATCGGCCAATATCGCCCACCCAAATGCGGCGCCTCTGGCTCACGAGTTTGATCAGCGAAGTCCATATCGCATCCCGGCAAACCTATGGTTCCCGCCGGGTTCATGCGGAGTTGACGATCGGCATGAAGGTGCAGGTGAGCGAACGCCTGGTGGCCGTCCTGATGAGCAAAGCCGGCATTCGCGGCCTCCCGGGGCCGGCGAAAGTAAAACGCCTTCATGGCATTGCCACCGCCGATGATCTGGTGCACCGCAAGTTCCGCAGGCTCTCGCCTAACGAGCTTTGGATTACGGATATCACCGAACATCCCACGAGAGAAGGCAAAATTTTCTGCTGTGCCGTGATGGATACCTTCTCCCGAAAGATCGTCGGCTGGTCGATCGACAACGCCCAGGACTCGACCCTGGTCGTGAACGCACTCGACATGGCAATCAAGAACCGGAAACCGCCGGCAGGCGCAATCGTGCATGCCGACCACGGAGTCCAGTTCACCTCGTGGGCCTTCACCAACAAGATCCGCTCATCCGGACTGATGCCCTCGTTCGGCACAATCGGGGATTGTTACGACAACGCCATGATGGAATCGTTTTGGTCGAGCATGCAGATCGAGCTTCTGAACCGAAAGAAATGGCGCACCCGGCTCGACTTGGCGAACGCGATCTTTGACTACATCGAGATCTTCTACAACCGTCAGCGACGTCACTCCCAGCTCGAATATCTTTCACCAGTCGAGCATGAGTTACGCTTCACACAAACATCCATATCGGCCTGATCTTCACACCAACACGGGTAACCAAACCGGAGGGCACGTCACTTCTGAACAGAGCTATGACGCAGCTTGAGGCTCAGCGGGTGCCGGACAGCATCAATCGGATGCTCGAATCGGGTTCTTCTGGACGTGACAGTGGCACATCGATCGAGTTGTCCACGATGCACAATGGCGGCCAGATGGTTCAGCGGGCAGAAATGCCGTTAGAAATCAAAGTCGCCAATCGTGATTTTCTTTTGACCAAGAATGGGACCCAATACTCGCCGCGAGTTATCAACCCTGAATTCCCTAGTGGAAACGCAACAACCCAAAAGTGATGCAGTAAGACACCCGCAGTCTCCGCAAGGGGAGCTGCCGTTCGAGCTGGAATCTAGCGGCCCTTAACATGGAATGGGATTGGGCGTTCTCCAAAAGTGCTCAACGATTTCAAGGCCACTAGAATTTAATGAAAGGGCCACAACTTGTGGTTCGCAATTCTCAATTTTGCCTAACGCGGGAGGGTGTGATTAGTCGATGAAACTAGGCTTCCGCCCGCGATTCCTTCGTGGTTCATCGCTTGAGCACGTCGTGCACGCTCCGACGCTGGGCACCGAGCGCCTTGTTCTGCGGCCGCATCGCATTGAGGATGCCGAGCGCTGGTACGAGATCCAGTCGTCCCCAGACGTGCTGGCGTACACGTCTTGGCCGCAACGAGACGAAGCTGAGTCGCGCATCCACTTGAAGCAACGCACGAAGCAAGTGGTGCTGAAACAGGCGAATGACTTCTTGGCGCTCGCTATCGAACACGACGGCAAGCTCATCGGAGATGTGGCGTTGCATCTGCGCTCAATCGTCTCAACAAGCCGCACGGCTGAGATCAGCTGGATCTTGCACCCCGACCATTACGGTCATGGCTTTGCCGCTGAGGCCGCCTCCGCGATGATGGATTTTGCATTCGACCGAGTGCAGATTCAGTTGCTGGTAGCTGTGATCGAAGCTCCCAATGCGGCCTCGATCGTGCTCGCGGAACGATTGGGCTTCCGGAAGATGGCGCACGACGGTGACTCCCTGGGCTTCGTCGCGGGCAACCTCAGCGAACGACCCGAGGCTTAACGAGTAAGTCGCGTCTGCCCCACATCATGAGACTGGCCGCATCCACTAAAGGTGCTGGCCCGCAAACTGCGTAAATCTGCTGCAGGGTCCCGTAACGGCGCTGCTAACGTGGCACCCACACCGTCGAAGGGAACGCCCCATGTCGAAGAAGACCTATTCTCCGGAGCAGCAAGTCGATCGGCTGCGGATCTACAACATCGTCGCGGGCAGTCTGCATCTTGTACAGGCGATCGGCTTCGCGATTGTGCTCACGATGCTCAGCTCTCAGGTGCTGTTTGCTGTAACAGCCGACTATCTGGCTGGCCCTCCCGGAGCACCGATCCCGCCCGAGCGGGTGACTGTGTTCGAGGTCAACATCGGCGTCGGCGTCGTGGTGTTCCTCGTGCTCAGTGCTGTATTCCACTTCCTCATTTCGAGCCCGTGGTTCTTCGGCCGCTACAAGAACGGTCTCCTACAGAGCCGCAACTACTTCCGCTGGACAGAGTACTCGCTCAGTTCATCCATCATGATCTGGTTGATCTTGGCCATCAACGGAGTAACCGACATCGCAGCGCTGTTCGCCGTGTTTGCCGTGAACGCTGCAATGATTTTCTTCGGCGCGCTGCAGGAAAAGTATGAGCAGCCAGGTTCTGGCGGCATGTTGCCGTTCATCTTTGGTTCGATGGTTGGCATCGTGCCGTGGATCCTCATTCTGATCTACTTCTTGCGCCCCGGTAGCACGAACGAGGTTGCGGCTCCCGGATTCGTCGTTGGCATTGTGATCTCGCTGTTCCTGTTCTTCAACACCTTCGCGATCAACCAGTGGTTGCAGTACAAGCAGATCGGCAAATGGAAGAGCTACCTGCAGGGCGAACGCACCTATATCACCCTCAGCTTGGTCGCCAAGACTGCGCTGGCCTGGCAAGTGTTCTCGGGCGCGATCATCCCGGCGATCACCGGCTGATGACCCGACGTTCGGGCGCAGCGGGTATGGACCGCGTCGAGGCCGAGTCGGTTGTGTCTGATCGCTGGAATCCGAGCGCACCAAGGTGGCTAGCCTCACCGCTAGAGACGGTCTGGGGAACTCACTACTCATCGAGAGCGAGGCTCTCGCTTGGTCCCCCCGCGTTTCACGGTCGTTATCGCCACGAATGGCGTTGTCGCTCGCGCACCACTTGGAAGGCGGAGTAAGTGACGAGCTGAGGCCTTCCGAACGCAGCCGGGTCAAGGCCTACGCGCGACGGCTATTCGAATCTCAAAATTCCGCCCAATTATTGAGTAGCTACATGGCCAAGCGGGCGGTGCGGCATTCTTTCTCAGTCTCGGTGGACGACATTTCAGATCTGCGCCGCGACCGCCGACTGGTCTTATCAGGAGTAAGCGCTCCCATCTCGCGAATGTCCGCGCCCGATGTTGTAGAAGGCTATGTATCGGAGAAGGACCTCCCCATGCTTGTTCAGGAGTACCTTCTGCGAGAAGCTGTTAAGGGAAACGTAATTCTGCGCGTTCCGTCACGTGAAGCACAGGTGGGCCCCGTGCTCGTGGCAGCCGATCTAGCTGATTGGAATCGCCCCAGAGAGCAAAGGCAGGCGCGGATAATAATTAGCGAACTAGACCCGGCAAAGCAGCACGATGATCACGGTTGATCTTGGCGAGCTTGAACCCGCGGCTGCTGCGGCATGGCACGGGCTCATCGACGTCTCGGAGATACTGCCTCAGGGTGGGCGGTTGCTGGCGGGCAAATGGTCTACCTGCACTGCGCACAGAGAGCGACGTTTCCCGAACGACCAAGCGATGATGGCGATGTTGTCGTAGATGTTCGCGCCCACGGATACGCACTCCGAGACTTTGTCGCTGCGCTTAAGCACGTTGGTTTTCGATCCGCGGGATCGACCCCACAGGGATACCAACACAGGTGGGTTCGAGATGACGCTCAGATCGACGTACTGGTTCCACGGCACCTCATTGATGTACTGGCGCTAGCAGGATTTGTTTCACGACGAGAGCTAAACGGGCGCGAGCCCTGGGAGAAGCTCGAAAAGCATCGGGTGGCAAACGCAATCGGAGCAATCCGGTGCCGACCTGACATTCAAGCAAGGTTCGACGACAGTGATGAGCGGCTGGACTTGTTGGTGCTCGCGCTGCGCTACTTCGGGGAGTAATCGCGGGCAACGCGACAACCGTTCAGCCGGACCGACTCTGCCGTCGACCAAGCCCGCGGTAGCGCAGCGCGAAGCATTTTCTCTAGGGCTAGAGGCGAACGATTGCCTTGCCGATGTTGGCACCGTTCATCATGCCGGTGAAGGCCTCGAAAGCATTCTCGATGCCGTCCGTGATGGTTTCGTCGAAGACGATCTTGCCGTCTCCGAGCCATCCCTGCATTGCTTCAGAGAACTGAGGTGCGAGATGGAAGTAGCTGCCCATAGTGAAGCCCTTGATGGTCAGACCGCGGGTCACGATGTTCTGGGTGTTCTGGATGCCCGTTACTCCCTTGGCATTGTAGCCAGAGATAGCGCCGCAGATTGCTGCGCGGCCGCCGTCCTTGAACGCTCCGAGTGCTGCCGAGAGGTGGTCGCCACCCACGTTGTCGAAGTAGACGTCGATTCCGTCGGGTGCTGCAGCGTCGAGCTGGCCAGCAATATCCCCATCCTTGTAGTTGAAGGCGGCATCGTAGCCGTACTTGCTCGTGAGAAGTGCAACCTTCTCGTCGGTGCCGGCGCTACCGACGACACGGGCTGCGCCGAGGAGGCGAGCGATCTGGCCGACCATGGTGCCGACTCCGCCTGCTGCGCCAGAAACGAAGACGGTGTCGCCTTCCTTGATCTGCGCGATCTGGGTTAGACCAGTCCAGGCGGTGATTCCGGTGATTCCGAGAACACTGAGGAACAGCGAGGGCGAGATGCCGGGAACATTCGGGAGTGCCGTGAACTGTCCGGCGGGAGCCTGCGCGATGTCGCGCCATCCGAGCTGGTGCTGCACAAGCGTGCCGACGGGCAGCGACTCATCGTTCGATTCGATGACTTCACCAACGGCTGCGCCGCCCATGGTCTCGTTGAGGTTGAAGGGCGCAACGTATGAGCGACCTTCGTTCATGCGGCCGCGCATGTACGGGTCGACGGAAAGGAAGGTGTTGCGCACGCGAACGTCGCCGTCGGCCAGCTCGGGAAGGTCAATCTGAACCTTCACGACGTTGTCGGTGGTGGGCTCACCCGTGGGGCGTGACGCGAGTTGCCATTGGGTGCTTGTGGTGGTGCTCATGTAAATCTCCTTGTGGTCGTTATGACTTGTCGGCGACGATGCGCTCAGCGACAGCGACGGATGATGCGGGGTTCTGCCCGGTGTAGAGCTGGCCGTCGACGACTACGTACGAAGCGAAGGGCTCTGGGGCCTTGGAGTAGTCCGCACCCAGCTCGACGAGGCGGGTTTCTACGAGCCACTTTGCCTTGGCTGCGAGGCCACTGATCTCTTCTTCGCTGTTCGCGAAGCCGGTCATCTTGCGGCCCGTGAGAACCCATTCGCCGGTTGCCTTGTCGTTTGCGGCAAGCAGGGCGGCGGGGGCGTGGCAGAGCACACCGAGGGTGGTGTTCGACTTCACGGCTTCAACGATGAGCTGGCCGGAGTCTTCATCTACAGCGAGGTCTTCCATGGGGCCGTGGCCGCCGGGGTAGAAGATTACGTCGAAGTCGCCAGCGTTGACGGCATCCAAGCGGAGTGGATTCTGCAGAACGTTCTGCAGACCAGCGATGCGTGCCTCAAAGTCAGCGACTCGTTCGGCAGAACCTACGCCACCTTCGCTGAGGCTCACGGCGTCGAAAGTGGGTGCGGCACCTGCGGGGCTCGCGACCTGAATCTTCCAGCCGGCTTCGGTGAAGATGCGGTACGGCTCAAGGAATTCTTCGGCCCAGACACCGGTCGGGTGTTGTGTGCCGTCGGCGAGCGTCCACTGTGACGCAGCCGAGAGAACCATTAGTACGTTTGTCATGCCAACTCCTTACAAAACCGATTGGCTCCTTACCGAACCAATTGGTTTGACACTATGTCGGCGTGTAGGCTAAGTCAAACCAACCGGTTCGATTTGGAGGTGTTTGGTGGTTTCGACAGAAATGCCGCGTGATCAACTCCGTGGCCGCGAAACAAAACAGCGCGTACTAGAGGCCGCAGCGGCCGAATTCGCCGAGTACGGTGTCGCCGGTGCGCGCATCAATCGCATCGCAGAAACCGCAAAAGCGAGCAAGGAACGCATCTACGCCTGGTTCGGCGATAAGGATGCGCTCTTCGACCACGTCATGCAGACCGGACTCGACAAGCTTGCCCACGCGGTTCCGATCAACGCCGATCTCGTCGAGTACACCGTGCGACTACACAACTACTTCGTCAACGACCAGAGCGCGCAACGCGTCACCATGTGGGCCTGGCTTCACGACGCCGAAACAATGGGGTCGTTCTCAGAGGGACGCGTCGAGGGCTACCGCCACAAACTCGACGTCATCCGCGATGCCCAAGATCGTGGCGTCGTCGACAGCACCTGGAAACCCGAAGAGCTGCTCGCGCTGCTGCTCGCGGTTGCCAGCAACTGGGAACGTGCGCCCGCAGAACTGCGGAGCATCGGATGCGCAGAATTCGCCGGAAGCGAGAAAGCCCGCTGCGACTCCGTTCGCGAAACTGCGCGTCGCCTCGTCGAGCCGCGCGATTAGAACGCGCTCGCTGACAGCTTGCGCTGCTTGGTGCACCTCGAGCGTAAGAGTTGGCTACTCCGCAGGTCGCGTCGTGCTTGAGCGAACGATGAGGTCATAGCCGAGCGGGATGTTGGCGGGCACTTCGGCGTGCTTGCCGGGGCTCAGCTCGTTCATGAGGATGTCGACGGCGTGCTCGCCCTGCGCACGCGGATACTGCGCGATTGTGGTGAGTCCGAAGAATTCTGAGAGCTCATGGTCGTCGATTCCAATGATGGAAACGTCGCGGGGCACAACCAGCCCAAGATCACGCGCGGCCAGGATGCAGCCTATGGCCATCTCATCCGCAGCAGCAAAGATGGCGGTGGGGCGACTGCGCGGGTTTCCGAGGAGCTGTTTGGCAGCATGATAGCCACCCTCGATCGTGAAGTCAGCGCTCGTAAAGTATTCGGGGCGTGGTTCGATTCCGGCCTCGCGGAGGGCAAGTTCATAGCCGACGCGACGGTTAGTGGGGATGTGAAAGTCGAGGTCATAAGTCTCAGAACCACCCACGTGCGCAATACGTTCGTGGCCGAGTGACAGCAAGTGTTCGGTGGCGAGACGCGAAATCGCGACATCATCCACAGTCAACGTGCGCACACCCTTGATGGGTCCACCCACGCCAACGACCGGTTTGCCGAGAGCGTGCAAGCTAGCCACTTCCGCTGGCGATAACTCCAGCGAGATGGCGATCATGCCGTCAATGCGCTGTCGCTGCAAGAACACATCGAAGACGCTGTCGCGCTCGCCGCCGCCACCCGACAGGTTGTACAGAGTCACGTCATAGCCGTGCCGCATCAACGCCTGCTGGGCGCCCTCCACCGCTGAGGTGAAGAACCAGCGTGCCAAATAGGGCACGATGAGCCCAACATTTTTGGTGCGACCCGAAGCCAAGCTCGATGCGCTCGACGAGACGACATAGCCAAGCGCCGCAGCGGCATCCGCAACTTTCTCGCGGGCAGCCGCCGAAACGGGGCCATTGCCGCTGAGCGCGCGCGACACCGTTGCCGTTGATACGCCAGCGCGCTGGGCAACGTCTTCGATGCTGACCATCAGTTGCCCTTCGTTGGATGCTGACGAGAATGGATGCCGACCGAAAGTAAGCGCGCCGTTGCCGATTCTATCGACCGGGCACCCATTCGCGTGTGCAGGTCTAGGCTCGCAGCCACACTGTCGTGTCTGCGGGCAGTTCTGCGTCGCCGAGTGGACCGCTCGAAAGCAGCACCTCGCCGGCAGGCAGGGTCACGGCAGCTTCTCCCGTGTTGGCGTACACAGCCACGTCGCCATTGCGCAGTGCGAGCACCTTTTCGGCGCCAGTGCCGGTACCGGCGTCGAGCCATTCAAGCTCGCCGGTGCCGAGTTCGTGGGCGCGACGAAGCGCAAGCGCCCGCGTGTACATCGTGAGTGTCGAGTCGCTAACGTTGCGCTGCACATCGCGGGCGAGAGGTGCCCAGTCTGCGGGTTGCGGCAACCACGTGGCATCCGAGGGTCCGAAGCCGTATGCGGGGGAGTCGGACTCCCAAGGGATCGGTACGCGGCATCCATCTCGACCGTAGCGTTCGCCGTCGGTGCGGAACCAGGTGGGGTCTTCGCGAGCCTCATCGGGCAGATCGATCACTTCGGGCAGGCCAAGTTCTTCGCCCTGATAGATGTAGGCGCTGCCGGGGAGGGCGAGCATGAGCGCCGTGGCGGCACGGGCTCGACGCAGGCCCAACTCGGGAATCGGGAGACCGGCAGAGTTTGGGCCAATGCCGTGCCCCTGCGGGTTCGCAGCTGTGAGTGCCAGTCGTGAGGCGTGGCGCACAACATCGTGGTTCGAGAGCACCCACGTGCTGGGCGCTTCGACGGCAGAGAAGGCGCTGATCGACGCATCGATGACTGTACGCAGCGGTTCGGCAGCCCACGGAGTTTCGAGATACGGAAAGTTGAAGGCCTGGTGCATTTCATCCGGGCGCACCCACTTGGCCATCTCGGTGAGGGGATCAACCCACGCCTCGGCGGCAAGAATGCGCTCGCCCTCGTAGCTGTCGAGAATGCGACGCCACTCGCGGTAGATCTCGTGCACACCATCCTGCGCCCAGAACGGTGCTCGGGATGCTGCGAGGTCGTCAGCCGCGGCGTGGGCGGCGTGGGCGTCGGTAGCGTTTGCGCCTGCCGAGTCGGCGTCGGCAGTGGTGCCGGCTCCGCCCATGCTGCCGCCTGCGATAGGAGGAGTCCAATCGGGAAGGCCGTCGGCTTTGATCATGCCGTGGGCGACATCCACCCGGAATCCGTCGACGCCACGGTCGAGCCAGAAACGCAGCACGTTTTCGAACTGGCGGCGCACCCACGGGTTGTTCCAGTCAAAGTCGGGCTGGGTGCTGTCGAAGAGGTGCAGGTACCACTGGCCGGGGGTGCCGTCAGGGTTTTCGGTGCGAGTCCAGGCTTCGCCGCCGAAGACGGAGTCCCAGTTGTTGGGCGGGAGTTCGCCGTTCTCACCGCGTCCGTCGCGGAAGATGTAGCGAGCGCGCTGATCGCTGCCGGGTACTGCTGCAAGCGCTTCTTGGAACCAGCGGTGATCGCTTGAGGAGTGATTGGGAACGAGGTCGATGATCACGCGGAGGTCGAGTTCGTGAGCGCGCGCAGTCATCGAATCGAAGTCGTCAAGTGTGCCAAAAAGCGGGTCGACGTCACAGTAGTCGGCGACGTCATAGCCGGCATCCCGCTGCGGAGAAGTGTAGAAGGGCGAGAGCCAAACGGCGTCGATGCCGAGTTCAGCCAGAGCGGCGAGTCGGTCACGGATACCGAGCAGATCGCCCATCCCATCGCCATTAGCGTCGGCGAACGAGCGCGGGTAGATCTGATAAATCACGGCGGAACGCCACCATTGGCTGTTCGGGAGAATGCTAGTCATAGCTGCCACAGTATCGCTTTCTTCCAAAATATCTAAGCGCTTGCACATGCGTCGTTCTCATTTCTCCTCGAAAAGTCCTGCGATTCGGTAACGAACACTTGCCGAAGCGCCCTACTAAGAGGTATACATGGAAGCGCTTGCAGTTTGCAATGCTTTCACTGACGAAAGGCAGCACCAATGAGGGTGAACAACAAAGGACTGTGGGCCGCAGGCGCGCTTGCAGTTACTGCATCGCTAGCGCTAACCGGATGCACAGCAGCATCCGACACAGCCAATAATGGCTCCGGCAACGGCGGCTCGCTCACGGTGTGGGTCGATGCAGACCGTGCCAGTGTTCTGAAAGACGCCGCAGCAGACTTCACCGCCGAGACTGGCGTAGAGGTCAAGCTCGTGCAAAAAGAATTCGGTGACATTCGTGACCAGTTCATCGCCCAGGCGCCAACAGGCAAGGGTCCCGACATTGTGATCGGAGCTCACGACTGGCTTGGTACGTTCGTTACCAACGGCGTCGTTGCTCCCGTCGAGCTTGGCGATAAGTCGGGTGCCTTCCAAGACGTAGCGATCACCGCCATGAGTTACGAGGGACAGGTTTACGGCGTTCCGTACTCGATCGAGAACATCGCACTCGTGCGCAACACGGCCCTCGCGGCTAGCACGCCAGCGACTTTCGACGAGATGATCACCATGGGCGAGGCTGCCGGAACCGAATACCCGTTCCTGGTCGGACTCGACCCTGAAGCCGCCGACCCGTACCACCTCTACCCCTTCCAGACCTCGTTCGGTGCCCCCGTTTTCGGCACCGCCGCTGACGGAAGCTACGACGCTGAGGCACTCGAAATCGGCAATGCCGGTGGCGAGAACTTCGCGGCCTGGCTCGCCAAGCAGGGTGCAGCAGGAGTGCTCAACACCAACATCACCGGCGACCTCGCCAAGGAGAAGTTCGTTGCCGGCGAATCGCCCTTCTACCTGACCGGGCCGTGGAACGTACCCGCAGCAGTCGAAGCAGGCATCGACGTTGCGATCGACCCGATCCCCTCTGCTGGCGGTGAAGATGCGCAGCCGTTCGTGGGTGTGCAGGGCTTCTTCGTGAGCTCCAAGAGCGAGAACGCTCTCGCTGCGAACGAGTTCATCGTGAACTACATGGGTAACGAAGATGTGCAGACCGCACTGTTCGAGGTTGGCGGACGCGCTCCAGCGCTCACGGCATCCTTCGAAGCAGCAAGTGCAGACCCGATCGTTGCCGGATTCGGTGCCGTCGGTGAAAACGCTGTGCCCATGCCCTCGATCCCCGCAATGGGAGCCGTCTGGGAATTCTGGGGCGTAACCGAAGCCGCCATCATCAACGGTGGCGACCCCACGACGCTCTGGCAGAAGATGTCAGGCGACATTCAGACCGCTATCGCTGGATAGCGCACCGTGGCCGCCCCTCTGCAAGCGGGCGGCCACTTCCTTCCCCCTGTACCAACTCGGGTCCTGCGGTCGCGAATCGTAACCCCACCCCGCCCGCTGTCGAATACACGCAGCGCCTGAATGAACCGCACGACTTCAACGGAGAATCCCTGTGACGACACCCCCCGCGACTGATCCTGGCCCCATTCGGCAGTCCGCCCGCGCCAAGCGTGCGACCCGAATTGCGGATGCCGCAGCCGGCGGGTGGAAGCTGGTCGCCATCAAGATCCTGGCCCTCGGTGTCGTTGACGCGATCGCGTTGTTTGCGTTGTTCGTGCTCGTTCGCGGTCAGGACTGGCTTGTCGCCGGCCTCGTCGTCCTGGTCACTCTGGTCGTCAACTGGATCTACTTCTCCCGGGGCAAACTCCCGGCTAAGTATCTGGCGCCGGGACTGATCTTCTTGGCCATCTTCCAAATCTTCGTTCTGCTCTACTCGGGCTACATCGCCTTCACCAACTACGGCACCGGCCACAACTCGACGAAGGCTGATGCGGTCAATTCGTTATTGCTGTCGTCGCAGAACCGGGTGGAGGATTCGCCGAACTACCGGCTAACGGTGCTCGAACAACTCGGGGAACTTTCGTTCCTCGTCACTGAACCCGACGGCAGTGTGAGCATTGGCGGCAATGAGCGTCCACTCAAGGATGTCAGCAACGCCCGCCTCGAGGGTGGCGTCGCGGTCGGTCTCGACGGCTACACAAGCCTCGGCTTCCAAGACATCCTCGGCCGCCAAAGTGCGATCGCCGCGATCAGCGTTCCCCTCACCGACGACCCCAACGATGGGATGTTGCGCACGCCAGACGGGTCGAGCGCGTTCCTCTATACCTCGTCGCTCGATTACGACGAAGCTGCCGGCACGATGCGTGACAAGAACTCTGGCATCACCTACTCGGATATCGGCACGGGTGCCTTCACTTCGGATGCCGGCCAAGAGCTGCTGCCGGGATGGAAAATTGAGGTCGGGCTCGACAACTTCATTCGCGCCTTCACTGTGGAATCCATCCGTGGCCCATTGATTAGCGTCACCATCTGGACCTTTGCGTTTGCGTTTCTGTCGGTCTTCACGACCTTCGCGCTCGGCCTGTTCTTGGCGATCGTCTTCAACGACAAGCGGATGAAGAGTCGCAAGTATTACCGCATCATCATGATCCTGCCCTACGCCTTTCCCGGCTTCTTGTCAGCGCTCGTGTGGGCCGGAATGATGAATCAGGAGTTCGGCTTCATCAACACTGTGCTGTTGGGCGGGGCTGAAGTTCCGTGGCTCACGAACGAGTGGCTGGCCAAGGGGTCGGTGTTGTTCGTGAACCTGTGGCTGGGCTTTCCGTACATGTTCTTAGTGACGACGGGTGCGCTGCAGGCGATCCCAGAAGAGCTCACCGAAGCGGCCACAGTGGATGGCGCGAAGCCTTGGGCCATCTTCCGCTTCGTGAAGCTGCCCCTGTTGCTGGTCTCGGTCGCACCACTGCTGATCTCATCGTTCGCGTTCAACTTCAACAACTTCAACCTCATCTACATGCTCACCAATGGTGGTCCACGTGATGTGTCGGCGGGGGTGAATGTGGGCGCCACCGACATCCTCATCTCGATGGTCTACAAGGTTGCCTTTGTTGGCGCCAACCGCGACTACGGGCTCGCGAGTGCGTTCGCGATCATCATCTTCCTGCTGGTGGCCGGTATTTCAATTATCAGTTTTCGTCGCACCAAGTCGCTTGAGGAGTTGAATTGAGATGACCACGACAACTCACGAACACGATCCGGATGCCGTCGTCGTCGGCCACCCGCGTCGGCGCTTCAAGCGGTGGGCCCGCGAAACCGGCTGGCGTCACCTCATCGGAATCGTCATGTCGATCTTCGCGGCATTCCCGCTGCTGTATGTGTTTAGCGCCTCGCTGAACCCGGGCGGCACGTTGGTCACAGCCAACTCGCTATTCTCCAGTTTCAACTTCGGTAGTTACGTCGATCTCTTTAACCGTCCACAGCAGCCTTACGCTGCTTGGTTTGGCAACACCCTTCTGATTGGCGGAATCTCCTCGCTCGGCACCGTTTTCCTTGGCGCACTCGCGGCATATGCTTTTTCGCGCATGCGATTCGTCGGTCGCCGTGTTGGATTGCTGACGCTGTTGCTCGTGCAGATGTTCCCGCAACTGCTCGCAGTCGTTGCGATCTTCCTGCTGCTCTCCGGTATCTCCGAGATCTTCCCAGCGATCGGACTCAACAGCCAGATCGGGCTCATCATGGTTTACCTGGGTGGCGCGCTCGGAGTGAACACCTACCTGATGTACGGGTTCTTCAACACGGTGCCGGCATCCATCGACGAGGCAGCAAAGATTGACGGTGCCGGTCACGCGCGCATCTTCTTCACGATCATCCTGCGCCTCGTCGCACCGATCTTGGCCGTCGTTGGTCTGCTGTCATTTGTGGGGACGACGAGCGAGTTCGTGATCGCGAGCATCGTGCTGATCGACCCCGAGAAGCAGACTCTCGCTGTGGGGCTTTACCAGTTCGTTTCGGAAGAGTTCTCGCGCAACTGGAGCATCTTCGCCGCTGGTGCCGTGCTCGCCGCCATCCCCGTGATGACCCTGTTCTTGTTCCTGCAGAAATACATTGTCGGTGGGCTGACCGCAGGAAGTGTGAAGTAATGGATGCCCTGCTCCCGCACCACGACGGCTCAGCGCTGCACGTCTCTACGCAGACCCCCGCGCTCGGCGACACCGTCACGATTCGTCTTCGCGTGCCTGTGGGTTATGGCCCGCTGAAGGCTGTGCGGGTGCGCGAGAATCCCGACCATGAGCCACGCTGGACGGATGCTCGCCTTGCTGGCACTGCTGCAGGCTGGGATTGGTGGCGGGCTGAGATCGTGGTGTCAAACCCGCACCACGGGTATCGGTGGTTGCTGGTGCACGAGAGCAGTGGCGCAGTCGCTGGTGCTCACGCTGTTGATGCTGCTCAGGCTCGCGGCCACAGCGACAGCACGCTTGGCCACGGCAATGCCGGTCGCGTCGAGTGGCTCAACCAGAGTGGCGTGCACTCGATCGAGACGCTCGACTCCGAAGACTTTGCTCTGCTCGCGACCCCGGCCGCGCCGGAGTGGTTGGCCGAGACGGTGATGTACCAGGTGTTCCCCGATCGCTTTGCCCGGTCATCCACGGCGGATTCGCACCCCACCCCCGAGTGGGCGATTGCTGCCCCGTGGGATGAGCCGGTCGACCCGGTGCTGCCGGGACGTTCGCAGCAGTTTTATGGGGGAGACCTCGACGGCATCCGTGAACACCTCGATCACTTGTTGTCGCTCGGTGTGACGATGCTGTACCTCACGCCGGTCTTTCCCGCGCGCTCAAACCATCGCTATGACGCATCGAGTTTTGTGGATGTCGATGAGCTGTTGGGCGGGCGCGATGCGCTGATCCGTTTGGTGGAGGAGGCCCACGCTCGCGGCCTCAAGGTCATTGGTGATCTCACGACGAATCATTCGGGGGATGCGCACGAATGGTTCCAGGCTGCGCTCGGAAAACCGGATGCTGCTGAGGGCGACTTCTACTACTTCACGAACGACGAGCACACCGAGTATGTCGGTTGGTTGGGTACCCCGACGCTGCCCAAGTTCAATTGGAATTCGCCCGAGCTGCGTCGCCGTTTCATCGAGGGCGATGACTCGGTGGTCGCGCACTGGCTCAAGGCGCCATACAATTTTGACGGTTGGCGGGTGGATGTCGCCAACATGACTGGCCGCATGGGTGCCGAGGACCTTAACGAGGAAGTGCGGCAGATCACGCGCCGCACCATGGAGGCCGTGAACTCTGACACCGTGCTGCTTGCCGAATCGACGAACGATGCCGCGAGCGACCTGCAGGGTGATGCCTGGCACGGGGCGATGACGTACCCGTCATTCACCCGCCCGGTGTGGGGTTGGCTCACCGAACCTGGTGATACTTCTCACGTGACGGCCGATGGCTCTGTTGATCCTGAGGCGTGGTTCTTCGGGCAGCCCATCGGCGGCATCCCGAACTACAGCGCCCGCGACTTCGCCGAAATGACGGTGCGCTTCACGGCGAGCATCCCGTGGCGCATCCGCCTCGGAAACATGAACCCCCTCAACACCCATGACACTGCTCGGTTCCGTACGCATGCGCCCGCCGAGAATGTGCCGCTTGCTCTCGCGCTCTCCGTCACTCTCCCCGGTGTGCCCGTCGTGTTCGCAGGTGACGAGTTTGGTCTCAGCGGCGACGACGGCGAAATGTCGCGCACCCCCATCCCATGGGGAACCGAAACCGCCCCGGAAGTCGCGCCCACCCTCGAGCTCTACCGCGAACTGATCGCGCTACGCCGGAGCATTCCTGCCCTCTCGCACGGAGGCCTACGTTGGCTGCACGTCGCCGCTGACGCCCTCGTATTTGTGCGCGAAGACGCTGACGCCACCGTGCTCGTCGTGGTGGCGCGCTCGCCGCTGACCGTGACGCTTCCGCCGAACGCGCTGGCTACGAGCGGGGCGGATGCCACGATCCCCGCGTTCCTCGCAGGCGATGCGACCATGGAATCCACTGCCGCTGGGCTCACACTCTCGACGTCGGCCCGCACCTGCGCAATCTGGACTTTGCCCGGCGTCGAGCTTCCCGCGTAACGCTCTCAGCGAGAGACGCCTTTGTGTACGGGTGCCATCGAAGAATGTGCCGGATGCGCTGTCAAGCAGCTGGTTGTTGACGCGTTGATACGGCTCCCAGCGTCATCGACCCAGAAACGGGTAACGTGATGGAAGATTAGGACATGAAGATTGGCGAGCTTGCGGCCCGGAGCGGGGTGAGCGTTCGCTCGCTCCGCTACTACGAACAGCAAGGACTTCTCGATCCTCAACGCACCTCAACTGGCCACCGCGTGTACACGATCGAGCATGGGACTCTCGTCGTTCAGATTCAAGAGCTCCTCCAGGCTGGTTTCTGCAGTTCCGTAATCCGAGAACTCCTCCCGGCGCTCAAAGACCCCGTGAGGGGTAGTGAACTGCTCCGCAGCTCCCTCGCTGCAGCGCAGGCTCGGCTTGAGAGCGAAATCAACTCGATTGAGACTGAACTGCGTGCGCTTCGAGGACTGCGGAAGCGTCTTGGACTTGCACCTGACACCCACGTCATACCGCAGGATGAGGAACATGACACTTCCACACCCTCCCAGACAACTACGTTTGATCATCGAGACCGACGACTTCGATGAAGCCGTTCAGTTCTATCGTGACGTGCTCGGTATGTCAGAGCAGCCCGCTTTCGCGACCGACGGCGACGATCGCGTCTCGATTCTGCATGCAGGAATAGCGACGATCGAACTCGCAACTTCCGCCCATGTGCGCAATATCGACGCCATCGAGCATGCTCCGTCAACCAAGGGGCCGACATTGCGGATCGCGCTCGAAGTTGACGACACAGAGCACGCATTCACTTCCGCTAGGGACCATGGCGCGGAGACGTTGGCACCACCCACGCGAACACCTTTTCAGACGGTTAACGCTCGAGTGCAAGGTCCCGCCGGCTGGCAGGTCACCTTCTTTCAAGAACTTGAGACATTGGAGAAGCGTGCGAGCAGAGAGGGCTTCACGACCGATAACGAGCGCTCCCGGTGAGGCTCACGCTCTCGACGGCGGCCCGCACGTGCGCTATCTGGACTCTGCCTGGCGTCGTGTACCCGGTGTCGTAAGCGAAGTAAGGAATATACTCAGCCGGAATCATAGGTTGGACTTCAGCGCCTCTGTCTCCTCTTTTGCGCTCAGCCCGGCATTCCGTGGCCGCTCCCGGCCGCGAGCGATCTCGTCATCCAGGGTGCGCTTGATCGTTTCTTTAAGTGGCCGCAGCACTCCGCCTGCCGCGCGGTATCGTTGGTTGCTTCGTTGCGCGAAGCCAGCATCGCTGACGGGTATCCAGAGCGGTAGTGATCGTGGCCCCGCCCAGTACTGCACGTCCCGCGCCGCTAGCCATGCATCGTCACGTTCCTCGAACTCGCCGATGAACTCGCTTATCTCTGCGGTCAGTTCCAGGAACCTCTCGAACGAGAGTGAGTCGCCGACGGCATTGATTGTTCCTGTGATCCCTGACCTCCCGGCTTGAACGATCCACTCGGCAAGGTCGTCGACGTCGATAACTTGCACGAAACGGTCAGCGAGGATGGGCGTGAGCACGTTGCCTCCGCGATGAAGTCGGGCAGGCCAGTAGCCGAACCTATCACTGGAGTCGCCGGGGCCGACGATGAGCCCAGGCCGTGCAATTAGTAGCCTTTCGCCGAGATGTTTAGTGCTGGATACTTCGGCGGCGACCTTGGCCTGCCCATAGTCAGAGAGATCCAGCGGTGTGAGCAGCGATGCCAGCTCATCAGCATTCGGTTCGTCATTGCGCTCGTACACCGACACTGTTGAAACGAACGTCCAGTGCGCCGCGTGATCGGCGAGCGCGTGCAGCGCTGACTCCACTTGCTCGGGATCGCACGATAGCTCGATCACGTCATCCCAGTCGCCGAGCATTCCGTCGTATGCGCCGGGTTGGGTGCGATCGGCACGAATAAGATCGGCACCCGTGGGCACTGTCCCCGACTCTCCTCGCGCTAGACAAGTCACGCTTGCACCACCGCGCAACGCTGCTTTCGCGATCGCGTGGCCAAGCCACCCAGTCCCGCCAAGAATCAGTACTTTTCGCATGGCTACATGCAACAGCAATCGAACGCACACCGCCGCATTGTTCGCTAGCGGCGGATGCTCGTGTCTCTGGACATTCGTTGCCTACGAGGCTGCTGACTTCCCCGGTGTTAGATTCTGGTTGTCGCCCGGGCACGCGACGAGAGAGTAGGGGTGGAATGCGTTTCGTCGCAGTCACGACTCAGTCTCGCGTGCGCATCCTTCGCCGCTTAGCGGTCGAGTCCCTGTGGTTCTTGGGTGCGCTAGGCCTTGCGCTGTTCGTCGTAACGCACCTAGCGGGGTCTGCCGGCCGGGGCGAGCTCATGTTCCTCGATGGTGACTCCATGATCGTGCCGCTGTTCTCACGGTCGGTCCTTGAGGGGACCGCGAATAACTGGGCGATGTCTGCGGTGTTATTTGTGCCCGAGATCATTGCGTTCCTCGGCCTCTCTCTAACCGGTCTCGGCATCCAAGAAGCACAATTTCTTGCCGCAATCATGAACTTTGTGGGGCTCTATCTCGTTTTCCGGGTGGCCGCAGTCACCGTCGTCAAGGGAAACCGGGCGGCGCTCGCAGCGACGGCAGGCTTCGTGGTGGTCTGTCTTCTCGCACTGGCGGAGGGCGACGGTGATGGCGACAGCCTGCAGCTCGCCTCGCTACTCGCAATGACCACTTACTATGTCGGGACCGTCCTCGGCGCGGTTCTCACGGTCGGACTAACCCGCCGCATCCTCGATAGCAGTTCGCCGCAGCGAGTGCTCGCGATACTGGTGTTTGTCGTCGCAGCCCTGTCGGTGTTCTCCAATCCGCTCTACCTCGCCTGGGTCACCGCCCCGCTCATGGTCGTTGTGCTCGTCGTATGCGTGGGGGCCGCGTGGGGGCGGGCTCCCGTGTGGGCTATCGCAGCACTCATCGGCGGATCCGCGCTCGGGTACGTGCTGCGGATCCCGTTGGCGCCGTGGATCGTGGCGAACCCCGATAACTACTTTCAGCCGGCACGCTCGCGGGGGTCGTTCGCGTACTACTGGTCTCTCCTCGTCGAGCGACTCTCGAGCCCGGCCGGTGTTTTCGCAGTCGCTGTGGTAATTGCGCTGACCCTGCTTGGCGCATGGCTGACGCTGCGCTCGCTGCGCCAGGGCGCAATCGCCTCGGCCGTTGTGGCGGCATACTCGTGGTTTGCCCCGATGGCGACCACGGTCGGGTTCATCCTGATGGGCACCGAGGCAGCCCGCTACCTGCAACTCTGGGCTTTCGTGCCGGTGCTTGCGCTGGTTGTTCTGATAGCGGATGCTCGGCCCGCGACGCTCGCAGCGATGCCGTGGCGACGGCTCGCGGCCACGGCGGCGATCCCTGCTCTGCTGGGCGGCGTGCTGGTCGTCGTCGCCCTTCCGGCAGCGGCCGAGCGGGCATCCGTGGCGGATTCTTCGCTTGAGTGTGCGGTCGACTGGGTGAACGAATCAGGCGCTGTCGGCGCGGGTCAGTTCTGGAGCGTACGAGCCGTCAAGACTCACGTGGCTGACCCCGCCCAACTCATTCAGACCGATTTCGCGCTCCGGGACTACGCGTGGCTCGTGGATCGAGCAGATTTCGCCCAACCAGCCGTTTCGTTCCTGATTGTTGACGGCCAGAGCATTCCGTTCACGCTTCCTTCTGGCACAGAAGAACTGCCCTCAGCCACGATCGATTGCGGTCGCTTCCAGATTCTCGACTACAGCCCGGCGAGCATCACTCGGCCGTAACGTCGATCAGCACTTTGCCGACCGCTCCGCTCTCGACCATGGCGTGAGCATCCGCTGTATGTGCAAGGTCGAAACGGTGCAGGGCCAGACCGCTGTCTTCCCCGACGGCCAGCGCACCATCACGGAGTGCACTGTTGATGGCCTCGGCCGCCGCCTGAATGACATCGGCACCCATCGTGTAGAGCAGAACAAACTGGTAGCGCACGTTGAGGCTGAAGTGGCGGCGCACATCGAGCGACACGTGGTCGCCGCCATTATTGGCATAGACGGCGACCGCCCCGCGATTGCGGATGACGGCAAGATCGAGCTCAGCGTTCTTAGCGGGGGAGACTTCGACGATCAGGTCAACGCCATCCGGTGCAATCGCACGAATCTGGTCGACGATGTCGGCATCGGTGTAGGTGAGCACGTGCTGTGCGCCAGCAGCCGTGGCGAGCGCCGTTTTAGCTGGTCCGCTCACGGTGGTGATGACGGTTGCTCCGGCCCAGCGCGCGAGTTGGATCGCTGCGTGGCCCACTGCGCCCGCTCCACCAGCCACGAGTACGATCGCGCCAGCAAGGGCACCCGGATGCAGTTGGTCTGGTCCGTCTTCGGCCACAGTCAGCGCGCGATATGCCGTGATCGCAGGAACACCGAGGCTCGCGCCCTGGTCAAAGCTGGCGTTTGCGGGCAGGGCGAACACACGTTCTGCCGGAAGCACGGAGGTTTCTTGGGTCGTTCCGCTGCCTGCCCGCTGATACGCGGCGAGTGTCAGCCACACCCGGTCACCAACGCTGAGGTGTTGCACTGCGGTGCCGACCGCCTCGACGATCCCGGCACCATCCAAACCGGGCACGACATCATCGAAGGGCAACGCCTGACCGGGTGCCGCGCCCCGGCGTGACTTCCAGTCGGTGGGGTTCACGCCGCTCACGACAATGCGAACGCGCACCTCGTCGGGGCCCGGTTCGAGTACCGACCGATCAACGAGGTGAAGTACGGATGGGTCGCCGGTCTCGCTGTAGACAATTGCTTTCATAAAAGTGGCAACGTGTACGCGGGGCGGATGATTCCCCGCAATTCGTCGACTGGCCATGATCGAAACCTTAGCGTCGACGATCCTCTACGCCGCAATCGACTCCCGCGCCGCCACAAACGCATCAACACAGCGCGTGATGTCCTCGCTCGAGTGCCCTGCCGAGACCTGCACGCGAATACGGGCCTTGCCCAGAGGCACGACGGGGAATGAGAAGGCGATCACATAGACGCCGAGCTCGAGCAGAGCATCCGCCATGGCAACAGCTTCGTGCTCGTCAGTGAACATGACGGGGATGATCGGATGCTCGCCCGGCAGTAGCGTGAACCCGGCCTCAGCCATCCCGTTGCGGAACTGCTCTGCGTTCGCCTTGAGCTTCGCGCGGCTCTCGGCCCCTTCGGCCACAAGGTTGAGCGCTTCGATCGAGCCGGCGACAACAGCGGGGGCGACGGCGTTCGAGAACAAGTAGGGGCGGGCGCGTTGGCGCAGCAATTCCACAATCTCGGAGTGCGCGCTGATGTAACCACCGGAAGCGCCTCCGAGAGCCTTGCCGAGGGTGCCCGAGATGATGTCGACGCGGTCAGAGACACCGCAGTGCTCAGGGGTTCCGGCACCGGTTTCGCCGACGAAGCCGACGGCGTGCGAGTCATCGACCATGACCATCGCGTCGTACTGTTCGGCGAGGTCGCAGATCGCTTCGAGGGGAGCGAGGTAGCCGTCCATCGAGAAGACACCGTCGGTGACGATGAGGCGGCGACGGGCACCCTTCGCGGCAACCAACTGGGCTTCGAGGTCGGCCATGTCGCGGTTCTTGTAGCGGTAGCGTGCAGCCTTTGAGAGGCGCACGCCGTCGATGATCGAGGCGTGGTTGAGTTCATCCGAAATCACCGCATCCTCGGCACCCAACAGCACCTCAAAAATGCCACCGTTAGCGTCGAAACAGGAGGGGAACAGGATGGTCGCCTCCATGCTCAGCAGAGCCGAGAGCCGGTTCTCCAACTCAACATGCTGTGTCTGGGTGCCGCAGATGAAACGCACGCTTGCCATCCCGAAACCCCAGTCGTCGAGAGCTACTTTGGCTGCAGCGACAAGGCGAGGGTGGTTGGCGAGGCCGAGATAGTTGTTGGCGCAGAAATTGAGCACTGGCTTGCCTGCCGATTCCACGTGGGCCGACTGGGCGGTCTCGAGTTGGCGCTCCGTTTTGTAGAGGCCTGCCGAGCGGATCTCGCCGAGAGTCTCGTTGAGCTGTTCGCGAACTGTTCCGTACATTGTGTTCTCCTAAAAATCGTGGGCTGACCGAGGGGTGCGGTCGCGTGACGTGTGGGGTAGCGGCTGGTGCCGCACTACGACCAGTCGATGATGACTTTGCCGCCATTGCCCTTACGGGCGGTCGCGAATGCTTCTTCCCAGCGCTCAGCGGGGAACCGGTCGGTGACGACGGCTGAGACATCCAATCCGGTGTGCACCATGGCGTTCATGGCGTACCAGGTCTCAAACATTTCGCGACCGTAGATGCCCTTGATGGTGATCATGTGGGTCACGACGGTCGCCCAGTCGATGCTGATCGGCTCTGCGGGCAGCCCGAGCATCGCAATGCGGCCGCCCTGATTCATGTTGCTGATCATCTCGGGCAGGGCGGTTGCGTGACCGCTCATTTCGAGACCGATGTCGAAGCCTTCCTTCATGCCGAGCTGCTCTTGTGCTTCGGCGATGCGTACTTTCGACACGTTGATGGCAAGACTCACTCCCATGTCGCGGGCGAGCTGCAGGCGCTCTTCGTTCACGTCGGTCATCACGATGTGACGGGCGCCAATGTGGCGGGCGACCTTCGCTGCCATGAGGCCGATGGGGCCTGCGCCGGTGATGAGCACGTCTTCGCCGACCATCGGAAACGACAGTGCGGTGTGCACAGCGTTGCCGAGTGGGTCAAAGATGGCGGCAAGTTCGGGGTCGATATCGAGTGGATGTTGCCACACGTTCTGTTCGGGAATCACGACGAACTCGGCGAATGCCCCATCGCGATTCACACCAATGCTCGAGGTGAACTTGCACAGGTGGCGGCGGCCTGCGCGACAGTTGCGGCAGTGTCCGCAGACGACGTGGCCCTCGCCGGAGACGAGTGCGCCAACCTCGACCGAGGTGACTCCTTCGCCAAGTTCAACGACGTGGCCCGAGAACTCGTGGCCAGGAATAAGGGGGGCGTTGATGGCGCCGGCGGCCCACGCATCCCACGACTCAATATGCAGGTCGGTGCCGCAAATACCGGTGCGGGCGACTCGGATCTTGACCTCTCCACGCCCGGGCGTGGGTTCTGGTCGTTCGGCCAAGATCAGACCGGGTCCGGCCTTGTCCTTATAGAGGGCTTTCATCGTTGATTGCTCCTAGCTGCGCGAGACCCCATCCGCGGCGCACTTGTGGCATGCCGAACATGAGATTTCTGCTGATGTGTCTCAGCGAAAGCGGGGGAGTTTTAGCTCTTCCGCCGTGCTGCAAGCGTCTAGAGAATCATAGGTCGAACACCTTGGGCATGGGCGGATTCCGTGGAAGCGCCGACACCTAGTGGTGGTGAACGTGCTCCTCGTCGATGTTGCTCTCGGGCTCAATCTGGAACGTAGAGTGTTCGATACTGAGCGCAAAGTGCTCAGCAACGCACTGCTGAAGTGCAGGCAACATCTCGGCCGCGTGGCCATCAATGAAGCAGGAATCTTCGACGATGACGTGAGCGGTGAGCACGGGCAGGTCGGATGAGATGCGGGTGATGTGCAGGTCGTGCACGTCAGTCACGTGCTCCATTTCCATGATGTGTGCGCGAACGTCCACCGGGTTGATGCCCTTGGGCGTTGACTCCAGCAGCACGCCCAAGCTGGCCTTCAGCAGGATGATGGTGCGGGGCACGATCAGTAGGGCGATCAGGATGCCGACCACGGCATCCGCCTGATACCAGCTGAAGAGGGCGATAACGATGGCGCTGACGATCACTCCGACAGAGCCAAGGGCGTCGTTGATAACTTCGAGGAATGCGGCCTTCATGTTGAGGTTGGAGTTGCGCCCACCAGTGAGCACGATCATCGCGGCGATGTTCGCAGCAAGACCGATGATGCCAAAGATCAGCAATCCGCTCGCTTGAATCTCGGGCGGATCGAAGAGGCGGCGCACGCCCTCAATGAGGGCGTAGATGCCGACCGCGAATAGCAGGCTCGACTGGGCCATGGCGCTGAGCACTTCGGCGCGTTTGAGCCCCCACGAGTGGGTGGCGGTGGCGGGGCGTTGCATGAGCCCGGCAGCGAGCAGTGCCATGAGCAGGCCGGCTGAATCGGTGAGCATGTGCGCGGTGTCGACGAGCAGCGCGAGGCTGCCGGTGACGATCGCGCCAATGGCTTGAGCCACGACAACGCCGACCGTAATGATGAAGGCGATCAGCAGCCGGGTGCGATTGTTGTTGCCTGCGGTGTGGTTGTGTCCGGCGCCCACTAGTTGGCTCCGCCTCTGGCGCAGCACCGAAACTGTTCGCGGGCGCTTGCGCGGTGCGCGATCCTGTTTCGGCTCATGGGCTGATTCTAATTGGCCGAGCTGTGTCGCGTCGGTGTTGGGGGATCCAGCGCGACTAAACCCTAGATTTTGGGTTTGGCTGCTGGTTGCGCTAGCTGTCGCTGGTGGCGAGCCTTTGCTTCGCCGAGCGTTGCGCAGGTGCCAAGTGGGCGAGCGCGATGGTCAGTGATGAAGTATTCACCGCTGGACCCTCTCTCGATCATGCCAGCGAATTCGCCGCCAGCATTGCCCACCCAGAGACCGGTTTGGATGCTTGTCCACGCCACTGTTTGGCGTGCTCTGTTGGCTGGACCTTCGGTCGGTCGGGGCTCGGCAATCGTCATAGTTTTCTACTCCTTCGAGTTCACACTATTGAAGACCTCGGACACGGCTGTGGTGCATCCCGCTGCTGTGCGGTGGGTTCTTACTTCGATTCAACCCCTCCTGAGGCGGTCTGTCGAGACCTCATTCGAGCATTTTCGATGTTTGTAACATTCGGCGCTCAGACGCGCGCTGGTTGCACTCTTTCGCCCGGACCTTCACGCGCTTTGCGGCGGCCGATTGCAAACCAGGCGATCGGGCCGATGATCCCGATGAAGAGGCAGATCGCGACCCAAATGGCGCGCTCGAGGCCACTCATCTGTTGCCGCTGGCGGTAGATAGAGATGAAAGCGGCAACGGCTGCGATCACCGCGAACGCCACAATGGCAGTCCACGCGATGTCGTATCCTGCCGGCAGAAGCGGATTCAGGACTTCGCCCTCACCAGATGCCGCAAAAATGCTCATGTTTGCAAGACTACCCGTGGTTCCTGGCGCAAGCAATGGCTCCGACGGCGGCGTCCAGTTGCGTCACGCGCAAAAATACTGCGACAGTCCTCAGGCGCAAGCACATCACTATCCCACACAGCCGCCGCAAGTTATCATCAGAGTGAGTGGCTCGGAGCAGTGCTGATCGTTGCCGAACACTTGACTGTTTCGCTTTCTGCGGTGGCGAAACTGTCAGCAGCACCCGGTGGCTCAAGGCCCGACGGTGTATCGATTGGCATCCCGTATTTCTCGTTACAGAAAGCTGCCATGACCTCGACCGATTCCATCCTGCGCGGGTATTTGAGTGACAACGCTGCAGGTGCCTCGCCTCAAATTTTGGATGCCGTTGTTGCGGCAGCTGCGGGCCCGGCAGCTCCCTATGGCAATGATTCGCTCACGGCTCAGATGCGCGCCAAGATGGCGGAAGCGTTTGAGTGCGAGCTCGACGTGTTTGCGGTCGGCACCGGCTCGGCGGCGAACGGTATTGGTCTTGCGTCGCTGACGCGACCGTGGGGAAGCATTCTCGCTCACGCTGACAGCCACATCCAGAACGATGAGGCGGGTGCGCCCGAGTTCTTCACCGATGGTTCGAAGATCGTGTTGTTGGGTGGCGAGCACTCCAAGATTGACCCCGACGAGTTGCGAGTGGCGGTGAAGGCGGGCCGCGGCGATGTGCACAGCGTGCAGGCGTCGGTGCTCAGCATCACCCAGGTCACAGAGACGGGCAGCGTCTACTCGATCGATGAGTTGCGCGAACTGACGACTATCGCGCGTGACGCAGGGTTGCGCATCCACATGGATGGTGCCCGGTTCGCAAATGCGCTGGTCGCACTCGATGTCAGCCCGGCTGAGATGACGTGGAAGCTTGGCGTCGACATGCTCTCGTTTGGTGCCACCAAGAATGGCGCACTGACGTCGGATGCCATCGTCAGTTTCGACCCGACCCTCGCGACAGAGTTGTCGTTCCGTCATAAGCGCGGCGGTCAACTGACCTCCAAGATGCGCTTTCAGGCCGCCCAGCTCGATGCCTACCTGAGCAATGACCTGTGGCTCGATAATGCCCGCCAGGCGAATGCGATGGCTGCGCGGTTGCGTGCGGGGATCGCGGATGTTGCGGGCGTGACAGTCACGAGCGAGCCTGGTAGTAACATCCTGTTTGCCGTTTTCCCTAACGAACTTTCCGAAGCGCTTCACGATCGCGGTTTCGGTTTTTACGCCAACCGTTGGGAGCCAGGTGTCGTGCGCATCGTGGTGTCGTTCGCGCACCAAGCTTCTGACATTGACGAGTTTGTGGCTGCCATCCACGAGCTCGCGTAGCGCGCGCCAGCCTGCCAGGTTGCTGCGTTGGGGCTGCTACTCAACAATATGCGCCCTGCTGTCCATTACGATCGATGTGGGAACTGAGCAAGGGTGGTTGACGTGACGCAACAGGGAATGAACGTTGTTCGAGCGCTGCGTGTTGCTCTGATTCTTATTGTTGCCCTGATGGCGGCCGTGTCCGTTGTGGCTATGTACTCCGTTGCAGCGAGTGCGAGTGCGACGCGCGTTTCCAGTAGCGCCGAGAGCCAGACCGGTGCGAACATGCACGCCGCCGCTCACGCCGATGGCATCCCGCACGAATCTGGCAGCCCGAGCGTCGCGGTGTACCCGCACCTGTGCGGGGCGGACTCGTCCTCGGTCATGCCTGAGTGCACGCCTCTCGTGTCACTCGGTGGCCTCACTGCGGCTGCGCAGCTCCGCGCTGAATGTGCAGCATTCGCGCCGCTCTCGCCACGCACTGCGCAGCGCGCCAAGGTCGTTGCGCAGCCGACTGCTCCGTCACTTCACGTTCTTTCTATTAGTCGCACCTGATCGGCGGGATGTCGGCTTCGCCGAGATCTCACGGCACCACTCTTGATGCCGCCGATGCGTGTACGAAAAATATAAGGGAACACAGTGAAGAACAGAATGAAGAAGACCACCATTGCGCTCGTAGCAGGCGCTACTTTGACCGTCGTTGGCTTGGCGGGCTGCACGCCGTCGTCGTCCACCGAGACCCCCCAGTCCGCTCTGTCGGCGGCGAGCGTCTTTGAGGGCGTGCACGGCTTGGGCATTGACTCAAGCGAGAACGTGTTGGTTGCGGGCCATTCGGGAATCTATCGGGTCGATGCTGCAGGCGAGTTGAGTGGTCCGCTGGGTGGGGTCCCGTTTGATGCGATGGGGTTCTCTGTGGCGGGTGACCAGTATTTCGTTTCGGGGCATCCGAGTCCTGAGTCGACGGCGTTCGCAGGACCACATCTGGGACTGATTTCTAGCGCGGATGCGGGGGAGTCGTGGAAGAGCCTCTCGCTTGCGGGCACTGCCGACTTTCATACGCTCGCGGTGAATCAGAAGGATCCGGAGCGGGTGTACGGGCTGTCATCTGATGGCGCACCACTACGAGCGAGCGAGGACGGTGGGGTCACGTGGAGTGAGGGTGCGAGCATCCAGGCCTATGCGTTGGTGGCTGATCCGAACACGCCTGAGCGACTCTTTGCGACGACTCCTGAGGGCATGCGGGTGAGCGATGATGCGGGGCAGTCGTTTACTGCGTTTGAGGGCACGCCACTTCTCTATTTGCTGGCTGCGGTGCCCAATGTTCCGGGTGCGCTTGTTGGCGTGGATGTCGAGGGTGCTGTGTGGGTGCGTTCGGCTGAGGATGCCCCATGGTCCGATCGCGGCACGGTGGAGGGCACTGCGTATGCGCTCGCTGTTGGTGCTGACGGCGAACGCATTGCGTTGATCGATGACCGCGGGCTTGTTGAGTCGTTCGATGGTGGCGAATCGTGGACGGTTCTCACTGCGGGCTAATTGCACGTCTGACGAGGGAGCCAATGCTTTGACGGTCGTCGTTCGCAATAGGCTATTTGGCTAAGATGATGCTGCCGTCTCAACTGAACTCGTCGACATCATCTTCGCGGTGCTCGGCTGCTACGGCCTGCGTGACGACGATGCAGTCGACGCAACACGTTTCCTGCGCTCAGCGCTACACGGTTTTGTATCGCTGGAAACGAGCGGTGCGCTTGAGTTGCCCGTCGTTCGCGGGTGCAGATTGTTGCGCACGCTTACGAGAATGGGCTGCTTCGCTGACCCGGACGAGGTTGGCCGCGCGATAGGGCTAACGTTCGTCGCGCACGGCGAGGTTGTCGTTCACGCGCGCATAGCCGTCTTCGAGCAGACCGTTGAAGTCGTCTGGCAGAACTTTCACGTCGATCGTGCGCGAAGGGGGCTCGATGTGGATCCAGGCTCCGCTGGCAGAAAACTCGTCGCCGGTCACGCAGGATGAGGATGCTGACCAGTCTTGGGCGCCCTCTGTTGATGGCGCGAGTGCAACGATGGCGCACCACTCGCCATCGTCGTTGCGGCTAGCGTACACAGTCAGATCGTCACTGTCGCCGATATGGGTCAGGTCCTCTGCGGGTAGCTCGCTGGAGCTATCCATCCATTCTGGAAACTTGTCTGGGGTGTCATCCATCGCGGCCAGCATGGTGCCGGAAGTGCAGGCGCTCAACGCGAGTATTGTTGCTGCGGCGATGGCGCTGGCAATGATCAACTTCGACTTGGGCATGACCCCAGTCTCGCAATGCCGCGCTGTAATCACAAGGAAGCGTCACTTTTCACATCTCAAGACCAAGGACGATCTTTGAGGCCTATTGCTCGGGCCTCACCGGCATCACTCTTAGGTTCGAGCGGTGAGGCCCGCGTGAGATGCTTTAGCGGCCAAGCCCGTCTTCTGCGCGAGGCACTTCTCCACGCCAGTTCCCGGATTCGAACCCATTGGATTCGATGAGGCGCTTGAACTCCGACAGATCTTTGCTGATTTGCATGTCATCGATCTGAAGGATTTCGCCGGCCTTTTCGACAAATCCTTCTGGTTCCCAGTCCATCTGCAGGGTGACCTTTGTGGAGTCGTCGCTAATGCGGTGAAACGTCACCACCCCGGCATGCACCTTGTCTCCGGTGCTACTCCACGCGATTCGCTCGTCAGGGTGCTGCTCCACGATTTCAGCATCGAACTCGCGGTCGACGCCACCGACGGATACTTCCCAGTGGAGCTTGCGGTCGCCGACCTGAGTGATTGATTTCACGCCAGACATGAACGCCGGAAAATCTTCAAACTGTGTCCACTGGTTGTAGGCGACGCTAATTGGAACGTCGACCTGAATGTCTTTAGTTACGGTTCCCATCGAAAATCCTCCTGTTTAGTTTGAACAGCTAGGTGCTCACTCTATGAACCTCGGTTGCGACAAATGGGGGTTTTTCAGGGATCATTAAGGTCGCGTACGAGAAATTCCCAGCATCCTGCGGGCGAGGCTAGGATCGACGCAATCGCTGTACACCTCGACCGGGCATCACCTTCGTCCGATCCGAGCAGACGACACAGCGTTAGATATGGATTGCCGTGATGGGCTCGCGAAGATCTTCAGCGCCATGCCGACGAGATGGAGGCCCACGAATCGTTCAACTTTGCGCTCTTCGATGAGCACGAAACGGAGCTCATTGGCTGCGTTTACATCGATCCGACGGACAAGCCTGGCGCTGATGCGGACATTTCGTGGTGGGTTCGCGACGAATATGTGGGGTCCGCGGTGGAGGCCGCCCTCAATGAGTTTGTGCCCACCTGGATTGCAACAGACTGGCCACTAGCGGCACCGCGATATGTCGGGCGCGACCTCAGCTGGGCGGAGTGGGTTGCGATCCCGGCGAGTGAAACTAGCTAACGGCTTGCGTGACGAGTTTCGTAATCTGGGTCTCGACGTCATCAGTCCAGTCGACGAGTGCGTAGGCGGCGGGCCACATCGCCCCGTGGTCAAGCGCGGCTTCGTCGCTGAAGCCGAGGGTTGCGTAGCGTGACTTGAACTTGTGGGCGGCTTGGAAGAAGCAGACGACTTTGCCGTCATTGGCGTAGGCGGGCATGCCGTACCAGGTTTTGGGTGCAAGATCGGGTGCTGCGGCGAGAACGGTGGCGTGCACGTGTTCGGCGAGGTTGCGGTCGTCGTCCAGCATTTCGGCGATCTTGCCGAGCACATCCTGGAGATCTTCAGCCGCGGATGCCTCTCGTTTTGCTTCGCGAGCGCGCTCCTTCATCGCTGCGCGTTCGTCTGCGCTGAAACTTTCTTTCGCCATGTGCTGCTCGCCTTCTCGCGGAAAATTCCTGTGTCGCGAGACTACTCCCGCACAGCAAGATTGTCATTGAGTCGCACCCAACCGTCTTCGATGGTGCCGCTGTAGCCGTCGGGGAAGATCCGAGCACTGCCGCTGGTTGTCTCGTTGCCTATCAGGACGCCGACGCCCTCTCGCGCAAACTTTGCCGGTGACACGCAGCTTGATCCGGCTGTGACGCCGAGTTCTTTTTCGTTGGGTTTGAGCGCGACCAGGATGCACCAATCGCTAACGTCATCGTGACTCGAAAACGCAACGAGCACGTCAGTCTCGCCAATAAATGTCAGGTCTCTGACGGGCTGCCCGGTTCCATCAAGATCGAGCCACTCCGGTATCTGAGTTCCGCCGCTATCCATCGCGGCCACCTCGGTCTCGGGTGCTGCGATGCAGGCGCTCAGGGCAAGGACTACCCCGGCGGCAAGGATGAAAAAACGTGGCTTCAGCATGGGTTCATTGTGGATCCCTCGACCGGTAATATCAAGGATGATTCAGCTTTACGGCGGGAAGCGAGCTTTGAGCCACGACTAGTGAACTGGCGCAGCCCGCAGTGCACGAAGCTCAACCGCTTTCGCCGAGAGCCAACCGAAGAGCAGCTCTCGGTCACAAGTGTTTGACTCGCTGTCTTCTGGATGCCACTGCACGGCAACCAGAGGGGCTGTGGGGTCGAGGCTTTCCAGCGCTTCAACAACGCCGTCGGCAGCACGAGCTGTCGCCGTGAGGCCGGAGCCGACAACACCGACCGCCTGATGGTGGCCAGATCTGATGGTCATGGTTGTCTGGCCAAAGATCTCGGCCAACACAGACGCGGGTTCAAGGACCACGTCATGGTCGATCATCGCAGAGGCGCCCGTACCACTGTGCACAACAGTGCTCGGCTCAAGATGCTGAATGAGGGTACCGCCGCGCGCGACATTCACGATGTGCATTCCGCGGCAAATCGCGAGGATGGGCAACCCGCGCTCCGTGGCCTGCTTCACGAGTTCGATGTCGACCCGGTTGGTGGCGCGATCGATGTTGTAGAGCTTCGGATGCCGTTCAGTTGCCCCATACTCGTCGGGGTCAACATCGCTGCCACCCAGCATGACAACACCATCAGCTTGGCTGAGCGCAGCATCCACATCAGCAGGGGTAAAGCCGTCAACGGTGATCACCCGAGCGCCCGTCGCCTCAATGGCCGACTTCATCGACTGTTCAAGGTCGTGGATGAGCTTTGTCAGGTGTGGTTTCTCCTGATCGCCGCCCGAAGATGCCCGCGAAAGAACAATGGCGGGAACGTGCCCGGGGGTTATGATCATCAACTCTTCCTCTTGCCAGCCTCCGGTCGTTACGACCGCTGGGATCAGCCTAGGGGAAGCCGGGGCACCGCCGGGACTGCCTGATCGGTGGCGGCCGCAGCTAGGCTGCGCTGGCGTCTGGTTCACTCAAAAACTGGGTGATTGCATCTAAGACTTGTTGGTCACGCAGCACTCGGTGATGGTTGAGTCCGGAGGTGAGCATGGTGCGTGAGGTCTCCGGATGCGCGGCAGCGAGTACTTCGGCCTGACCGTAGGGCACCCAGGTGTCGTCGCGGTCGTGGATGATCAGCAGTGGCACCTCGAGCGGTGCGGCGGTTGCTGACAGGCTGTTCCAAAAGTCGGGCACTTCGCGAAATCGTCGCCGTTCGATGCGCCGCACCAGGCCGTCGAGGGTGTGCGGATTCAGCTGCATGATGCCGCTGACGCTCGTGACGACATACCGCAGCTCAGCGACCCCGCCGATGGACACCAGCCGCCCAGTTTGTGTGCCGTTGCGGATGGCGAGAGTCGACGCGAGATTGCCAAACGAGTGCGCCACCATTGCTTCGAATGGGCCATAGCGGTGGCCGAGTGCGTCGATGACGGAGGCGAAATCACGCACATCGGGCAGTCGTCCCCGTGAATGGCCATGACCAGGGGCATCGAACGCGAGGATGGTGCGATCGCCACGGCGCAGCTCTTGCACAATGTCACCGAACTCGGCGGCGCGGCCATGCCATCCATGAGTCAGCAACACAGCGTTAGGGCCATCACCCCAGGTGTACACGGCAACGCGATGGCCGTTGACCCGAATCGTCGAGCGGGTGGCCTCATCGATGATCGCTTGCTCGCGAGGGTGCACCTGTTTAGGAAGTCCGCTTGAGAGCCAGAGAACGTACGCCGCCTCAGCCGCTAGGCGCGGAGTAAATCGCTGCATCAGTCCCAACGTGGCGACGGCGGTGTCACGTACAGACATTATTCTCCAATCGACCGTAGTGCGAACACGACCGATCGTACGACACTCGCCCCGCGTTCTGCTGTCCTAGTCGTCGAGAGTGACAGCGCGCACTGGCGCACCATCCGCGTCGATCGCCAGCGGGAAGAAGCCGACCCGAAGCCGCTGCGGCAGCCCCTCTAGTCCGGTGATATTTTCGACGATGAGCGCGTCGCCGCCGAGTACTACCTCGTGAACAGGGAAGTCCGTCGAACCCTCTCCGGTGGGATCAGGGCTGAGAGTGTCAACGGCGAGCAGCCGCATCCCTCGACGCATCAATTCGGTAGCTGCATCCGGGGCAAGCGCGGGGTGGTTCAGGGCTTCATCGGTGCTGAAGTGCTTGGCCCATCCGGTGTCAATGATCACAATATCGGGCACCGCCGGTGGCAGTTCTCCCAGAGCAGCGGTGATTTCGTCGAGCCCATACGTGGCGCGGGCTGCCAGTCCGGAAAGGTGCACGACAAGCGCATCGCCGACGAGCTCGTCGAGCGTGATCGAGCCGGTAGTACGCCCGCCTGCGACGGTGTGCGAAGGCGCATCAAGATGGGTGCCGGTGTGTGACCCGAGGTGGAGCAGACTTACGTCTACTCCATCCTCGGCCACTGCAAGAGCGCTCTCGATTGAGACTGCCGGATCACCAGGGTAAACCTGCATGCCGCTGATGATCGGGTGGCTCAGTTCGCGCATCCTGCACCTACTTCTCTGTTTGGTCGTGTCGCTAGTAGTTATGCAGAGTGGATCGGTGTGGCACCCTCGTCAACATTCTCTGCCAGATGTTGGCTGTGCACAGCCTGGTGTCGGCCTCGCTCGGGAAGCATCACGGCCAGGTAGAGCACGAACGTGAGAACGAAGGCGGGAATGGTCGCCCCGATCGGCAGTGGCCACACATACGCCCAGACGTAGGACATGCTGGCACCGATGATCCAGATGATGACGGCGAACCAGTTGACCCCGGCCTTGTACCAGTAGCGGCCGCCGCGGGCGGCGAGGATATCCTTCGTGTAGGCACCGCGCTTCACGATGTAGTAGTCGACGATCATGATGGCGAAGACGGGAACGAAGAACGCGCCGATGACGACGAGGAAGTCGGTGAACTGGTTGAGCAGTTGCAACCAGGTCGCTCCGATGATCGAGATGCCGCCGAGCACGAGCGCGGTCGGCAGGAACTTCAGCTTGCTGCCCACCTTCGCGTTGACCACGGAGGTCACCATTCCGTAGACGACCATGGTGTTTGTGGCCATCACGGAGAGGAAGATGACGATGGCCAGCGGTGCGCCGAAGGCGGCCACGATTGTTGTGGGGTCGAAAGCGGCAGCTTCGTCGCCGGAGAGCAGTACGTACACGAACGCGGTGAGGCCGAGCGTCATGGCGGTAACGGTGGAGACCGTGTAGCCAATACCCGAGCCGAGCACGCCAGCTTTGGTGGTGCGTGCGAAACGGTTGAAGTCGGCGGAGAGCACCGTCCACGAGATTGCAGTGGCGATCACGATGTCGAGCACGATGATCGGGGTGAAGCCGAGGCTCGCGTCGGGAGCGACGGCCTGGAAGTTGCCCAAATCGAACGCGGTGAATGCGGTGATGAAGATCCACGCCATGATGGCGAGGATGAGCACGGCAAGCCACGGCTCAATCTTCGAGATGCCTTCATGGCCGAGAATCGCCAGAATGACCACGATGCTTTGGCAGATCACGGAGAACAGGATTGGGTTTGAGTATCCGGTTGCGCTCTCGACGAGGAAGTTGACCGTAACGCCGGCAAGCATCGCCTGCACCCAGCTCCATCCCATGAGCACGATCACGTTTGCCGCGACGGGCAGCAGGCTGCCGCGCGTTCCGAAAGCTCCGCGGGTGATTGCCATTGTTGGCAGCCCCGTGCGGGTTCCGATTGCGCCGATGGAGGTGAGCACGACGGCGCCGGCGAGGGTTCCGAGCACAATCATGAGGAAGGCGGTGGCGAAACTTACACCCGGAACGAACAGCGTTCCCGTGAGGAGAGTCGTCACCACGAGGTTGGCTGCGAGCCAGATCATGCCGATCCGGGCGAGAGAATACGTTCCCTTGACGGGTTTTCCGCCATCGGATTGGGCTTGGGTGTGGCGGTTGAGCCGGGAATAGAGCGACATTGCTTCAGTCTCCTGAGTAGGGTGCGGAAATGGTGGGGCGTTGAGTTTTTGGGTTAGTTGGCGGGGTCGGGCATTGGCGAGAGGTGTTCGTGCACGGCCAGCAACTGGTCGCTGTCGACGCGGAACACGATGGTTTCCCGTTCGCGGTAGGAGTCTTCGCTTTCACCGGTGTTGATTCTCGTGAAGACGTTGTGGCTGAACACTGCGCCGCCGGGGAACGACTGAACCGAGGGGTTTGATGACTCGCAGTCCAGAATGCGCCATCCGCTGTCGACCCAGCCGGCCCACAAGCGCTCATACTCTGCGCGATCGCCCAAACGGGCTGGCTCGGTGTGGAAAATGAACGTCGCTTCCGGTGCGAATCCGCGGAAGTAGCGGTCGCCGTCGGTGGCCGTGAAGGCGTCGACGATGGCGGATGCTGCGCTCAGCACTTCATCCTCGTGCGGTGTTCTGCTGCTCATCGTGCGCTCCTCTAACTCTCTGATGTTGCGGTTGCCTGGTGGGCATCGCGTGGAGCCATGGCGCTGATCAGCTCGTAGGCGACGTGACTCGCAGCGACCGCTGTCAGTTGGGCATGGTCGTAGGCCGGGGCGACTTCCACAACATCCGCACCCACGATGTTCTTGTCGGAAAGTGCGCGAAGCATCCGGAGCAGTTCGCGGCTAGTGAGGCCACCAGCCTCTGGGGTGCCGGTGCCGGGGGCGTGGGCTGGGTCGAGCACGTCGATATCAATGGAGATGTAGAGCGGATTGTCGCCGATGCGGGCACGGATGCGGTCGATTGCCGCCGCAACACCGTGTTCTTCGACGTCTTCGCTTGTCACTACGGCGAAGCCCAATCGGCTGTCGTCGGTGAGGTCCTCGGCGCTATAGAGCGGGCCGCGAGTTCCCACGTGCATGCTCGCAGTGAGGTCGATCAGTCCCTCCTCGGAGGCACGACGGAATGGGGTGCCGTGGGTGACGGGAGCACCGAAGTAGGTGTCCCAGGTGTCGAGGTGGGCGTCGAAGTGGAGCACGGCGACCGGCCCGTGCTTCTTCGCGACGGCGCGCAGCAGGGGCAGGGCGATGGTGTGATCACCGCCAATGGTGACGATCTTGTCGGCACGGGTTGCGAGCTCAAGTGCTGCTGCTTCGATTTCGAGCACTGCTTCGTCGATGCTGAACGGGTTCGCGGCAATATCTCCTGCGTCAGCAACCTGTTGAACGGCGAAGGGCGAAATGTCTTGCGCTGGGTTGTACGGCCGCAGTAGGCGTGAGGCTTCGCGTACGTGAGCGGGGCCGAAGCGCGCACCGGGCCGGTAACTTACTCCGCTGTCGAAGGGGACACCTACGATGGCAACGTCTGCTCGTCCTACATCTTCGATGCGCGGGAGACGAGCGAATGTGGCGATACCGGCAAAGCGAGGGACAATACTTGCATCGACCGGGCCAACAATAGGTTTCGTCATAGTAAACTTTCGATAAACAGCAGTAAACGTGAACTCACAATAAACCCAGAGGTCGCCCTCGTCAACCCCGCTAACTGATGGAGTAGAGCTATGAGACCGTTATCGCCGGCCCCCAGCGCCGAAGCGCTTGCCATCGGCGCGCGCATCCGCAGCGCCCGCAAGGCTCAAGGTTTCACGCTCGAGCAGATCGCAACATCCGCCGGGCTAACTAAGGGTTTCTTGAGTCGCCTAGAGCGCGATGAAACTTCTCCCAGCGTCGCCACGCTGGTGCAGCTGTGCCAAGTGCTTTCCCTCGAAATCGGGTCGCTTTTCGCCGAACCTGAAGCCGTAAAGATTTCGTTGGCAGACGCTCCGCACATCAACCTCGGTGGGCAAGGCGTTGACGAAAGGCTCATCTCTCCACGCAACGAATCTCGGGTGCAGGTCATCCGCACGAAGATGCAGCCGGCAGCAAATGGCGGCGAGGCTTTCTACACGATCAGTTGTGAAGTCGAAGTGCTCCACGTGCTTTCCGGAGCGATCACTCTGCGCTTCGTGGATCGGGAGATTCCGCTAGAGGAAGGTGACTCGCTCACCTTCCCCGGACGGGAGCCGCACAACTGGGTGGCCGACGCCGAGCGTGGGGCCGAAGTCGTGTGGACGATCGTTCCGGCGACCTGGCGCGGGGAGTAGCGAGTCAGCTTTGGCTGGGGCTCAGCGTGACGACATCCCACTGTCCACAGAACCCGAAGCCCGCAGAGAGGGCGAGTGCAGCGGAGGCTGCATTGTCTACCTGGCACCGATACTGCGGTTCGTAACCGTCGGCGAGGGAATGATTGCTGATCGCTCGAACGGTTCGCCTAGCGAGTCCGCCGAGGAACCTCTCAGGTCCCGCCCCTCTGCTTCAGTCGACTATCTCGGTCTGAGTTTCGATAAAGGCGCGTTCGGCTTCGGTGAGGTGCTGGGGTGACCTGGGGATGCTGCAGGCGAGTAGAGCTTCAATTTCTTTAAGCACTAGCTCGCTAATCTCGCCGTCGAGATCTTTTTGCAGCTCGTGCTTGGCCGGAATGCTCAGCTCTGGCCACCAGCGCTCGATAGCAGGAAGGTTGGTGTTCGACTCCATGGGGTGTGTCTCCGTTCTCGGTCAAATTATTCTGCACTCGATGGCTTTAAAATCGGCGTAAAGATGTCGTCTCAACCATGAGTTGGTCGGCCGTAGTCCTGAGGTGAGTTTGCGGCGGCTCCCGTCAAAGCTCCGATGCCTCCCTTGATCAAAAGAGAATCTTCGCATCTTGTCAAGTCCTTGTCGGTGCGTTTGCCGGCTCGAAAAACTCGGCTCAGAACTGAAGGTGGCCTAGCGACTAGTCTGCTGATGGGAGCAGGAAGTGAAGTCACCAATGATTTTCGGAGGGCGACTTCCACCTCGTCCGCAATGTCACGCGGCGGTGCTGCCATTGATGCTCGGACGGTGCAAGGTCGTGGTATAGCGTTCCGAATGCCACTGAGTGCCAACCACGCCGACCTGCCTCGTTGAGTCTTTCCATCTCGTCGAATGCGGTGACCGGTGTCATGCGCCAAATGTCGTTGCCTACTCCCGGCGCTCGGTTCGACTCACTGCGATGCACTGCGATGCACGCAGTGGCACGTTCGCAGCAGCAGGGACTAAGTCAGCGTGTAGCAGGAGCCTTCTTGGGCCAGAAGGTGTAGCTGATTGCCCAGATGAGTTCCACGACCGTGATTATTCCGAGGACGCGGAACATGCTCTCGAGTGCAGACGAACGCATTGGATCACCGCTGATGCCGATGAGTACCCAGAGAGCACCGGCGGCGATGCCGACAGCAATGATGGTCCGCACCACGTCCCGCCAACATTCAGCTGCATAGGTCGCTCCATAGTCCTTCTTCGGGGCCGGTCCACCCGCGAAACGATGAGCGAAGCGAATATCTGCCCAGGCGATCATCTTGTGCCCATAGGCAATAGAGAGCCCAAGATAAATCGCCGCGATCCCATGAAAGAACGTCGCCGTCGAACCATGACTCAGGTCGATCGCTGTCGCCGCCAGCAGCACCAGGTCAACGAGCGGGGTGAGCGCGAGTAGCGCCAACCCGAGGCGGCGCATCCTCAACGGATAGCGGGCGAGCAGGCCGAGAAGAATGAGCACCCAGAAGCCGACTTCGCAGGCGACGATAATGGCGAGGATAACAGCTGTCCTTTCAGGCACGATCGTGCCTGAACGCAAACTAGCACAATCGTGCTAATCTAGATGAATGTTGCGACGGATCGACCGCAATCAGCGAAAAGTCGAGTTGGCGGAAGCCGTCTGGCGTGTCATCCGGGAGCGGGGCATCGGCGCGGTCTCGGTTCGTGTCGTCGCCAACGAAGCAGGTGTCGTCGTGGGCTCTCTACGACATCTTTTCCCGAATCGTGCTGGTCTCCTGCAATACTCAGCCGAGCTAATGGTTGAGCGCGCCACCCGACGCATCCTCGCCCTCCCGCGCACCGAGGACCCGATCGGCGACGCGGAACAGATCATCCGGGAACTGCTGCCGTTGTCACCTGAGAGTCGGGCCGAACTTGAGGTCAACATCGCCCTCATCGCGGAAACACCCGCACTGCCCGAACTCGCCGACGTCCGGGATGTCGCCTACGAGAAATTAGGCGAGGCCTGCCGGATGATCGTCGCGCGGGTTCAGGGCGGGCTACGCCCGGACCACGATACGACCGCTCGCCGACTGCACGCAATCATCGACGGCCTCGCCGTGCACCTGCTCATGCAAGCCGCGAATGCCGATTCGTCTTGGGCGACACGAATCATCAGGGAAGAACTCGGGCAAATTTCGGAAGTCTCGTGAGGGAGTAGGCGCCGGTAATCCCGCGACTAGCGAAGCATCGCTCACAGCCACGGTGTCGACGAGAGCGATGACGCGGTATCAGCACTCGGCAGCTACATGGATCCTCTTTCATGACCCTAGGGGGCAGTCAGGCGGTGAGCAATGCGAGCGGGATGACCGCCACCCCATCCTGTCGACGATAGGCGTGGGCGCCCGTGTTAATGACGACGAGGTCGACGATTTGGTTGGGGAGCGACTTCTTCAACCAGAGCAGGTGGCGAACGTCATGGTCGGTGATTGAGGATTTTAGCTTCACTTCAACACCGACAGCCTCTGCGTGTCCTCGGTGGACGATGAAGTCAATCTCGTGCCGCCCATCATGGTCGCGGAAGTGAGATACCTGCGCGTCGTTCGCCTCCGCATAGGTCTTGAGGCTGAGGGCGACGAGTGCTTCGAAGAAATTACCGAGGCGCGTTCGATCCCCGTTGTTCGTCGCGGGTTGGGCGGCGGACATCAGTTTGACCTCGTTGAGGTTGAGCAGGCGTGCGGAGAGCGCAGGGTCGGCGAGAAAGTGCTTCGGCGCGAGGGATGCTCGTGACAGGAGCTTCTGGCTGGGCGACCAAGCATCCACTTGGTCAAGCAGGTAGAGGCTGCTGAGGATGTCACGGTAGGCGATAGAGGTCTTCTTCGTCGGTCCTACGGGTTCACCTGAGTCGAGACTGGCATTGATCTTCGCGAACGTGGTTGCGGATGCGGTGGCCGAGGCGTAACCCCGCAACCAACCTCGCAACAGCTCAGGTTGGCGGATGTGGTGTCCTTGTTCGGTGAAGTCGTGAGTAATGACTCGCTCGATGTAGTCATCCAACCAAACGCGGCGGGCACGATCGCTCATTTGCCGGGGCTGTGGAAATCCCGAGGCGACGATTTCGCGGACGTAGTCGCGCAGTTCGACATCACTGGAACCGTGGATGTCTGTGGTGTTTGCGCTGAGCAGATCGCGGAAGCGAACGGTGGTTATTGCTAAGTTGCGTTCCGCGATGGAGAGAGGCCGCATCCGGAATCTGATGATGCGGCCGTCCCCGGAGTGGATGCGAGCACCAACGGGTGCGGCGCTGCCGGCCAGGATGAATCGCCCAGCCGTCGGATCGCTGTCGACGAGGCGGCGGACACGGTCCCACGCCTCGGGGACATGTTGCCACTCATCGATGAGCACCGGGGTGTCTACTCTGCTCAAGTATTTGGGGTCCGCCTGGACCAACTCCCGCATTTCGAGGAGGTCCAAGTCGAGAATTGTCTTAGCTCGCTGCCTCCCAGTGGCGGTCTTACCGATCGCGCGAGCCCCCTCGATGGAGATTGCAGCGAACGAAGGGAAGAGCTCGTCGATCGAGTCATCGATGAGGCGTCTCTTGTATCCGTCCATTGTTAGGACCCCCACGCACGTTCGTTAGTATACTATTTTGAGCGCTTCTAAGATACCATTTTGAGCTCTTCCAGTCCACTCTTTTTGGCGTCGTGGTTCAACATGGCAAGGGGCGCTATCGATGACGACGACGGGGCGGCGTCAAGACGACATTCGGCAGGCAATTGTCGAGGAGCTCAAGCAGCGCACGATTTCGGCAGCGCCGCACAAATTTCAGTCGTTGGGGCAAGGTCTAACCTGCGGCGCCTAACTCTGCCAAACTTGGCGACGATCCACTTCGAGAGGTGTATTCCATGTCCAGTGTCGTGAATTTGATTCGTTCGCCTGAGCTCTCTTCGCGTGCGCAATACGCGTACGCAGCCAGTGCCCCTGCTGAGGCTCGGTTGGTCTTCCTTGCTGGCTCGTGCCCCCTCACCGCGGGCGGTTCGACGGCCGCACTTGGTGACTATGCCGGACAAGCCCAGGTCTGCATCGACCACATGAAGGTCGCGTTGAAAGCGGCCGGCGCATCTATCACAGACGTCATCAGCACACGGGTGCTCGTGGCATCGTCGAGCCAAGCTGATCTCCGGTCTGCTTGGGATGTGGTGCGCGAAGCCTTTGGCGACCATGATGTGCCGAGCACGCTGTTGGGCGTCACCGCACTCGGATACGATGACCAGCTAGTTGAGGTCGAAGCTGTCGCTGCCGTGCTCGACTAACTCCGCTATATAAGCGCCGGAGAGCCTCCTCATGTGGAGGAAACCGGGCGTTCCGTCGAAGACTCCGGACTTGCGGTCAGCTAGCTCCCAGCCGACGAGAAGTGAAGCCGGTAGAGCGCAGGATGCGGCGCTACGCGATGCTTACGGAACGTCGCGAGCACGAAGTTATGGAAGCTCCGCTTCGCGATCAGCTATGCCGCAGGCAGTCGAGGCAGAGGCATCGTGGCCAGCCAAGCTGGAAACATATATCCGCACCGAGCTGGCCGATGATGTTGGGTGAGGCTGCTGCCGATCTCAGTTATCTCGAAGAACTTCTCAGTGGCGGAGTTCGAGACGGTGCATTCATAGTGGACGACGTAGCGGTTGCCGCCACCACGATCAGCCACGCAATCGATGGCGCCGTGACAACATTTCAACGGGATCCCAGCACCGACTTGATGGCATACTCTCGTGCTTTAGTTCCGTTGCTGCTGTCCGCTGTAGGGGTTCCACGGTGAGCTCAACAGACAAGCTAGCCACGCCGCGTGCGACGATGACCAACCGGCGGCGAGCGCAACACACCGGCAATATTTTGCTGGGGCTGGGCATTGCGTATGCCGCCACATGGCTCCCGAGCGTGGTTCGCGCATTCGGTCTCGACCTCCTGGATAATTGGTCTGGTTCGACCCCAACCCTCCAACACGGGGACTGAGGCGATCACCGCCATGCCGATCGTGGGGGTCGTCGCGCTTATCATCACCGCCGCAGTGACCGAGGAGATTCTCTACCGCGGCTATTCCATCGAGCAACTCACTTCTCTCACTGGGCGACGGTGGATCGGAGTTGCGGTGAGTCTCGCTATCTTCATCCTCCCGCACGTGATCTTCTTCGCCCCGGACTGGCTGATCACCAAGCTCCGGGGGCTCTCGCGGTGTACGCGCTGTATGTGTGGCGGCGAAACCTTTACGCCTGCATGCTCACGCATCTCTTGGTGAATGCACCCATCCTCATCCCCACCATCTTCGGCAGCTAGATCGGGGGGCCACGCAAGGGCTACCGGTCGTCTTCCACCACAAGAAAGACAGGTAACTCAAAACTGCAGGTTGCGTAAATAGCAATTTGCCAGTTTTGTCTTGTAGTCTCATCTTCAACAAGGGGAGTACTCCCGTCTGCGGTCGGCCCGTCAATACGTATGCATAGTTGCATTCCGGGCCGTCGGTTCTGATCTGATCAGAGCGGAGGAGACCTTGGCGCCGTTTCAACGCCAACCCCTTTGGAGTTTTCTCATGCAGATCACACCCCTGATCTGGCTCATCACGATTGCCGTGACGATCGCCTTCTTCGTTTACGAGTTCTACGCTCACGTGCGAAAACCGCACGAGCCCACGATCGGTGAGTCGGCCCGCTGGTCGGCGTTCTACATCGGTCTCGCGCTGCTGTTCGGCGTCGGTGTGGGAACGGTCTCGGGATGGACGTTCGGTGGCGAGTACTTCGCCGGCTATCTCACCGAGAAGGCACTCTCGATCGACAACCTCTTCGTGTTCCTGCTTGTCATGAGTTCGTTCGCGGTGCCGAAGATTTACCAGCAGAAGGTGCTGATGATTGGCATCGTCGTTGCCCTCATCCTGCGGGGTGGCTTCATCGCCGTCGGCGCCGCACTGATCGAGAACCTGTCGTGGATTTTCTATATCTTTGGCGCTCTCCTGCTCTTCTTGGCCTACCGGCAGGCATTTTCCAGCCACGAAACGGACCCGGCCAATAACCGGTTCATGCGTTTCGTGCGCCGCCACTTGGCGGTGACCGACGAATATCACGGAGACAGACTGACCGTGAAGAAGAACGGTAAGCGGTTCGTCACGCCCATGCTGCTCACTATTGTCGCTATCGGTTTCGTTGACCTGATCTTTGCGGTCGACTCCATCCCCGCCATTTACGGGCTCACGAATGAGGCGTACATCGTGTTCACGGCGAATGCCTTCGCGCTGATGGGCCTGCGGCAGCTGTTCTTTCTCATCGGTGGTCTGCTCGAGCGTTTGGTCTACTTGGCGCAAGGTCTCGCGGTAATCCTGGCGTTCATCGGTGTGAAGCTTGTCTTCCACGCCCTGTATGTCAATGAGTTGCCGTTTATCAACGGTGGGCAGCCGCTCCTGTGGGCCCCGGAGATCCCCATCTCGGTCTCTCTGCTCTTTATCTTCGCTACGATTACCGTCGCGACTATCGCGAGCCTGCTTAAGACGCGCGGAAATAGTGCGCATCCCGGAACCCCGACGCCGATCGATCGCGCAAACCAGAATGAACGCTCGAAATGAGCCTGTTCTCCACGCTGACCGGCATCGAGCTACTGCGCGAGCGGAGGAGACTGAAATGACGGTGGTGATCGCCGGTTGTGGTGACCTGGGTACCGAGACCGGGCTGCGTTTCGCCGCGCTGGGCTATCGCGTCATGGGGCTGCGACGCTCAGCAGAGAAGCTCCCCCGCGAAATCGAAGGACAGTCGGTTGATCTGTCCGCGGAAGTACCGACGCTACCGGCCGACACCAGCATCGTGATGATTGCCATGAGCCCGGATGAGCGCAGCGTCGCTGGGTATCGGGCGGCATATGTCGACAGCGTTCGAAGTATGGCGACGGCCATCCAGCGCGATTGCACTGTGCCGCCGCGTGTCTTGTACGTGTCGTCGACGGCGGTCTACGGTGTTGACGACGGCGTCTGGATTGATGAGGCGACTCCGGCTGAACCGGTCGCGCCGACCGCTGTCGTGTTGCGGGAAGCCGAAGAGACGGTGCTCGAACGGCTCCCTGAGGCCACTATTCTGCGTCTGGGAGGCATCTACGGACCCGGACGGACTAGACAGATTGATCGCATACGTGACGGCGGCGAGACGATTTCGCGTGAATCGCGATTTACCAATCTGATCCATCGTGACGATGCAGCGGCGGCCATCGTTCACCTCGTGACCATGCACGATCGGCCTAAGACTATCTACATTGGCGTGGATGATCGCCCCGCTGATCAGCGTGACGTTGTCGAGTTTTTGGCACGCAGCCTCAACGTCCCCGTGCCACCAATTGTCGCCGAATCTGGTATCGCTGAGAGAGGCCGGGGAAAACGGTGCCGCAACACCCGGCTACGCGAATCGGGATTCATATTCGCCTACGCCACCTACCGGGAAGGTTATGCGACCGTGCTGAATGGGGCTGGCGTGCGCCATCCCTAGTCAGGTGGGCGCGCGGTGGGCCTTAACATCCGCGGCGCGCTGTGGCAGCGAACTTCGACACCGATTCGCGGGAATATCAGTGCCCCGGAGTATGTTTTAAAGAAAGTGGGCGACACGCCGAGACACTACATCTTGTGTAATGACATGGGTGTCATTCCCCCTATATAGTGGAAACTCCAACAACCCGTTGGTAAACTTCGAGAAGACTTTAAGGAGGATCGATATGGACAACGACAACGACAATGTTGGCGGATATGCAATTCCCGTCGACCCAATGGATCTTCTGCAGTGCGACAGCTGCCAGTAAAAACTTACTGAGCTCGCACCTCAAGAGATTCCTGAAGCCCCGGCAGACCTCACGGTCACTGGGGCTTCACCCATTAACACGCAGAACCCATAACATTGCCTAAGCTGGTAACCGTGCCAGTGAATAAAGAACTACAAGGCCGGGTCTTCCCGCCAACAACCCCCTACCTCGTCGGGCGAGAAAAAGTGCGCGAATTCTCACGCGCCGTCTTCGCCCAAAGCCCCCTCAACCACGACCCCGAAGCCGCGCGAGCAGCAGGCTACGCCGACGTCGTAGCACCACCAACCTTCGCCGTCGTCATCCAAGAAGCGGGCCTCGCCCTCCTCCTTGCCGCCCCCGACACCGGCATCGACTTCTCCCGCATCGTGCACGGCGAACAAAAGTTCACCTACACGCGGCAGATCGTCGCCGGAGACGAACTCACCGCCATCCTCACCGTCACCAGCATCAAATCACTCGGCGGCAACGACATGATCACCGCAGAAACCGCCATCAGCGACAGCACAGGCAGCCACGTCGTCACCGCAACCTCCGTACTCGTCATGAGAGGCACAGAATGAGCGACCTCGTCGTCGGCCAAGAACTCATCACCGGCCAAGTCACCCTCACCCGCTTCTCCCTCGTGCGCTACGCCGGAGCATCCGGAGACTTTAACCCCATCCACTACCGCGACGACGTAGCAGCATCCGTCGGCCTCCCCGGCGTACTCGCCCACGGCATGCTCACCATGGGCCTCGCCGTGCAACCTGTCATTGACTGGATGGGTGACCGCGGAGACCTTATCGAATACGGCGTGCGCTTCACCCGCCCCGTCGTCGTCGACGGCAACGGCGGAGTCACCGTCTCCGTCACCGCCAAAGTTGGTGCCATTGAAGAAGACGTCACCCGCATTGACCTCACCGTCAGCGCAGCCGACCAAACTGTACTCGGCAAATCCCAAGTAAGGGTCAAGCTCCGCTAATGACCGACACCGTTGCCAGTGACAGCTTGATGCTTGCCGACCTCACCACCATGCGAGTCGGCGGGCCCGCGCACCAATTGCTCCGGCCCACTACCGAAGACGAACTCATTGAGAACGTGCGCGCGGTCTGGAAGCGCGGCGACGAATGGCTGCTCATGGGCGGCGGCTCAAACATGGTCATCAGTGACGAAGGATTCGACGGCACCGTCATCCACATCGCCACCCGCGGCATCCAAGTCCTCTCACAAGACGACACCTCGCTCCGCATTCGCGTGCAAGCAGGAGAGCCCTGGGACCGTCTCGTCAAACGTCTCGTCGCCCGCGGCTGGGCCGGCATCGAAGCGCTCAGCGGCATCCCCGGATCCGTCGGCGCAGCCCCCATCCAGAACATCGGCGCCTACGGTCAAGAAGTTGCCAGCGCACTAGAGGGCATCGACTTTCTCGACTACGACAGCGGCGAACTCGTGCACCTCAGCACCGCCGACCTCAACCTCGGCTACCGCAGCTCCGTCATCAAGAGCGGGCGCGTTGGCCTGGTGGTCGCTGTCTACCTCGCACTCACTGCAACGCCGACCAGCACCGTTCAGTATCAACAGCTCGCCTCAGCTCTCGGCGTGAACATTGGCGACCAAGTGCCTGTGCAACAAGTGCGCGACACCGTCCTCGCCCTGCGCGCATCCAAAGCGATGGTGCTCGACCCCAACGAACCAGACTCCGCAAGCTGCGGATCGTTCTTCACCAACCCGATCGTTCCCGAAAACATTGCACGAGCCCTACCATCGGATGCCCCACGCTGGGTGATCGATGACGAACCAGTCGCCGACGTTGCGGTTCCGCTCGGCGAAGCTCCCGCTCTCCCTCCTGTGCCAAAACAGCGCAAGGTGAAGTTGAGCGCAGCCTGGCTGATCGAACACTCCGGGGTGAAAAAAGGGTTCCGGCTGCCCGGTTCGCGCGCTGCCGTCTCTAGCAAGCACAGCCTCGCGATCGTCAACCGCACAGGAGCAACAGCGGCCGAAGTATCAGAGCTTTCGCGGTACATTGCAGCCCGAGTATTGGGCGAACATGGCATCCGCCTGCAGCCCGAACCCGTCGCAGTCGGTGTCGAGCTGACGTAATTGATGCTGGCTAAGTTCGGGCCGCAGGCAACAGCAACTGACGATTAGAGTTCAATCAACCGATCGGTTGATTGAACTTACGTGCGCAGATTCGTGAAGTCTTTGCCGATACTTTCCATCGCGGATGCTGTGACTTCTGCAGTTGCGGCGAACTCTGTCCACGAATCGAGCGCATCGGCCACATCGGTGATTGCTCGCTTGGCGCTAGGCACGGCGAAACGGTCGGCGACAGCCAAAAGGTCACGTCGTTCGATGTCGCCAAATTTTCCATTCACGCCCATGAGGTGCTGGTTCAGCCAAATGCTCTTAGCGTCGCGCGCGTAGGTGATGTCGTAGGCCGGTGAGAGCTCCCAGTCACCGCCCTCCGAGAGCAGGAACGAGTGATTCTTGGAGTGATCATCGTGGTTGGCTGCGGCGATATTAAACGTCATCCGGCGAAACAGCTCCACCTTCGCGTCTTCACCGAGACCGAGTTCGCGAGCGGCGGTGAATAGCTGTGCGTAGTCGCTGGTCTCGCGAAGGTTGAAGTCGACAGCATTCAGACCGCACAAGGATTGCATATGCACACGGCGGCTTCCTTCTCGGTCGAAACGCTGTGTAAGAAAGTGGCTTCGACCATTCTCAGCCAGAAGCCTTGTCGGGGCCATCGTGATGCCGGCAGCGCGGACCATTAGCGAGTACGCGTACTCGATCCTGGTGTACTGCTGAGACTCACCCAGCTGCTGGTCGGCACCGACTCCGTCAAACTTCAGCAGCCACGCCTCCTCACCGGGTCTAGGCAACGACTGGCCTGGGCGGATCTCATGAGTCGTGTTATTGATGTTTACGATCGCTTTCGCGCGTGCTCCTCCAGCGCTCGTGCCGACCGAGATGATCTGGGAGAGCGTGTCTGCCGCGTCATCGTCGCCAGTGATTGTTCCGGTAATAACAGCACGCGCCGCAGCAATGAGTTCGCCCATATCGAGTGCTGTCGGGGTTGGGGCAGTAGGCCCGCGATCGGGAACAAATTCCACAGCGCCCATTCCGCGCTGACCGAGGTATGCGAGTCGGTCAAGCGGGGTGATCTGTGACCGATCGATACCCTGGGTGGCAAGCCAAGCATCAACGAGACTATTGCCGAACTTGTCGGGTAGTGCGTCGGCGATCATCGGCGGCAATCCGTGGAACGTCTCGTCATTGAGGCGGGGGAACGAGAAGGTAGGTTTCGGGCTGACCATCGGCATGAGCAGTGGGCTCAGCTCGACCCCATTTCGCTTCCACGCTGGATCGTACTGAAAGCTATACCCGTTGCGTGTGCTGCTGATGGCGCCGACGCGGCTGTCCCACGCACGAACTTCCACAACGGTTGTCGGTATATAGGCCACCGTCAGCTCCTCGCTTTCCGGTTGCGACGAGGCGTCACCTTTCGCTTCGCCTCGGCGAGTGCCTCCAGCGGGCTGGGCCCGTCGTCAGGCATGATGCTGTCGAATACATCGAGACGGTCCAGCGCCCGAAGGATCGACAGAACCGTGGCCAAGCGGGTGCCAGATCCTCGTTCGAGGGCTTGGACTGACGAACGGGATAGGTTCGCGCGTTCAGCGAGTTTGGTTTGTCCGTAGCCGGCATCGAGCCTCAACTGGCGGAAAGCGTCACCGAGTTCTTGCTCCCATTCGTGGATAGTGCGCGGGGTGCTTGAAATATCACTCATTATCGCTCTTTCTGCCTATAAAGCTCGGAAAAGCAGTCAGTGAAAGTATAGTGCGCATTCATCCGGTTCACGCTCTGACGCAGGCAGTTCCGAAAGCCGCGACGCCGACGCCACCACGTTCTTCCCTGACGTGGAGGATGCCGTGGTAACGGCATTCGGCACCAAGACGCGAGCAGCAGAGCTCTAGCTGAACAGCTTCTGCAACCGCTGCACGCCTTCGAGCAGTGCGTCGTCGCCGAGGGCGTAGGAGAGGCGCAGGTAGCCGCTTGGCCCGAATGCTTCTCCGGGAATGACGGCCACTTCGGCCTTCTCGAGAATCAAGTCGGCGAGTTCGAGGCTGGTGGTCGGGGTGACTCCGGCCCATTCGCGGTTCAGCAGGCCCGTGACATCCGGGTACACGTAGAACGCGCCCTGAGGTGTCGGGCAGTGCAAGCCGTCAATTTTGTTGAGTTCGGAGACCATCAGCTTGCGACGGCGGTCGAAAGCAAGGCGCATTTCTTCAACGGCATCCTGCGGGCCGGTGAGAGCTTCGATGGCTGCGCGCTGCGAGATGTTGGAGACGTTACTCGTGAGGTGCGACTGCAGGTTTGCTGCGCCCTGCATGGCGTCGACAGGGCCAACCATCCAGCCGAGACGCCAGCCGGTCATTGAGTAGCTCTTGGCTACACCGTTCACCAAAATCGTGGTGTCAGCGAGCGCGGGAACAGCCTCGACGATCGAGACAGCGCGCACTCCGTCATAGACGAGGTTTTGGTAGATGTCATCGCTGATCACCCAAATGCCGTGCTCAAGTGCCCACTCGCCAATTGCCTTGGTCTGCTCGGGTGAGTAGACGGCACCGGTGGGGTTCGACGGCGAAACGAAGAGCAGCACCTTGGTGTTTTCGGTGCGCGCGGCTTCAAGCTGCTCGACCGTGACGAGGTAACCCTGATCAGCACCGGCGAAGACGTCAACCATGGTGCCGCCGGCGAGCTTGATCGCTTCGGGGTAGGTGGTCCAGTACGGGGTGGGAACGATTACTTCGTCGCCATGATCAACGAGAGTCGCGAAGGCTTGGTAGACGGCCTGCTTGCCACCGTTGGTAACAACAACCTGGTTGATTCCGACGTCGAGACTGCTGTCGCGCAGCGTCTTCGCGGCGATTGCTTCCCGCAGTTCTGGCAGGCCGGCTGCTGGTGTGTAGCGGTGGTTCTTGGGGTCGAGCACTGCTCGGGATGCCGCATCCACAATGTTCGCTGGTGTCGGAAAATCGGGTTCACCTGCCGCATAGCTGATGATGGGGCGACCGGCGGCGAGAAGCGACTTAGCTTTCGCGTCCACCTTGAGGGTGGCCGACTCGGCGATAGCGGAAATTCTGGCAGAGAGGCGAGGTGAAGTCACCCGCTAAGTCTAAGGCGTGGAGGGTGGCTGTGCCCAGAGATTTCAGACGCCGCACAGCCTGAACGCACGCACAACGCAGGCGCAACGCACGCACCATGCAGACAAAGAGAAGCGACCGGAGAGGCGAGGATTTTCAGAATCTTCTCAGAAAAGATTTTGATGCAGGATTGTGCGGTCTTGTGCTGATCAATTGCAGCCCAGCCTCGGCGTGCATTTCAGGAGGCCGCTGGATGACGTACACTGGAAGAAGTAGTTGATTACTGCCATGCTTTTGCGCGCCTACTCCTCATTGGTGAAGGTAGATATGCGAAGGTGTGGTGCAAGAGATTTAGGTCTCTTGTAGAGGGTGGTGGCTCAATTGGTAGAGCAGCGGTCTCCAAAACCGCAGGTTGCAGGTTCGAGTCCTGTCCGCCCTGCAAGTCCTGGTCCATGTTTCACGGGCGGGGCCGAGCAAGCCGAAGTATCGGAAGGTAATAAGAGTGGCCAAGAAAGACCTAGACGAGCCCAGCGAGGACGTCGTCGCCAAAGCGAAGAAGGACAGCGAGCAACGTCGTGGACCCTTCGGGCGCATGGCACTCTTCATTCGCCAAGTAATTAACGAGCTCAAGAAGGTCGTAACGCCGACGAAGCGTGAATTGATCAGGTTCACTCTTATTGTTCTTGTTTTCGTCATCATCATGATGGGTATCGTTTCCGGGCTCGACTTTGGGTTCAGCGCATTGGTGAACTTCTTGTTCGGTAACCCTGACTTAGTGGTCTAGGCCTTTTACAAACCGCCCTTCACAAACCGCATCGGCCACGGCCGAACTGCAGAGCAACGAAAAGAGATTTAGTGTCCGAGAACCACCGCGAAGACTCCGAGCTCGCTACGGCAGCAGAGCAGTCCTCCGAGGAGGATGAGGCGCAGACGGGTAACACCCTGGCTGAGGCAGAGCGTTCCGAAGACTCCGCTGAGCACCAGGCAATGCACGTTGAAGACGGCTCGACTGATGTCGATGCCGATCTTGCGGGCCTCCTTGAAGCTCTGGATGCCGCAGCCGACCCCGAAGCAGATGCTGCGGTCGACGGCGCTCTTGACGTTCACAACACGACCGATGCTGATGCATCCGTTGCAGCAACTGACGACGAAGCTGAGGATGACGCTGAAGCTGAGGGTGCCGAAGTTGAGGTTGACCCTTACGCCGAGTTCCGCATGGATCTGCGTCTTCAGCCGGGCAAGTGGTACGTCATCCACTCCTACGCCGGTTTCGAGAAGCGCGTCAAGCACAACATTGAGAACCGCAAGGTATCGATGGCTATGGAAGATTATGTTTTCCAGGTCGAGGTGCCGATGGAAGATGTTGTCGAGATCAAGAACGGCCAGCGCAAGCTCGTCAACCGCGTTCGCATCCCTGGTTACGTTCTGGTTCGCATGGATCTCAACGAAGACAGCTGGTCGGTTGTTCGTCACACGCCAGGAGTTACTGGCTTCGTTGGCAACGCGCACAACCCGGTACCGCTTCGCTTCGAGGAAGCTTTCAACATGCTGAAGAGCCTTGTTGAGATCGTCGAAGCTCCCGCAACTAAAGGCTCGTCCACCAAGGGCAAGACCGCTGCGCGTTCGATTCCTGCCGAGATCGACTTCGAGATCGGCGAGACCATCACCATCAAGGAAGGTTCGTTCGCGGGCCTGCCTGGTTCGATCAGCGAGATCAAGGCGGAGAGCGGAAAGCTCATCGTTCTGGTTTCACTCTTCGAGCGCGAGACCCCGGTCGAGCTCAGCTTCGACCAGGTCACCAAGCTTTAAGGGCTAACGCCCCTAAAAAACCACCGCGCCCTCAGGGGTGCGGGAGAGCTGGCCACACGGGCTAGTTCGTACAGTAAAGGAAACACAATGGCACCGAAAAAGAAGGTTACAGGTCTGATTAAGCTTCAGATCCAAGCCGGCGCCGCTAACCCCGCACCGCCCATCGGGCCTGCGCTGGGACAACACGGCGTTAACATCATGGAGTTCTGCAAGGCGTACAACGCCGCTACCGAGGTACAGCGTGGAAACGTTATCCCGGTAGAGATCACCGTGTACGAGGACCGTTCATTCACGTTCATCCTCAAGACCCCGCCGGCAGCAGAGCTCATCAAGAAGGCTGCTGGAGTTCCCAAGGGATCGGGCACGCCGCACACCGTCAAGGTTGCGCAACTCACAAAAGACCAGGTTCGTACGATCGCCGAGCAGAAGATGGCTGACCTCAACGCCAACGACATCGACGGCGCAATGAAGATCATCGCGGGCACTGCTCGTTCGATGGGAATCACGGTGGAGGCATAATGTCCAAGAATTCCAAGGCATACAAGGCCGCCGTCGACAAGCTTGAAGACGGTAAGTTCTACACGCCCACCGAGGCTGTCGCTGTCGCTCGCGAGACCGGCTCCAAGAAGTTCGACTCGACCATTGAGGTTGCTCTTCGCTTGGGTGTAGACCCTCGCAAGGCTGACCAGATGGTTCGTGGCACCGTTATCCTGCCGCACGGCACGGGTAAGACTGCCCGCGTTATCGTATTCGCAACCGGTCCTGCAGCCGAGGCAGCTCTTGCTGCTGGCGCTGACGAGGTCGGTGGCTCAGAGCTCATCGAGAAGGTTGCCGCTGGTTATACTAGCTTTGATGCAGCCGTCTCGACTCCTGAGCTCATGGGCCAGGTTGGTCGTTTGGGTAAGGTTCTTGGCCCGCGTGGCCTCATGCCTAACCCGAAGACCGGAACGGTTACCCCAGACACCGCTAAGGCAGTTTCTGATATCAAGGGCGGAAAGATCGAATTCCGTGTCGACAAGCACGCCAACGTGCACTTCATTGTTGGCAAGACCGGATTCACCGCTGAGCAGCTCGACGAGAACATCAAGGCAGCGCTCGACGAGATTGTTCGCGCCAAGCCCAGCTCCTCGAAGGGTCGCTACATCAGCAAGGCAACGGTTTCCACGACCTTCGGTCCTGGCATCCCGGTCGACATCAACTCGATCTAATACTGCTTGAATGAACGGGGGTCGGCTGCTGCCGGCCCCCGTTTTCGCATTCCCGAGGAGTTCGTCGTGACCACCACCGTTCGTTCTGCCGTTGCGGCCGATGCTGAGCTCTTGCATGAGCTCGCACGCCAGACGTTTCCGCTTGCGTGCCCTCCAACCACAACTCCAGACGCAGTGGCCGAGTTCATCGCCCAACACCTCTCTGTTGAGTCCTTTCGTGGTTACTTGGGAGACTCAGCCCGCGAGGTTCTGATCGGCGAGGTTGATGACCAGCCCGCAGGGTACTTACTCTTCTGCAGCGACGAACCGAGTGATCCGGATGTCGCTGCCGCTCTCAGTGCGCGCCCGACGGTGGAGCTAAGCAAGTGCTACGTTCTCAGCGACTTCCACGGAGCTGGGGTAGCGCGGGCACTCATCGATCACGGCATCGCGCGCTCGCGCGCTCAGGGATTCGCCGCGATGTGGCTTGGCGTTAATCAGGAGAACGTTCGCGCCAATCGCTTCTACGAGAAGATGGGCTTTCGACTCGCCGGTACAAAGAAGTTTCTGGTGGGGGATCGGTGGGAAGACGACTACGTTCGTGAGTTGCTTCTCGACGAAAGCGTCTAAGACGGTTTCTTTGTGACCGGTGCCTGCGCTACTGTCGTGCTCTACAATTGTGGAATGCTCGCATCGCTGACCTCTCGCCCGCGAGTGTTCAGGCTATGACTGCAGTCACCCCGCCTCGTGTCGCCCTCGACGCGCTTGAGGGCTACGCGGCAGTTGTTGGCAGCATCGCTGTCGGCGTCGCACTCGTTCTTATTTGGGCGTCGCGTCTCACTATTCCTCGTGAGATCTACGTCAGCGAACTCGGCGCTGAGGGGGAACCAACTGCTGCGGCGTTCGAGACCGCCCTGCTGCTGATCGTCGCAGGAGGCACCGCCGTCGCGTGGGCTGCACGCCGTGTTCGAGCGTGGCCGCCGTTGCTTTCATTCGGCTCACCAGCGCTGTCGCTCTGGTTGGGTTGCGGATTTTTTCTTCTCGCCTCACAAGTGACCTGCACCTCGGGGTGCCCGCTGCCCTACGGCCCGAGCTTCACCTGGCAAGACTTCACTCACACGCTCGCCGCAGTGCTCGCGTTCGCTGCCGCCTGCTGGGCGATGATCCAAACCTCATTCGCGCGAGAGCATCGTGGTCTCGCTCGCCTGTCGCTGGTCACTGCCATCGCTGTTGCGGTGATCGCCGGCACCGGCGGCCTCTTTTCGCTCTTCCGCATTCAGGTCGTGCTCGGGAGCAGGCTCGAATTTGTGGCAACCACAATCGCCATCGCTTGGCTCATGATGCTCGGCACCGTGATTGCCACACGCAAACTAGGGCGCGCGCGAGTCAGCTAGTTACGGCGCACGCATAAGGTCGAGCAGCCGATCGGCAAGCCCGACAAGAGCATGAATCTGGTCTTCGTCCCGCTCGACCCACAGGCACTTCGGCTCGGCGTGCACGGGGACGAAGCCGTCGTGCTGCTCCCAGACCACCAGAGTGCGATCCGCTCCCAAGACATACTGCTGCCACCAGACCTGACGCAGATACGAACGCGGGATGCTGCGCCACGCTTTGTGCGTCGTCTTGATCTCTGACAACACAACCACGCCATCGATCACAGCGACACCATCGGGTGTTGCCAGATGCAGCGGCTGATCATGCGCGTGATAAAGCGCAGAACTTGAACGGATGCCGTGCTGCGCAAGCACCCAACGTGCAATCTGCGGTTCCCGCAGGCGGCCGTGATCGGTGAAGGCGTTGCCTGTGAAACCGGAGCCGAGAAGCTTGGTCTCCACCACACCACGCAACGATTGTTCGGTGGCTAGGCGGGCGGCATCCGTGGCAGTCACACCCTGACTTCGCGCACGAAGCCAGGCAACCCGATCTTCAGCATGGGCGACGACGCGGTCATGGTGATTGGGCGCAACCGGCTCCCACAGATCGAGTTCCGGTTGCATAGTCACACCCCATTGTCTCGCGTACCTGTGACGTTGGTGTGTCCACCGCGCAGAAACTCCGATGCACAGCCGCTAGGTGGGGTCTTCGCACGCGTCACGTCATCCGATGTGGGTCGGTACTGGCAGACTAGGCGCATGCTAGCTCGCCACACTGATAATGCATCACCTTCGAGACTCCGTCGACGCTGGTCCGTTATCGCAGCGGCGGCGCTATTTGCGATCGTGACGTTCGTTCCTGCGGCAGGTGCGGCGGCATCCGTTGGGTCAATCCCGCCAGACGTCACCGAGTTTGCACAGGCAGACAATGGCCTCATCACTGAGCTTGAAGAGTACTTTGGTGTGGATCAGCGCGGTGATGGTCTTGATTTTTCTGACGGCATTGAGCTGGGCGAGATCGATCGAATCTTCCTCTGGTCAGAGGCGTATCACTCGGGTCAGACCACCGATACCCCAGTGCAGTACGTGAACCGTTGGAAGGTCCCAGTTCTGATTGGCGAAGAGCCCGTCGGCATCGCGATGATCGGAATCGACCCAGCCACGGTCGAACCAGAAATGATCGACTTCATCCGCAGTCCGGGTACGACCCTCGCGCTCGACAGCATCGACGAAGACGCAACCCTCGTGCATGAGCCCGAGACGCAGGCGTGGTTCAGCCTCAGCGACGGCGTAATTGTTCCACTCGTCCGCGGAGACAGTGGAATCTCAGGAGAAATCACCCTAGCCCAGTACCAACGGCTGCTTTCGGGCCGCGTGGTCACGATCGTTGACCCGACGCCACAACCCGATCAGGGCTCCGTGCAATCGGTCGTGCTCATCGTCACGACCGTGGTTGTTTTGCTTCTTGCGCTACTCATTCCCACGATTATTGGGCAAGTGCGTGAACGACGCGAGCGCCAGGCCGAAGGCGGGGCTGCGGCTGAGGGTGCCACTGAGACTGAGACTGAGAATGAAGGCAACGCGGCTGTCGCAGATGTCGCGGCAGAGAGCACGGAGTCGGATGCACACCCGACTACGGATACCGATGCAGCTCAGGATGCTCCTGTTGTAGCTAGTTCAACGGCGGTCAGAACAAAGACTGCCACTACAAAGACGGCCACGACCAAGGCAGCGCCTGCAAAGAAGGCGCCTGCAAAGAAGGCGCCTGCGAAGAAACCCGCAACAAAGGCTGCACCCGCAAAGACTGCGTCCGCAAAGGCCGCGGGTGCGAAGCCCGCTGCACCAACGACTGCCCCTAAGAAACCCGTTGCTAAGAAGCCCGCAGCCCAAAAGCCGGCCGCCAAGAAGCCTCCCGCCAAAAAGCCTGCTCCTGCGAAGCCTGCTGCGTCAGAGCCGCCAACCGCGACAGAGTCGTCGGCAGACTAGCTAGCAGTGAGCTTGTTGCACTCGCCGCTTGACCGCGACATCCGGCGGCTTGCCGTACCGGCGCTTGGCGCTCTCGTTGCGGAGCCCATCTTTCTCCTCACTGACACCGCCCTCGTTGGCCATCTGGGCAGCGCACAGTTGGGCGGGCTCAGCGTCGCCAGCGCTGTGCTACAAACCGCGGTCGGCCTGCTCATCTTTCTCGCCTACTCCACGACACCGACTGTCGCGCGCTGGCTGGGTGTCGGCAATCGTGCACGAGCGGTTGCGGCAGGTGTCGACGGGGTGTGGCTCGCGATCGCCCTAGGAGTGCTGCTCGTCGTCATTGGTATTCCGGCGACGCCGTGGTTGATCAGTTTGTTTGGGCCGGATGCCAGCATCATCGAATACGCCAACCAGTACTTGGCAATTTCCATCCTTGGTCTACCGGCAATGCTCATCACCTTTGCGGCATCCGGACTTCTGCGTGGCCTTCAAGACACTCGAACCCCACTCATCGTTGCGGTGGCCGGATTCGTCTCCAACGCCCTGCTCAATGTGCTGTTCATTTACGGATTCGGCTGGGGCCTTGCTGGGTCAGCCATCGGCACCGTGGTGGCGAGTTGGGGAATGGCCATTGCGTACATCGTGATGCTCGTCGTCATCGCGCGCCGCGAGAGCGCGAGAGTGCGGCCACACCTGGGCGGGATGCTCGTCGCCGGCCATGCGGGGGCGTGGCTGCTGCTGCGCACCGCCTCGTTGCGGGCAGCGATGCTCGCAACAATTGCGGTGGCAACCGGGTTCGGGGTGCCCGAGCTTGCGACAGTGCAGATCGCGCTCACCATCTTCGCCACTCTCGCGTTTGTGCTCGATGCCCTCGCCATTGCCGGCCAAGCGATGATCGGCAAAGAGCTCGGTGCGAGCGATGTTCCACGAGCGCGGGCCATCACTCGGCGGCTCATCGAGCTTGGACTGGGCAGCGGGGTAGTCCTCGGGCTCGTGGTTCTGGCGATGGCGCCGTGGGTCGGCTTTGTGTTCAGCTCCGACCCGCACGTTCGCACAGGACTAGCCGCGCTTCTTCCGGTGCTGGCCCTCGGCATCCCTATAGCCGGGTTTGTGTTCGTGCTCGATGGGGTGCTGATCGGTGCGGGGGATGCCCGCTACCTTGCGCTCACCGGGCTCATTAACCTAGCCGTCTACCTGCCATTGCTCTGGTGGGTCGAGGCTGCCGATCTCACCGCAGTGCCAGCGCTGGTCTCGCTGTGGTTCGCGTTCGGCCTGGGATACATCGGTGCGCGTGCGGTGACCCTTGGCTTGCGTGCGCGAGGCGACCGCTGGCTCGTAACAGGGGCGACGCGGTAACACTCACCCGCGCCGCCCACTAGCGAGACCTCGCTTGCGCGAAGGTTCCGTCGGGTGGTCAAGGTAAATGTAGGAACCGCGTCTATCAGGTCGCTATGGTCAACCTGAGAACCAGCTTTGAGCGCGGGAATAGCCTCCCGTGACGAGACCAGGCTGTGCGTACACAGAAATTTCATAGGAAACTCCGAATAACTAGAGATCATGAACCAGTCCCGTCACCTTCCGGCAGTCCAAGCGCAACCGCGTTTGAGCCGAGCCGACGGCACCGCCATCCGCGCAGTAGTTGTCGACGACGAAGATTCGCTCACAGACCTTCTGTCTATGGCGCTACGTTATGAAGGATGGGATGTTCGGCTCGCCCCTGACGGGCACCAAGCCCTCACCACGATCCGAGAGTTTCGCCCCGACGTGATTGTTCTGGACATCATGATGCCGGGCCTGGATGGGCTTTCGGTACTCACTCGGTTGCGTGCTGACGGTATCGAGACACCCATTCTCTTTCTCACGGCCAAGGATGCTGTCGAAGACCGAGTCGCTGGCCTCACGGTCGGCGGCGATGACTATGTCACCAAGCCGTTCAGCCTGGAAGAACTCGTTGCGCGACTGCGCGCACTGTTGCGCCGTTCAGCACTCACTATTGCCGGCGATGCTGATCCCGTGATCGAAGTCGGCGACCTCTCTCTAGACGAGAGCACCTACGAAGTGAGTCGCGCAGGCACCAAGGTCGAGCTCACCGCAACCGAGTTTGAGCTACTGCGCTATCTGATGCGCAACCCGCGACGTGTGCTCAGCCGGGCACAGATTCTCGACAGGGTGTGGAGCTACGACTTTGGTGGACGAGCCAGCGTCGTTGAGATCTATATCTCCTACCTTCGCAAGAAGATTGATGTTTTAGGCCCTCCCATGATCCAAACCGTGCGTGGTGTCGGGTACATGTTGCGGGCTGCCGAGTGATACGACCACGAGAAGTAAAGGCACCGGGATCGGGCCGCAAACTTAGCCTGCGCAATCGGCTAGTGCTGGGCAGTGCTGCACTCATCGCGCTCGCCGCCGTGCTGATCGGTGTCGTCAGCGTGCTCGCGCTTCAAGGCTTTCTTGTCGACCGCCTCGACGTTCAACTGATCTCTGCTTCGAGTCGTTCGCAGGGGGCGCTTGATGGACGCCCAGGAGGGGCGAACCAGACTCCGCCACACGCAGGTGACTTTCTTGCACTGCCGGGGCAACGGGAAGGCACCATTGCCGGATTGGTCGCCTCCGATGGAACAATCACCGCAGGCGTCTTGGGCAACAGGGGGTCATCGGCCCCGTTAGCCGAAGCTCAACTCGATGTGCTGGCGAAACTCAGCCACACCGATGAACCCACCACCGTGAATCTCGGAGGTGATCTTGGTGACTATCGAGCGATCGTCTCAAGCACTCCGATCGCCGGAGCGGCGCTCATCGTCGCACTACCCCTCGCCGATGTTCGCGAGACCGTGCTGCGGCTCACCTTCTTGGTTGCGGGTATTGGCCTGTTCGCCGTACTGATCGCAGCTATCGTCGGTGCGGTCGCTATGCGGTTCGCACTACGTCCCCTTGAGCGCGTCGCAGGCACCGCAACCCGTGTCACCGAGCTCCAACTTGATCGCGGAGCCGTGGCTCTTGCCGAACGAGTGTCTCTCGATGACGCCGACCCACGCACCGAAGTTGGGCAAGTGGGTGCCGCGCTCAACCGACTGCTTGAGCATGTGGCATCCGCACTGAGTTCGCGTGAGGCCAGTGAGAACAAGGTGCGCACGTTCGTTGCGGACGCAAGTCACGAGTTGCGCACCCCGCTTGCGTCGATTCGGGGTTACGCCGAACTTACTCGCCGGGGTGGGCACGAAATTCCTGATGATGTTGCCCACGCAATTGGACGCATCGAAGCCGAATCCGTACGAATGACGGGGCTCGTGGAGAGCCTGCTACTTTTGGCACGGCTCGACGAAGCTGCTGCCGTTGAGCACGAGTCGGTCGATCTCTCACGTCTCATGATCGACGCTGTGGGTGACGCGCATGCCGCCAGCCCCGACCACGTCTGGGAGTTGGAGATTCCGGATGACGCGGTGTTGATCAGTGGAGACCGACTACGACTGCACCAAGTCGTCGCCAATCTGCTCGCCAACGCGCGTATGCATACCCCTGCGGGCACTACGGTTACTGCATCCTTGATGCGGGAGGGCGAGCAAGCGATAATCGAGATTCGCGATACCGGCCCCGGTATCGCTCCAGAATTGCAGCCAACCGTGTTCGAACGGTTTGTGCGTGGGGACAGTTCGCGTTCGAGGGCGGCCGGGAGCACAGGACTGGGCCTAGCGATCGTCGCTGCAGTGATGGCCGCTCACGGTGGAGAGACCAAAGTTTCCAGTACGCCAGGCAATACCGTGTTCCGCATTGAATTGCCTGGCGGCATTGTTCTCTAGCGGGCAACTGTCCCACTACGGCGCGGACGTCGTGTGTAGAAACGTCAAGCCCAAGCCCAAGCCCAAGCCCAACTCCGCACCCGCATGAATTTGCAGCAACGGTGGCGATACCGTAGTCTTACCGAAGCCAAAGACCGCCGGTCGTTTGCATGCGCGAAAGTGTGTGCGATCGAAGTTCGTGAAAACGAAGGCCAGCGCAGGTGTGTGAAGTAGATTTTCGACCAGATCTGGTCGCAACTCAGCTCCGTGCCTCTGCGTTTATGCAGTAGGGCCGGAGCTTTTTCTTTTGCCAGCCCGGCTATTTCTGACAGTTTCGTGCGGTTCTGAGGCAGACACACATCAACCAGTAGGGAGCACCATGGCGAACAAGGAAGCATCGGTCGCCGAGATGACGGAACTTTTCCGCAACTCGACCGCCGTTCTGCTAACCGAGTATCGCGGACTCACTGTTGCCCAGCTCAAGGAGCTGCGCAAGTCAATCAGTGAGCACGCAACATACGCCGTGGTGAAGAACACGCTGACAAAGATTGCAGCAAATGCCGCAGGAATCTCGTCATTCGACGAGGAACTTGTTGGCCCATCTGCAATCGCATTCGTACACGGTGACCCAGTCACCGTTGCGAAGGCTATGCGTGACTTTGCCAAGGCAAACCCTCTTCTCGTGGTGAAGGGTGGTTACTTTGACGGTAACGCGCTCACTGCAGCAGAGGTCACCAAGCTGGCCGATCTGGAAAGCCGGGAGGTGCTCCTTGCGAAGTTTGCTGGAGCAGCCAAGGCTTCACTGTTCGGCGCCGCGTATCTGTTCAACGCACCGCTCGCTCAGGCCGTTCGCACGGTCGACGCGCTGCGCGAGAAGCAGGATTCCGCGCAGTAACGCGCGGGTTAATTAGCTTAAGAAATATAGGAGAAAATCATGGCGAAATTGTCAAGCGACGACCTCATTGAGGCCTTCAAAGAACTGACCCTCATCGAGCTCAACGACTTCGTTAAGAAGTTCGAAGAGGTCTTCGAAGTTACCGCTGCTGCTCCGGTTGCTGCGGCAGCTGCTGCACCCGCTGCCGCTGAAGAAGTTGAAGAGAAGGACTCATTCGACGTCGTTCTCGAGTCAGCTGGCGAGAAGAAGATCCAGGTTATCAAGGAGGTGCGCACCCTCACGAGCCTCGGTCTCGGCGAGGCGAAGGCAGTCGTTGATGGCGCTCCCAGCGTTGTGCTCGAGGGTGCAAACAAGGAAGCTGCGGAGAAGGCAAAGGCTGCTCTTGAAGAAGCCGGCGCAACCGTAACCCTTAAGTAGTCGAATCCTTTAGTTAGGATCGCGCCTCATTAGAGGCATGCTTAGCCAGTAAGGCGTCACCCCTCCGGGTGGCGCCTTACTGCGTTAACAGGCAGCAGAAGGAGACCATTGGGGGCTTATAGGCCAAAACGTGCGGATGTGGACTGCGCCCCGATTGGTCGTTAACAGGGTTTCCGCAAACTAGTCTCGAACTATGAGCACAGTTGGTGGCCACAGACGCGGTGGCAGGGTCAGTGGCGGTGACTATTCGGCCCAAAAGGCAGAGAACGCATCAGCGCCCAAGATCCCGCACCTGCTCCGCCGGATCGCCCAACTCTTTGAGCCACATCGCGCTGCGCTGAGTCTCACGATCACGCTCGTACTCATCGGAGCAGCAATTAGTGTGGTCCCGCCACTGCTCACTAAGCGAGCGTTTGATGAAGGCCTGTTTCCTCCGGGCGGCGACCCCAACATCCCGATCCTCCTGCAGCTCGTCAGCATCATGGTCGGGTTGTGGATTGCGTCCGCCGCGCTCGGTGTCTGGCAGACCTATCTCACGGCAACCGTTGGCAACAAGGTGATGGGCGCACTGCGTGTGCGCCTGTTCGACCAACTGCAGCGCATGGAACTCGCGTTCTTCACGCGAACCAAGACCGGGGTCATCCAGTCACGACTCCAGAATGACGTCGGTGGTGTTGCTGGCGTGCTGAACAACACCGTCTCGAGTGTCATCGGAAACACCGTGACAGTCATCGCCGCCTTCATCAGCATGCTTGTACTCAGTTGGCAGCTCACCATCGTTGCAGTGATCGTGCTGCCCGGCATCGTGATCGCCCAGCGCCGCGTCGGTCAGGTTCGTGCGCGGATCGCCACTAAGACCCAAGAGTCGCTGAGCAACATGACGGCGATCACCCAAGAGTCACTCAGCGTCTCGGGCATCCTGCTGTCGAAGAGTTTCAACCAGCAAACAGTCGAGACCGAACGCTACTCGCAAGAAAATGATCTGCAGGTTGGTCTGCAGGTTCGTCAACAGATGAGCGGGCAGTGGTTCTTTGCCACCGTCAACATCTTCTTGTCGATCATTCCCGCCATCGTCTACGTTGTCGCCGCGTATCTCATCACGGGAGGCGTAGACGTGACCGCAGGAACGATCGTGGCCTTCACCACGGTGCAGGCGCGATTGATGTTCCCGCTGCTTGGGCTCATGCGGGTTGCGCTCGACCTGCAAACGTCATCCGCACTCTTCGCCCGCATCTTTGAGTACCTCGATCTCAAGCCAGCCATCACAGACAAGCCTGACGCCCGAGCGGTCCGCACGGATGCATTGGGAGCGGTTGCATTCGACAACGTGACCTTCCGGTACCCGGATGCCAACGCATCCACCAAGGCAACGCTCCAGTCGGTGAGCTTCTCGATCGAGCCGGGCCAATATGCGGCCTTCGTCGGGCCGTCAGGTGCCGGCAAGACTACGGTCTCGTACCTGATTCCTCGGCTGCATGAGGCCAGCGATGGACGCGTGCTGTTTGCGGGGGATGACGTACGCGATGTGACGCAGGACTCCCTGATTCAGAACATTGGCATCGTTAGCCAAGAAACGTACCTATTTCACGCGACGATCGCCGAGAACCTTTCCTACGCCCGCCCCGACGCGACTGTTGAGCAGCTGGAGGCGGCCGCTCGCGGTGCGAACATTCACAACACGATCATGTCGTTCCCGGAGGGTTACGCGACGATTGTAGGGGAGCGGGGCTACCGCCTCTCAGGTGGCGAGAAGCAGAGAATTGCCATTGCTCGCGTGCTGCTTAAGGACCCAAGCGTGCTCATCCTCGATGAAGCGACGAGCGCACTGGATTCCATCTCGGAACGCACGGTGCAGGGCGCGCTCGACACCGCATCCCGAGGCCGAACAACGATTGCTGTAGCGCACCGACTGTCGACCGTGCGCTCGGCTGACGTGATCTTTGTTGTTGACGCTGGCGAGATTGTGGAGCGAGGAACGCACTCCGAATTGATCGCAGGCGGCGGGGTTTACTCGCGGCTGTACGCGGAGCAAAACCGTACCGACTAGAGAAGAGGTCGGAGCCCACTTTTCGGCGGGTCATGGTTGGCGCTTAAGCGGGCGTAGGCTGGGTTAGCCCTCGGGGTTGCGGGCAATCTCATTGTGCCGCGCCCTCTCCGGGTATTCTCTTAGCAAGGATTCGTTTGACTACCGTCGTTCATCCCGGTGACTCGCTGTCTGCACGTCAACGACTCGTCTATGTACTCGTGCTTGGCGCGCTGACCGCGCTCGGTCCGTTTACGGTAGACCTCTACCTGCCGGCGTTTCCGCTGATCGAGGCAGATCTGCAGACCACCGCTGCCGTTGTGCAACTGACGCTCACCGCAACAACGCTGGGGTTCGCGCTTGGTCAACTGATCGTTGGTCCGTTGAGCGACCGACTTGGTCGACGTCTTCCGCTGATCGTGGCAACCAGCGTGCACTTGATGGCAAGCCTCGGAGTCGCGCTCGCGGGCAATATTGAATTGCTGTTTGTTTTTCGCCTCGTGCAGGGCATGGGTGCTGCTGCAGGTGCTGTGGTCGCGATGGCCGTTGTGCGCGACCTGTTCGGCGGACTACCGCTCGTGCGGATGCTTTCTCGGCTCGCGCTCGTTCAAGGTCTTGCTCCAATCCTGGCTCCGCTCATTGGATCGCAACTGCTGCTGATCACGCCGTGGCGCGGAATGTTCGTATTCTTGGCCATCTACGGCGCGCTCGTGTTGCTTGCCGCCTGGTTTTTCATCGTTGAAACTCTGCCACCGGCTAGACGTCGGGACCTTGGCCATGCCACCGCCCGGGATCGCTACAAAGCACTCTTCACCGACAGGGTCTTCGTGGGTACCGCAATCATCGCTGGCATGACCTTCTCGGGGTTGTTCGCCTACCTGTCGTCCTCTCCCTTCCTTCTGCAGAACGTCTACGGTCTTGATCCTCAAGCTTTCGGGCTCGTGTTTGCCGTCAATTCCATCGGCGTCGTTCTCGGTGTGCAAACAAGTGCGTTCCTTATGCGTTTCGTCGGGCCGCAGTGGATTCTCGCCGGCGCCGGTGTTGGACTTCTGCTGTCGGCATCCGCGATCGTCTATTTGGATGTTGTCAACGGTGATCTGTTTGCCGTTCTCATTCCGCTGTTCTTCTTCGTAATGTTCTGTGGCTTCTCGTTCCCCTGCACTCAGGTTCTTGCGCTGGCAAACCACGGGGGCGAGGCAGCAACCGCGGCATCAGTGCTGGGAGCCGTGAACTTCGGTCTTGCCGGGCTCACTTCGCCGATTGTCGGATGGTTCGGAATCACCAACGCGATTCCGATGGGCATAGTGATGGGTTGCACGGCGACCGTCTCGATCATCGTGATGTGGGTTGTAGTGCGTCCGCGCTCGGTGCCCGCACTGTCACGCTAGGGCAGCACCGCCCGTCACAATCCCGAGGAGACTCGGGGCTCTGCGATTGGTCTGTCTAGGCATTTCTTGAGGTTTGCCCGCTACTTTAACAGGGTGAATAAACAGCTCTCTCACGCCGATGCTCGCCGTGTCACATCGCACTGGCCGCTGATTAGCGGTGTGGGCGCTGTGGGGCTCGCCGTTTTGCTTGGGGTGCTGATTGCCACGCGCAACAGCACAGTGAGCCTCGATGAGTTGGTGCTCAATGACTTCGTGAACATCCGCTCCAATTTCTTTACGCTGCCCGCGCTAGCGATGAATTTCATCGGTGGTGGGTGGTTCGGGGTGCTTGTAGTGCCGCTGGGCGGTGCTCTGGCTTTCCTGATTGCTAAACGTCGATGGGCAGCCCTCTACTTTATTGCGGCATCGGCCGCGAGCGCTGGAGTCGTGCAACTGCTCAAGGTAACGTTCGGTCGTGCCCGCCCGACTGAAATTTTGGTGACCGCTGACCTCGGTTCATTCCCGTCGGGGCATGTAGCTAATGCGGCGACGCTCGCTGTCGTGCTGATCATCCTGCTGCAACGTCGCTGGGTGTGGTTTGTCGGCATCATTTACACGATTCTGATGATCCTTAGCCGCACCTACCTGGGCGCACACTGGCTCAGCGACACCATCGGTGGCGCTCTGATCGGGGTAGGCGTTGCGGTGATCGTGTGGGCGCCGTTCGCGCGAAAGCTATCTGCCGAAACGGGTTGAGAGTGGCGCGACCCGGCGAGCGCAGGCCACGATCTGGAGCCTAGAAGAGCGCTGAACGCCCACCACTCCGTAGGCTAGAAGAATGACGGATGCCGCAGCGCAAGTAGAAGCAGCCAAGAAGGCCCTCGCTGAAGCACAGGCTGCGCTCGCGGCTACCGAAGCAAAGAAGCCAGCGCCACAGTCGAGCTCGGTCGACGGCCCGCTCACCAATGCAGAAGTCTCCGCGATCCGCGATGGCTATGCGTTCGAGGGCGAGGTGCTCGAGATGGGCGCGCTGGTGAATGGTGAGGCGCTCGCCGACGTTCCCGTGCGAATTCCGATCGCGATGCTCAACCGTCACGGTCTGGTCGCCGGGGCGACGGGAACGGGTAAGACCAAGACTTTGCAGGTGTTGGCTGAGCAGTTGTCGGCTGCCGGTGTTCCGGTCTTCGCCGCCGACATCAAGGGTGATCTTTCTGGGATTGCAACGGCGGGAACCTCGAGTGAGAAGCTGCTGGAGCGCACCGAGTCGATCGGTCAGGACTGGCAGCCCGCGGCATCCCCGACCGAATATTTCACTCTCGGTGGTATGGGTACGGGTGTTCCGATCAGGGCCACGGTGTCGAGCTTTGGGCCACTGCTTCTCTCAAAGGTGCTTGGGCTCAATGACACTCAAGAGTCGAGCCTGGGTCTGATTTTCCACTACGCAGACAAGGCCGGACTGCCACTTGTTGACCTCAGCGACCTGCGCGCAGTCGTCCAATACCTACTGAGCGACGACGGGAAGGCCGAGCTGAAGACTCTTGGTGGGCTTTCCTCGGCGACGGCCGGCGTCATCCTGCGCGAACTCATTGGCTTTGCGAACGAGGGTGCTGACGCTTTCTTTGGCGAGCCTGAGATCGATACGTCGTTGTTCTTGCGCACGAATGCGGCGGGCAAGGGCATCGTGAGTCTGCTCGAGATCCCGGGAGTCAACGATAAACCGGCACTCTTCGCAAGACCTCGCGAACGACCGTCTGTCCAGTTCGTGAACCCAAGACGTCTTCTAAGACGTTCGGGTGCTTACGTGTAGACGTGCGCGTTGTAGTGCGTGTCGACGTCTTCGACGCAGGCTTTTTGTTCATGTCTTTGAGTGCGCGCTCGTACTCGTGCAGCAGACCCTTCGCCTGCTCTTTCGCCGTCGCTTGTGCACTCTCTTCGGCCTCTGCTGCGGCCTCGACAGCAGCATCCGCCTCAGCTGCGGCGTTCATCTTTACGGCAAGAATTTCGCGCGCAGGCTCTCGGTCGACCGCGGTGCCATACGTTGCCATCAACGGGGACGTAGCCACAGCTGCCGACATCACTGCAGCATCCGTCGGAGACATCGAGCCACGCGGAGCCCGCAAGCGAGTCCACGCCACCGGAGTGGGCGCACCCTTCTCGTTCATCACCGTGATGATTGCCTCACCTGTCGCTAGATGATTGATTCCAAGGTGTTCAGTGGTCGTAGGCGGTGAGTGAGCGTCGGATGTTGAGGCCGAGGTTTTCGTTGTGCCAGATTGCGGCGGTCAGGGCGAGGACGCGTTGGGCGACTCGTGTGCAGACTCCGGAAAAGGTCCGTCCGTTGTGGCGTTCGAGGTCGAGTTGGCTTGTGAACGTTTGGTTGACTGATTCGATGATCTGACGCAGGGGTTTGAAGAACTGGGATCCTGGCCTGGATTTTTCGCCTTTCCGGGCGGGACGCAGGAGGATGATGCCGCCCACGGCCAAGCCCGACTCGAACGGGAGCGCCGTCGCTGTGGAAACCGCAACATTCCTTACCCGTTTCGGCGTCCACGTCACCCTCCTTCACCGCGGTCAGAGGCTCCTTGAACGAGAAGAGCCCCGCGTCAGCGAACTCGCTACCCAGTACCTGCAGGAAGCAGGAGTCGACATCCGCCTCGGAGCGACCGCCCTTCGCGGTCACCGGGACGGCAACAGCAGTGTCCTTGACCTCGACGATGGCACCGCAATCAATATCGACGTGGTCATCTTCGCCACCGGCCGCACACCTCGCACACAAAACCTCGGTTTGGACACCATCGGCGTCACCGGAGTGATGCCTTTCACCCACGTCGCCAAATACCAAGGCCGCATCGCCGCCGACAGCCTTCTCGGCAAACCCCACCCCGCAACCTACGAAGGAATCCCGCGCGTCGTCTTCGGTGACCCTGAAATCGCTGCCGCCGACCGTACCCAAAAACAAGCCAACTTGCAAGGCCTAACGACCGTCAGCACCGAACTTGACCTCGCCAAAGCGATCGCCCGCCCCTGGACCTATGAACAGAACCCGCGCGGACACCTTGGCCTCCTCGCCGATACCGGGAGCAAAGCCTTGATCGGCGCCTGGGCTGTGGGACCGATGGCCGCGGAATGGATTCATCACGCGTCTCTCGCGATCCGCACCAAGCTACCCATCGAAACTCTCCGCGATCAGGTCGCCCAGTTTCCAACCTACAACGAGGCCTATCAAGCCGCACTCGAACACCTCAAAATCTGAACCGCGCCAGCGATCAAGACCACCGAACCATGCCCCGGTCAATAATGACCTCACCCCGCCAACCCATCAAAATTGAGGCACTACCGCGCAAATCCACAACAATCTTTATAAAAAATTGACGTCAAGCTGGAAAAAACCAGCTGGCGGCAGGCTCCTCCCACCGGCTCCACGGACATCGCAGACGTCGCGCTTTCGCGTTTCCGATACCGCTCAAGTGCTCAGTAGACACCACTTCGGGAGATGTTGAACATCGACGCGGTCGCCGGAACATCCACCTCAGGATCGGTGAAGTGGCGGGCGAGAGACGCATCCTCCTCGGGAGTGAGCCAGCCGCGGCTGTTTCTCGAAGATTTGGGCGCACTCTTGGCCTATTCATGACCTCCCTGGTCCGCAGGCTCTCCCAACCGCACTCGGCCTCAGCCACCGCAGTAAGCATGCGCTAGAACAGCGTGGTCTGAGGACCCTGCAGGTCAAACAGGTCACCGTTGTTACTGAGCATGATGCCCCAAGCCCTCAACACCCTGATGATCTCCACAATCCTTAGCGCGCTTCCCGCGAGTCGATCCAACGACGAAACCACCAGTGTGTCCCCGCCCCGGCACACATCCAATGCCCTCGCCAAGCCATCGTGCGTCATGGTCTCGCCCGAGAAAACCGTGTCCACGTAGATCCGGGCAGGGTCCACCGCCAAAACGGCCAGCGTGTGTTCAGCTGAGCCTCGAAGTCCAGCCTGCGGCCGCCCTCGATCTGGAGCCTCCGCGGCCCCTGGCGGGCGGCGATACCGGGCAGGGCAAAGCCCTGCCCGGACGTGACGCGCCGCCACACCCGGGAATCCAGAACAACTGTTTCGGGAAATGACAGACCCCACCCATGCGAGCAAAATACGTGAGGCACGCACAGTCATTTCCCGAGCACCTTGATATGGGGCACTACGAGCCTGATTCAGTCCACACGAGCGGGCTCTTCTCATCCAATACGGGTTGAGGCCTTGCAACAACTCGCCAAGCCTGTTAGGTCTGGAGGACAGATCTCAAGTTGGGGTGTGAAAGGGTAGGGCCCATGACTCGTCAGCATCCCTCGGCGGCAGAACCAGACGAAACCGACCTCGAGGTCACAAAACCGAAAGACTGGGCCGGGGGCGTGCCCGGCGTGTACCACTCCATGAAGCCTGCGCTGGAGAAACTGGGCGTGATCCGCACCGGCAAGACGATGCTCGCCCTCAACCAGAAAGACGGCTTCGACTGTCCCAGTTGCGCCTGGCCGGACCCGACTAATCGCAAAACCTTCGAATTCTGCGAGAACGGCGCCAAAGCCGTCACCTGGGAAGCGACACCGGTCACCATCGACTCGGACTTCTGGGCCGAGCATTCCATTGACGACCTGTTGGAGAAGTCGGAATACTGGCTTGGAATGCAGGGTCGTCTCACCGAGCCGGTCTATAAGCGCGCCGGCGAGAACCACTACCGACCGATCAGCTGGAACGACGCGTTCTCGGTGCTGGCCACGAAGCTGAATGCTCTCACGTCCCCGGACGAGGCTGCCTTCTACACGAGCGGCCGCGCCTCGAATGAGGCCGCATTCGCGTACCAGCTTTTTGTGCGCGCTTTCGGAACGAACAACCTGCCTGACTGTTCCAACATGTGTCATGAGTCAACCGGATGGGCCATGGGTCAGACGCTGGGGATCGGCAAGGCGACGATTAGCTACGACGACTTCGCCCAAGCCGATCTCATCATCATCATGGGCCAGAATCCGGGAACAAATCATCCGCGGATGCTGACGGCTTTGGAAGAGGCGAAGGACGCCGGCGCCGAGATCGTCGCCGTCAATCCCCTGCCGGAGGCCGGCCTGCACCGGTACAAAAACCCGCAGCGGGTCAAGGGCATCATCGGACGCGGCACCCCCATCGCCGACCAGCACGTGCAGATCCGGCTGGGCGGCGACATGGCGCTGTTGCAGGCGGTCTCCAAACGGGTGTTGGCCGCAGAGGCGCAGCATCCCGGAACAGTGCTGGACCACGAGTTCCTGGCGAAGTACTGCTCTGGCCTGGAAGATCTCACCAGGCATCTGAACCTGCTCGACGAGCAGGCCGTGCTCGAGGCCACGGGACTTGAGGCACACGAGATCGACGAATTGGCCGCACGTTATCTCAAGGCCGATCGCGTGATCGTGACCTGGGCCATGGGCCTGACCCAGCAGAAGAAGGCTGTGGCGACCATCAAAGAGATCATCAATTTGCTCTTGTTGCGCGGGAACATCGGCAAACCCGGTGCGGGCGCCTGCCCGATTCGCGGGCACAGCAATGTGCAGGGTGACCGCACCATGGGTGTCTGGGAACAAATGCCGCCGGCATTCATGAACGCCCTTGAGCGGGAGTTCGGGTTTGATCCGCCCCGAGAACACGGTGCGGATGCCGTCGAGACCATCAACGGGCTGCGTGACGGTGAGATCAAGGTGTTTATGGCGCTCGGTGGAAACCTGGTCGCGGCAATCAGCGACACGAACGCGGCCGAGGCCGCTATGCGGGGCGCCGAGATGACCGTGCAGGTGTCCACGAAACTCAACCGGTCCCATGTGGTCACCGGCGCCGAGGCACTCATCCTGCCCACGATGGGCCGCACCGAGATCGACATGCAGGCCTCGGGGCCGCAGTTCGTGTCGGTCGAGGACACCGTCAGCGCCGTGCATCCGTCGTGGGGAAAGGTCGATCCGGTGGCACCCGGCCTCCTTTCGGAGGTCGCGATCGTCTCCCGGCTGGCGCGGGCCGTTCTCGGTGACAGGGTGAAGGTCGACTGGGCCGGTTTCGAGCAGGACTACGACGTCATTCGCGACCACATCTCCCACGTGGTCGACGGATGCGAAAACTACAACCAGAAGATCCGTCAGGAAGGCGGATTCATGCTTCCCAACGGCCCGCGGGATTCGCGCACCTTTCCCACGCCCATCGGCAAGGCGATACTCACCGTCAACGTTCTCGAGCGCGTCGATCGCCCGCCGGGCACCCTCATCTTGCAGACGCTGCGCTCGCACGACCAGTTCAACACCACGATCTACGGGCACAATGACCGGTATCGCGGCATCAAAAATGGCCGCCACGTGATCTTCGTGAACCCCGACGACCTCGCTGAGCTGGGCCTTGTCGATGGCCAGTTCGTGGATGTGCACGGGGTTTTCAGCGACAAGATCCCGCGGGTCTTGCGGAAATTCCGCTTGGTGTCCTACCCCACCGCTCGCGGCTGCGTGGCGGCCTACTATCCGGAAGCGAACGTTCTGGTTCCGCTTACTCACCTCGCCGAGGGCAGCAATACCCCCGTGTCGAAGGCGGTGATCGTGCGGCTCGATCCGGTGGCAGCGGATGCCGACAGCGCGCCTGGCGCGAAGGCAAGCGCGGCTCCTAACCGGTCGGGGGCGGCACTGCCGAGCTGACCGCCGGGACCCTGCTCTCGGCCGCGCGGCCGGGGCCACCCGGGCCACCAGCGTTACTGCGCCGTGTCAGCCCAGCCGTTGCGGGCCGTGTCGGCCCAGTTGGGGCGGGCCGTCGACTTGGCGCAGATTTGACGTGCGACCGCGGCGGCTGATTCCACTGCCGCTGTCGCGTTTTTCTCGCCCGTAGCCGCCGCGAGTCCGGCCGCGTAGCCGACAACGAAGGTGCTGATGGGGCCTGCTGACGGGCTGACAACGCTCGATTCCGCCGCGAGGTCAAGAAGTAGATTGCGATCAACCTGGAGGTCGAGAATCTGCAAGGCCTGGGTGAGCTGGCGGCTCCAGTCACGCAATTCGGGTTCGCGGGCGTCATAGTCCGTCATGGCAGCTCCTTGATTCGGCAGTAGGCGTAGGTATCCCTTCAGGAATAGCACCGATCGCGTTTCTGCGCTACCCAGTGCTCGCATCGAATCCCCGCCACAACGGCACTCGTCAGTCCGAGCGAACTCTGCTCGGTGTCGACAAAACAGTCGTGGAAGACGTGGATATCGACTTCACTACCGGCGTTTTGGTAGCTCAAGTCAGACCCACGAGGTCGATGCGGAACCGGTGCGGGACGTGTCAAAAACGCTGCCCGAGATACGCCGCCGAAGCCACCCTGGCCGCCGCCACCAGAGCCCACCAAGCCGGACCATCCTGGTTGCTGATCGGAGCCCAACTCGGTGTGTCGCGTCAAGGTGCACAGCAACGCTTCACGCGCGTATCCGCTCGTGAGTAAACCGTGCCGGTCAGGCACGCATATTGACCTCAGTCACAGGTGGACTCGGCAACCACCCAAACTCTGGAGTAGAAACAGAACACGGACCACACCTAGATGATTGATTCCAAGGTGTTCAGTGGTCGTAGGCGGTGAGTGAGCGTCGGATGTTGAGGCCGAGGTTTTCGTTGTGCCAGATTGCGGCGGTCAGGGCGAGGATGCGTTGGGCGACTCGTGTGCAGACTCCGGAAAAGGTCCGCCCGTTGTGGCGTTCGAGGTCGAGTTGGCTTGTGAACGTTTGGTTGACTGATTCGATGATCTGACGCAGGGGTTTGAAGAACTGGGATCCTGGCCTGGATTTTTCGCCTTTCCGGGCGGGACGCAGGAGGATGATGCCGCCCACGGCCAAGCCCGACTCGAACTCCGCACCGAAGTAGTTTTTATCCCCGATCAGCACTTGTTTGTTGCTGGGATGAGACAGCGCTGGTGTGCCGGCGAGCATGTCGTGCAGCGCGTAGCGTTCATCGGCTTTGGCTCCGGTCAATGACCATCCCAGCGGCAGGCCATGCAGGGTGCAGACCAGATGCAGTCGTAACCCCCAGAAATACCTGGAGTGAGAGGCGCAGTAACCGTATTCGGCCCATCCCGCCAGATCAGAGCGTTGCGCGGTTTCGCAGGAACGCCCGCATTCGACCGGGGTCGAATCCACAATCCAGACGTCGTCGCCGGCGACTTGGGTGTCCGCGCCGAGCATGGAAACCAGCCAGGTCATAGGATCGGCGAGTTTGCGCAGCCGTTTGTTGTAACCCGATTGGCCCGGCAGAGAAGGAAACATCGTCAGCAAATACTCGCGTGCGTAGCGCAACCACCGCCGTTCACTGGTGAAGCCCAGCAGAGGCTGCATCACCGCGAGTGCGACCAATTCCGTATCCGTGATCTTCGGGATGAAACCTACCCGTGGTCGCGCAGGAAGACGCTCCGGGTATGCCTTGAACAAGTCGTCAGTCTTCACATACAGTGCAGTAGCAAGAGTGTCCAGATCGGCGTTCATGACGGTCCTCCAACGGTTCGACAATGAGATAACACCGCCGATTCTGGACGCTCTTCGCCACAAACACCCTCTGCCACACCGCACAGCACACCTTGGAATCAATCATCTAGGCTCGTCAGCACCTCACCCAGGTCGTAGCCCGAAGTCGGATACGTCGATACTGTCGCCTTGAGCGCCTTCGCCGAATCCGGGGTGTGCGCCCGTAGCTGATGTTGAAAGCGCGAACCAATCTGCGCGAGCACATCGCTCGGCACATCCTTCGGCGTCTGCGTGACGAAGACCACACCGACACCCTTAGAGCGAATCAGACGAACGGTCTGCGTGATTGAGGCGATGAAGTCCTTCGAGGCATCGTTGAACAGCAAGTGCGCTTCATCGAAGAAGAACACTAGCTTCGGCTTGTCGATGTCCCCCACCTCTGGGAGGTCATTGAAGAGATCGGCGAGAAGCCACATCAAGAACGTCGAGCGGAATTTTCTCAACGCTCAAGAGACGCTAGATAAAGCGGTCATCTTGGTGCTGCTCCGAGGCGATTGGATCCCGACTTTGGGAGCCACTTCCCTGTGTTTCCGAGCATTTCTAGGACGATCTAGTAGCGTGAGCTTGTCATCGGTGTGCCCCATTCAGGGAGCTGTTGCCAAATCGTGATCAGACAATTTCGAAGAAAACTGTTGCGTTCACTTGTCAAACCCAAGGCCACACAGTTTACTGGGGAACGTCCGATTCACTTCTTGAACGGAACAGCACTCACTTTCCAATGGAGGAACACAGAATGCGTAAGCCACTTTCCATTATCGCCGGGGCGGTGGCCTTAGGCCTCGTTCTCGCGGGCTGCTCAAGCAACACCGGGACGACAGACCCGGACAACGCTAACCAGGTTGAGGTGTTCACCTGGTGGGCATCAGGATCCGAAAAGGTCGGCCTTGACGCTCTCGTCAAGGTATTCGAAGAGCAGAACCCCGACGCCGAGTTCATCAACGCATCGGTAGCTGGCGGCGCCGGCTCCAACGCCAAGGCTGCCTTGGCGTCACGCCTCGAAGCCAACAACCCGCCAGATACGTTCCAGGCCCACGCCGGAGCGGAGCTCACCGACTACATCAACGCCGGTCAGCTTCAGGACCTCAGCTCGTTCTTCCAGGAGAACGGACTCACCGATGTATTCCCCGAGAGCCTGATCGAGCGCATCACCGTTGACGGTGCCATCTACTCCGTACCCAGCAACATCCACCGTGCGAACGTTGTCTGGGCCAACACCCAGGTGCTCGAGGATGCTGGCATCGACCCGATGAAGGCACCTGCTGACATCGACGCATGGCTCGTAGACCTGAAGAAGCTCAAGGATGCAGGTGTCGAGACACCTCTCGCACTCGGTACCGAGTGGACTCAGATGCAGCTCTTCGAAAACGTTCTCATCGCTGACCTCGGCGCCGACGACTACTCGGGACTCTGGACCGGCGACACCGCCTGGGACGACGCTGGCGTTGAAACCGCTATCGGCCACTACGGCGACCTTCTTGAGTACACAAATAGCGACTTCGCTGGTCTTGACTGGGATGCCGCAACGCAGATCGTTCTTGACGGCAACGCCGCATACAACGTGATGGGTGACTGGGCCGAGTCTGCATTCCAGCAGGCTGGTTGGACCTACGACAACGAATACACCACCTGGGCAACACCCGGCACCGACGGAGTCTTCGACTTCCTCGCTGACTCGTTCACGCTTTCCGTTGGTGCACCTCACGAAGCAGCCGCACTCGACTGGTTGACGACCATCAGCTCTGCTGAAGGCCAGAAGGCATTCAACCTCGCCAAGGGTTCGATCCCTGCACGCACCGATACGGTTGCCGCTGACTACCCCGCGTACCAGCAGACCGCTATCAAGTCATTCGGTGAAGACACTGTTGTGAGCTCGCTCGCACACGGTGCAGCAGCGAGCATCGCATGGTCGGGAGACATCTCCTCGGCCATCGGTAAGTTCGGTGCAGACCGCGACGCCGACTCGCTCCTTTCAGGCCTAGTCGCAGCCTCTGACAAGGCTCAGGGCTAATAAGCACCACGAGACATAGTGAGTGGGGGCAGCGATGCCCCCACCCACTACCGTGCAAACCGAGGAGCTCGCGCGTGAAAAAAGGGTACAGAAACTGGGGGCCACCGCTCCTGCTGATCGCACCGACGATCATCGTTATCGGGATATTCGTCTATGGCTTGATCGGTGCCAACGTCGCGGTTTCCTTGAGCAACCGGCACAGTCTCGTGCCGGGAACCGAGTTCGTAGGACTCGACAACTACTTCGCTCTTTTTGCCGAAGAGCGCTTTATTCATTCGCTGCAGAACCTCGGTGTCTTCACCGTGTTCTTCATCGGTGGAACCATGCTTTTCGGCTTCTTGTGGGCATGGATGCTCGACAAGGGCGTCACCGCTGAGGGTGTCTTCCGCTCGGTGTTCCTGTTCCCGATGGCGATCTCGTTCGTAGCATCCGGTGTCGTATGGCGCTGGTTGCTTAACAGTGCCGAGGGTGATCGTGCATCCGGTCTCAACCGGATCTTCGAGATCATGGGTCTCGACTTTCTGCAGAACGCGTGGTGGAGTGAACCAGGTTGGGGCATGGCGGCAATCGCACTGCCCGCGATCTGGCAACTTGCTGGCTACGTAATGGCGTTGTTCCTCTCCGGGTTCCGCGGTATTCCTATGGAGCTGCGTGAAGCGGCCCGCATGGATGGCGCAACCGAGTGGAAGCTCTACCGTTACGTCATCTTCCCCCAGCTGAGCCCCGTCGCACTCTCCGCCCTCATCATCGTGGGCCACATGTCGCTGAAGGTCTTCGACCTGATCATGGCGATCACGAAGTCGATCTACCAGACCGAGGTTCCCGCAACCTACCTGTGGGTCGCCCTCACCGCTAACGACTACGCAAAGTCTGCAACGATCGCGACAATCCTGTTGCTGTTCGTCGCCGTGCTGATCGTGCCCTACCTGGTCTATACGGCCCGTTCAGAGAGGAAGCAGCGATGAGCGTCAGTACTGAAACCAAGAAAAAGCCTCGTGTCTCCATCAAGTCGGAGATGCCAGGGGAAACGGTACTCCGTAACCGCAAGCGACTGAGCCGCACCGTGAAGTACGTGTTCTTGGTGCTGTTCATGATCGTCGTGCTGATGCCCGTGTACGTACTTATCGTCACGAGCCTCAAGCCGCCACAAGACGTCAACCCGGCAACCTCGTGGGGACTACCCGTTCGGTGGCCATGGGAGCCCGCGCTTGACGGCGGACCCACCGGCTTCGACAACTGGGCGCTCGCGTGGAACGCGCTTTCGGCATCCATCGGTCGCACCTTCCTGTTGGCAATCCCGGCCGCACTGATCGCATCGTTCCTCGGAGCGATGAACGGGTTCGTGCTTGCGCGCTGGCGCTTCCCGTACGCCGACATCGTGTTCACGGTCATCCTGTTCGGAATGTTCATTCCTTACCAAGCGATCATGACGCCACTGGTGCAGATGAAGACGACTCTTGGCTTGCCCAGTGATATCTCAACTCTGCTAATCGTTCACGTCATTTATGGTCTGCCGATTTGTACGCTGATCTTCCGCAACTACTACGCGGGCATTCCGCACGAGTTGATGGAAGCATCGCGCATGGATGGCGCCGGGATGCTGCGCACCTTTGGCAGCATCGTGTTGCCACTGTCTCTACCCGGCTTTGTTGTGACGATTATCTGGCAGTTCACGTCGGCCTGGAACGACTTCTTGTTCGCTCTGTTCCTCTCGAACCAGAATGAAGGGCCAGTATCGCTCGCGCTGAACAACCTCGCGCAGGGTGCACAGTTGGCTAACTATGGCGCTGCCATGGCTGGTGCGCTGCTCGCGTCGCTGCCGACGCTGATCGTCTACATCGTGCTCGGCAAGTACTTCATCGGCGGGCTCATGAGCGGGTCAGTCAAGAGCTAGTTGCCCGTACGGCAGTTGCCGCGGAACCGTAGGTCGCTTCGGCGGCTGCGGGGCCGCGGCATTGTCGTTTAAGCGGCGACGGCTATGCGGCGAGCGTGCGGATTAGCGCGAGCGCGAGCATCAGAATTGCGGCGGTCAGCGCGGTACCGCCTACTGCGATGAGCACCACAAAAACGGGGTGACGTTCCATTATGTAGAGGGCGTGCGGATAGTCTTCGCGGAGTTCGCCGGTAGACACGGCGCCAGGAATGCTGAGCACGGGTACATCGAAGTGCGACGCAACCGCATCCATGTCACCCTGAGTCCAATATTGGCCGCGCATGCGAAGCAACCGCTTCTTGTCGGCGCCCAAAACAACCAATTGCGGTCGTGTTTCTGAGCCGTCGCTCGTATAGACCTCTGCGAGAAGAATCGACACTGCTTGTGACTTGTCAAAGTGTGTGAGTCGGCCGAAGAACCCACGCTCGGTCACGATCGGAGAGTGGGGACTAATCCAGATCGCACTGCGAAAGAAGGCGACCGATGCTGCGACCGCGAGCAGGGTCGCAAGCGCTTGAGTGAGTACTACCGCCAGCCAGGGGCCGTCTGGCAAGACGATCACATAGAGCACGCCGAATACGGGCCCGATGAAGGCGACCGCGGCAAGCAGGCCACGATGAAAGAGCGAACGCGGCTGACCGAGGCGGCGTCGCGGATCGTTCCGAGTCGGTGTGCTGAGACTGTCGTTCGGCACCAAGCAGTCCCTTCGTCGGTCCGCAAGTGAAACCAGCCTGTAGCAGCGGAGAATGGGGGATTCGAACCCCCGAGGGCTTGCACCCAACACGCTTTCCAAGCGTGCGCCATAGGCCACTAGGCGAATTCTCCTGACGAGTTGAACGCGGGCTACCGCAAACAACCTCAAGTGATCATAACGGGGTGGGCGGTTCAGCGGTAATCGAGTGCGCGTGGCGTGTAGATCTGCGCGAGCTTCGCTGGGGCGCGAGGCGCCACAGATTTGGGTAGACTGATTTCGGCTCCTCGCGTGGTGCCATCCAGGCCAATTCCCCCAGGACGGAAACGTAGCAAGGGTAACCGGGCTCTGGCGGGTGCGCGAGGGGTCTTTTCTTTTGTCGGCAGAGCCCAAGTTTCTCGGGCCGGGTTCATGCTGGCCGCGTAGGCTGAAGACGTGGCGCGAAACATCTACATCACTTCCATCGAGGGCCACGCTGGCAAGTCCACTATCGCCCTCGGTCTGCTCGATACGCTCAGTCGCGAAGCACAACGGTTGGGAGTGTTTCGGCCGGTTGCCCGCACCAGCGATGGGCGGGACTACGTACTCGAGATGCTGCTCGGCCATGATGCTGTCGATCTCAGCTATGAGGATGCTGTCGGTGTCGGTTACGACGATGTTCACGCCGATCCTGAAGCTGCGCTGAGTCGCATCATTGAGCGCTTCAAGGCCGTCGAAGCCCAGTGCGATGTCGTAGTGATTCTCGGTTCTGATTACACGGATGTCGGCAGTCCAACCGAGCTGTCATACAACGCGCGAGTCGCTGCGAACCTTGGCGCGCCGGTTCTCCTTGTTTTGGGTGGTCAGTCTGAGGATGGCGAGAGCCGAACCCCCGACGATTTGGCACAGGTGTACGCAATAGCTCATCAGGAGTTGGATGCCACATTCGCTCAGCTGGTTGGCGTGGTGGTGAACCGTTCTGACCCCGAGCAGCTGCCGCAGATCATCGCAGGAGTGAGCGCCGCAGTGGGTGGTGATACTCCGGTGTGGGCTATCCCTGAAGACCCCTTCCTTATTGCTCCGAGCCTCGCCTCGCTTTTGGCTGCGGTCGATGGCGAACTGCTCAAAGGCGACAGCGAACTTCTGTTGCGCGAGGCTCTCGGCGTTGTTGTTGCGGGCATGACGATGGAAAACGTGCTCACCCGTCTGATCGAGGGCTCGGTTGTGGTGGTTGCTGGCGACCGATCAGATGTGCTGTTGGCGACGCTGATGGCGCACGCATCGGAGACGTTCCCGTCGCTGGCTGGCATCATCCTGAACGGTGGTTTTGAGCTGTTGCCGCAGATTGAGCTGCTCATCGATGGTCTTGATTTGTCATTGCCGGTGATTCGTACCGGATTCGGCACCTACGACACCGCGCGCATTATTACGAAGACGCGGGGTCGCTTGGCGGCGGATTCACCCCGCAAGTTTGATATTGCGCTGGCCCTGTTCGAACAGCATGTGGATGCCGAGGTGCTGTTGCAGCGCCTCGAGCTGAACCCTCCCATGGTGGTTACACCACTCATGTTTGAGTACGGGCTGCTGGATCGTGCCCGGCAGCAGCCGAAACATATCGTTCTGCCGGAGGGCGGCGATGACCGCATCCTTCGTGCGTCGAGCACGCTGTTGCGCCGTGGTGTCGCGAAGCTGACGATTCTTGGGGACGAGGGGGAGGTACGCGGTCGTGCGACCGAGCTCGGTCTCGATATCTCGGGCGCGAGCATCCTGAGTCCCTTTAATGAGCAACTGCGGGAGCGCTTCGCGACCGAGTATGTGAAGCTGCGAGCCCATAAGGGGATGACCATGGAGGTCGCCCGCGAGACCGTGACCGATGTGTCGTACTTCGGCACCATGATGGTGCACTTGGGACTGGCCGATGGAATGGTGTCTGGCGCCGCACACACGACCGCGCACACGATTCGACCCAGCTTCGAGATCATCAAAACCAAGCCAGACGTGTCGATTGTGTCGAGTGTGTTCTTGATGTGCCTCGAAGATCGCGTGCTGGTTTATGGGGACTGTGCGGTGAATCCCGACCCCGATGCGGCCCAGCTTGCTGACATCGCGATCTCGTCGGCAGCAACCGCGGCACAGTTCGGAATCGAACCGCGGATTGCGATGCTGTCGTATTCCACCGGAACCTCCGGCAGCGGAGTAGATGTCGACAAGGTGCGCGCGGCAACGGCACTAGTTATTGAGCGTCGGCCCGATCTTGCGGTTGACGGCCCCATTCAATACGACGCCGCCATTGACGCCGCAGTCGGCAAATCAAAGATGCCCGACTCAGAGGTGGCTGGCCGCGCCACCGTGTTCGTGTTCCCCGACCTCAACACTGGCAACAACACCTACAAGGCTGTTCAGCGCAGCGCCGGAGCGATCGCGATTGGGCCAGTTCTGCAGGGATTGCGCAAACCCATCAACGACCTCTCGCGGGGAGCGCTCGTGCAAGACATTGTGAACACTGTCGCGATCACCGCGATTCAGGCTCAAGGCGTTGCGGCTGAAGCGGCAGGGAAGCACTCATGACCACCGTATTCGTTGTGAACTCGGGCTCGTCGTCGATCAAGTGGGAGCTGTTGGATGCCGAGTCCGGTTCCGTCTATAACGGCGGGATTGTGGAACGCATCGGGGAACCCGGCGGAGGATCCGCGGACCACGACCACGGGATGCAGCAGATCTTGGCAGAGCTCGGCGACGAGCATCCGGCAGTCGTCGGTCATCGTGTCGTGCACGGGGGAGCGGAGTTCACTGCCGCGACCGTCATCACTGACGAGGTTGAGCGTCGGCTCGACGAGATCTCGGTGCTCGCGCCGTTGCATAATCCAGAAAATCTGAAAGGCATCCGGGCTGCGCGAGCGGCCTTTGCCGATGTTCCTCACGTTGCTGTTTTCGACACCGCGTTTCACGGCACACTGCCGCCCGAGGCCTACACCTACGCAATTGACGCCGACGTTGCCCGCGAGCACGGTATCCGGCGCTACGGCTTTCACGGCACCTCATACCGCTACGTCGCGGGCAAGGCTGCCGAACTGCTGGGCCGCGAACTCTCCGAACTCAAACTCATCGTGTTTCACCTCGGCAACGGTGCGTCGGTGTGCGCCATCGACGGCGGTCGCAGCATCGACACCTCAATGGGAATGACACCTCTCGAGGGGCTCGTCATGGGCACGCGCTCTGGCGATATAGACCCTGGTGCGCTCTTTCACCTCGGCCGCGCAGGCATGTCGCTGCCCGAGCTTGATCACCTACTCAACCGTCGCAGTGGGCTTGTGGGCATGACGGGCACCGGCGATATGCGCGACGTTCACTCTGCTGCGGATGCCGGTGATGAGAACGCGAAGGCCGCGCTCGCGGTCTACTGCCACCGCCTCCGGCACTACCTCGGTGCGTACCTGGTGGTGCTCGGTGGCGCAGACGCGATCGTCTTCACGGCGGGCGTAGGCGAGAACAACGCTGCGACCCGGCGTGAAACGGTGACCGGTCTTGAAAGCTTCGGGATTGAGTTGGATGCGGTTGCGAACGAATCGTCGGACCGAAGCGCGCGTGACATCTCGACCACGACCTCGGCAACAAAAGTGCTTGTCGTCCCCACCAATGAAGAGCTCCAGATCGCTCGCGAAGCGGTGGCTGCGGCTGCTGTCTAGTTGGGGCGGATGCGCGGCAATTGGACGAAAACTTTTGACACAGTCGTATTCGCTGTACGCACGTTGGGATCGTCAGCGGGCACGACTACGCTAGGGGCGTGGTTGCTGCCCTATATCGCCGATACCGGCCCGAGACATTTGCTGAACTCATCGGCCAGTCTCAAGTGACCGATCCGCTGCGCACAGCATTGCGCACCGACCGGGTGAATCACGCCTATTTATTCAGTGGGCCTCGCGGATGTGGCAAGACGACATCCGCCCGCATTCTTGCTCGCTGTCTCAACTGCGTTGAGGGTCCAACCGACACACCCTGTGGCGTGTGCCCGTCGTGCGTGGAGCTTTCACGCGATGGTGGCGGATCGCTCGATGTTGTCGAGATTGACGCTGCGAGCCACAACGGTGTTGATGATGCGCGCGACCTGCGCGAGCGCGCCGTCTTTGCGCCGGCCCGCGACCGTTTCAAGATCTTCATTCTCGATGAAGCGCACATGGTCACCCCGCAGGGCTTCAACGCGATGCTCAAGATTGTTGAAGAGCCGCCGGAGCACGTGAAGTTCATCTTCGCGACTACCGAGCCAGACAAAGTAATTGGCACGATTCGTTCGCGCACCCACCACTACCCGTTCCGCTTGGTTCCTCCCGCCCAGATGCTCGACTACGTTCAGCAGCTTGCTGAGAGTGAAAAGGTCGAAGTCGAGCCGGGCGTGCTCCCGCTTGTCGTTCGTGCCGGTGGCGGCTCTGTGCGAGACACCCTCTCGCTTCTCGACCAGCTGATTGCGGGTTCTGACACCGCCACAGTCGGCTACGAACGTGCAGTTGCCCTGCTCGGCTACACCCATGCTGAGCTGCTTGACGAAGTTATTGACGCCCTCGGTTCTGGCGATGCGGCCGCCGCATTCTCGTCAGTTGATCGGGTCATTCAGACTGGTCAAGACCCGCGACGCTTTGTTGAAGATTTTCTCGAGCGGATGCGCGACCTCATCGTCGTTGCGGCCACCGCCGACCACGCGGCATCCGTTCTGCGCGGCATTCCTCAAGACCAACTTGAGCGCATGGCGCAGCAAGCACACACGCTCGGTGCCGCCGAACTCTCGCGCGCTGCCGACGTCATCAACGCGGCACTCTCGGAGATGACAGGAGCCACCTCACCGCGACTGCACCTCGAACTGATGGTCGCGCGCATCCTGATTCCCGCAAGCGACAACACCCAGCGTGGTGCGCTCGCTCGCGTCGAACGGCTCGAACGCCGTATCGGCATCGAAGGCGACGGGGCGCTACCAACCGCCGCGGCAGCGGCGGCGCCACCCGTGCGAACAGCAGCACCCGTGGCCGCAGCGGCGCCACCCGCAGCTGCACCGGCGGCTCCGGCCTCATCCACGCAGGCCGCCCCGGCATCCCGCGACGAGTCGACCTCAGCTGCGCCTGCCGCAGCCGCAGCTGCACCCGCCGTACCCGCCGCATCCGGCGCTGTGCTTTCCACTCCAGCCGCAGCACCGCGCACAACTCCCGTATCGATCCAGCAGATCAAAGATTCCTGGCCCGAGATTCTCGATGTCGTAGAAAAGCTCAAGCGCACTGCCTGGATGGTTGTCTTTACTGCTAAACCCCTTGAATTGCGCGATAAGACCTTGGTGCTCTCGTTTCCGAGCGAACGTGATGTGGATGCGCTCAAGCAGCGCAGCGCTCCGGGCGAAGGCGTCGGCGACTACCTCAAGAAAGCCTTCGTGCACGTGCTCGGTTTTGAGCCAGCATTGTCGGCAAAAGTAGAAGGCACTTCTGCAGCGCCGCCCTCGGCCGCACCCCAGCAGGAGAACCGTGCAGACGCGCAGCCAGCACCCGCCGTCGAAGCGACTGCTCAGCAGGTAGCGGCACCTCAAACTTCTGCATCACAGCCCCGCTCCTCGCAGCAGACACCACCCGAACCAGATGAGGGGCCGGAACCGGAGGAACCTGCTCCGGCTGAAGACCGTGAGCCTGGGGGATGGGCTGTAGCCGCCATTCCCGAATCCGAGCCAGAACCCGACGTTGATCCATCGATGTCGCGCAGCGGTGCGGCAGCAGCGTCGAGCGCAGCCAAGCAGGAACAGACGGCAGCGCAGAACAAGCAAGCGAAACAGTCGTCGGCGCCTTCCTCGACAGCCGAAGCAGCATCCGCACCACCAGCGGAGCCAGCACGGCCATCCATGTCAGCAGCGGCCGCGCAGATCGATCGCTCCCGCTATGGAGAATCGGTTGTGCGCGAACTGTTGAACGCTACCTTCATCGAAGAGCAGCAGGTTGCTCCACGAGTAACACCCCAGCCGAGAGACGAGTAACCCGTGTACGACGGAATTGTTCAAGAACTGATCGATGAACTCGGTCGGCTTCCCGGAATCGGCCCCAAGTCGGCCCAGCGCATCGCGTTCCACATTCTGCAGACCGAAAGCTTTGACGTTCGTCGACTTGCAGAATTGCTCAACGACATCCGCGACAAGGTTCACTTCTGCGCCATCTGCGGAAACGTGACCGAGCACGAAACCTGCTCAATTTGCCGCGACCCGCGCCGGTCACCCGCCTCCATTTGTGTTGTCGAAGAAGCTAAAGACGTCGTCGCTATCGAGCGCACCCGCGAATTTTCTGGGCTGTATCATGTACTCGGTGGAGCTATCAGCCCCATCGACGGAATCGGCCCAGACCAGTTGCGCATCAAGCAACTATTGGGCCGGTTGGCTGACGGTGTCGTCACAGAAGTCATCATCGCGACCGACCCCAATCTCGAAGGTGAAGCAACCGCTACCTACCTGACGCGGCTTCTAGTTCAGCCCAACCTTCGAATTTCGCGCCTCGCATCGGGTCTTCCGGTCGGCGGAGATTTGGAATATGCCGACGAGGTCACGCTTGGGCGGGCCTTTGAGGGCCGCAGGACTGTCGACCAGTAGCACTGCCCGTAACGAACTCGGCGGGGAGTGCGCGCACCGTTAGACTCGCACTTTGGGCAGCACCTGCCCGCTAAAACCCGCTTCAGGAGAACAATGAGCCTCATCGTTCAGAAGTTCGGTGGCTCATCCGTTGCCGACGCTGAGAGTATCAAGCGCGTCGCAAAGCGTATCGTCGAAACTCGCAAAGCCGGAAACGATGTCGTCGTTGTCGTGTCTGCCATGGGCGATACCACCGATGAGTTATTCGATCTCGCCGAACAGGTCGTGCCCGTTCCGACCGGCCGTGAGCTCGACATGCTGCTGACCGCAGGCGAACGAATCGCTATGGCGCTCCTCGCCATGGCGATCAAAAGTTTGGGCGTTGACGCCCGCAGCTACACCGGCAGCCAGGCCGGTATGGTCACGGATGCCCAGCACGGCGCCGCACGCATCGTTGAGGTGTCGCCCCGCCGTGTTCGAGAAGCTCTCGATGATGGCGCAGTCGCGATCGTTGCCGGCTTCCAAGGCTTCAACCGCGGAACCGGGGACATCACGACCCTCGGCCGCGGTGGTTCGGACACCACAGCGGTAGCACTCGCGGCAGCACTCGGTGCCGAGAGCTGCGAAATCTACACCGACGTCGATGGTGTGTTCACCGCCGACCCACGCATCGTGAAGTCGGCGCGCAAGGTCAACGTCGTCACGTGCGAAGAAATGCTGGAGCTTGCGGCTGCTGGCGCAAAAGTACTCGATGTGCGCGCGGTTGAATATGCGCGCAGGCACGGGGTAACGATTCACGTGCGTTCGTCGTTCAACAACAACACGGGCACGTTAGTGGTCAATCCGAAGGATGGAGAGAGCGTGGAAGAAGCAATCATCACAGGTGTTGCCTCTGATCTGAGCGAAGCAAAGATCACGGTGGTTGGGGTTCCCGACGTTCCGGGTAAGGCCGCGCAGATCTTCACGATTGTGGCCTCGGCAGACGCCAACATCGACATGATCGTTCAGAACGTTTCTCTGGCATCCACTGGTCGCACCGACATCTCCTTCACGTTGAAGAAGTCGGATGCTGAAGATGTGCTGCGGGCGCTGACTTTTCACCAAGACGAAGTTGGCTTCGAGTCGCTGCAGCACGATGACCAGATTGGAAAGCTCTCGGTCATCGGAGGCGGAATGCGCACGAATGCTGGCGTTTCCGCACGACTCTTCACTGCTCTCTTTGAGGCCGGAATCAACATGGAGATGATCTCGACTAGTGAGATTCGTATCTCTGTTGTCACTCGTGCCGATACGGTTGCAGAAGCGGTGCGGGTTGTTCACACCGCATTTGGGCTTGATGGCGACGAAGACGCAGTCGTTCACGCAGGTACTGGTCGCTAGTCGGCCACATTTGTTCACGGTTCGCGGCGTTCGTGGCGAACACAGAGTTGTAGGTAGAGGGTCTCATGGGTAACGCGGGCATCCGTATTGGTGTTGTTGGTGCAACAGGTCAGGTTGGCGCTGTTGTGCGTCGTCTTCTTGAGGAGCGCGACTTTCCGGTAGCGGAGATTCGTTTCTTCGCGTCGGCACGCAGCGCTGGCACGACTTTGCCGTTCAAGGGCGAGCAGATCACTGTTGAAGATGCATCGATCGCCGACCCCACTGGCCTCGACATTGCGATTTTCTCGGCCGGCGCGACGACCTCTAAGGCACAGGCGCCGCGCTTTGCTGCTGCCGGCGTTACCGTGATTGATAACTCTTCTGGCTGGCGCATGGACCCTGAGGTCCCGTTGGTTGTGAGTGAGGTGAACCCGCACGCAATCGATCAGGCGGTGAAGGGCATCATCGCGAACCCGAACTGCACCACGATGGCTGCAATGCCCGTGCTGAAGGTTCTGGATGCCGAAGCTGGCCTCGAGCGCCTGATCGTCAGCACCTACCAGGCTGTGTCTGGCGCAGGCCTTGCCGGTGGCGAAGAACTACTTGAGCAGGCTGCTGCTGCTGTTGCGCAGAACACGATCGGACTTGTTGAGGACGGTGCCGCTGTCACGATGCCGGCGCCCAACAAGTTCCCCAAGAACATTGCGTTCAATGTGGTGCCGCTAGCGGGCAGCATCATCGATGACGGGCTGTACGAGACTGACGAAGAGAAGAAGCTGCGCAACGAGAGCCGCAAGATTCTTGAGCTGCCCGAACTTCTTGTTAGTGGCACCTGCGTGCGCGTTCCCGTTTTCACCGGGCATTCGCTGTCGATCAACGCAGAATTCGCCAAGCCTGTGAGCCCCGAGCGCGCTATGGAACTGCTGGGGAATGCCCCAGGGGTCAGCCTTAGCGACATTCCCACGCCGCTCGATGCTGCCGGTGCCGACGCCAGCTTCGTTGGCCGCATTCGTCAGGATGAGGGTGTGCCGAACGGTCGCGGGCTCGCGCTGTTCATCAGCAATGACAACCTGCGCAAGGGCGCCGCACTCAACGCCGTGCAGATAGCCGAACTCGTTGCAGCCAAGGTCTCGGCAAAGCTGAGCGTGTAGCTTGAGCAATCCCGCTGGGCGGCCGCACCGAACTCCCTACATGTTGTTTATTTCTGTAGCTCGCACCCTTGTCTCAGTTGCTGTTGTTGCGGCGACGATTGGCCTTGCCGGGTGCAGTAGCGCTGTGCAAGCGGATGACCGTGCCCCCGGGGAGGTTCGGGTCGCCTTCTATGGCGATTCCTACACACGCGGCGCCGGGGCTTCAGCTCAGGAAAAACGCTGGTCGACCGTCCTCAGTGAACAGCGTGACTGGAGCGAGTTCAACCCGAGCGTCAGCGGTTTGGGCTTCATCAATAACCGCAGCATATTTGGTGAGGGGGACCTGCCAAGCCTCATCATCGCCGATGAACCCGACATCGTGATGGTGACCATGGGCCTCAACGACAACTTCACTTTCGGCTCGCGGGCAGACGACATCCACGCGCAAATCACTGATGACTTTGGCCGGCTGGCGATGGCGCTTCCGGATGCCCGTTTCATTGTTGTTGAGCCGTTCTGGTACACCGATGAACGCCCAGCTTCGGTCGAAACGATCATCTCGTGGGTGAAGGACGCGGCGACTGAAATTGGCGCTGACTACATCCCAGACGCCTCGTATTGGATCGAGGGTCACCCCGAGTGGATGGCCAGCGATGGTCTGCACCCCAACGATGGTGGGTACGCCGAGATAGCGACTCAAATGGATCAGGCTCTTCGCACTTTAGGTCTCTAGCGGGCAGCTAAAGTGGAGTTGTGAATAAAACCGTCGACGTCGCGCTTATCGGCGGCGGAATCATGAGTGCCACCCTAGGAACGCTGCTCAAGAAGTTGCAGCCCGATTGGGATATCCAAATCTTCGAACGTTTGGGCGACCTTGCTCAAGAGAGTTCGAACCCTTGGAACAACGCTGGCACCGGGCATTCCGCGCTGTGCGAGCTCAATTACACCCCGCAGAAGAGCGATGGCTCGATCGAAATTTCGAGCGCAGTGAAGGTCAACGAACAGTTCCAGGTGTCACGCCAGTTCTGGTCGCACCTCGTTGGCGATGGCTCGCTGCCCGAGCCCAGCTCGTTCATCAACCCCACCCCGCACATGAGTTTCGTGTGGGGCGAGACTAACGTTGAGTACCTGCGCAAGCGTTTCGAGGCGCTCAAAGACCACCCGCTCTTTGCTGGCATGCAGTACAGCGAAGACCCCGCCGTCATTCACGGTTGGGCGCCTCTCATGATGCCCGGTCGACGCAAGTCTGAGCCGGTTGCTGCTACCCACATCCCGTCAGGAACGGATGTCGACTTCGGTGCACTGTCGCACCACATGGTTGACACTCTGGTCGAGTCGGGCGCGCAACTCAACACCGGCACTCGGGTTACGAATCTCAAGAAGCAGCGCGATGGTTTGTGGAAGCTCAAGCTTCGCCACGACGTCGGGGGCACTCCAGTGGAGCCCGTCACCGCGCGCTTCGTGTTCGTTGGTGCGGGTGGTTATGCTCTCAACCTGCTGCAGAAGTCAGGCATCAAGGAGATCCGCGGCTTTGGCGGTTTTCCTGTCAGCGGCGAGTTCTTGCGTACCGACAACCCCGAGGTTGTTGCTGCACACAGCGCTAAGGTCTACGGCAAGGCTGCGGTGGGCTCGCCCCCGATGTCGGTTCCTCACCTCGATCTTCGTGTTGTTGATGGCCGGGGCAGCCTCATGTTTGGTCCGTACGCTGGATTCAGCCCCAAGTTCTTGAAGACAGGTTCAGTGCTCGATCTGTTCGCTTCGATTCGGTGGCACAATCTGCTTCCGATGATCGCGGCCGGCATTAGCAATCTTTCACTCGTGAAATACCTCATCGGGCAGCTCATGGCGAGCCCAGAGACGAAGTTCGCGGAGCTCAAGAACTTTGTTCCTAACGCGAAGCCAGAAGACTGGTACCGCATTACTGCTGGTCAGCGCGTGCAGGTCATGAAGAAAGACTCGAAGAAGATCGGTGTCTTGCAATTTGGTACGGAGGTGGTGTCGTCGGCTGATGGCAGCATCGCTGGCCTTCTTGGGGCATCGCCGGGGGCATCCACTGCTGTTCCGATCATGTTGGGTTTGGTCGAGAAGTGCTTCCCCAACCGCATGGATGAGTGGCGTCCGAAGATCGAAGAGATGATCCCGAGCTTCGGCCAACAGCTTTCAGATTCGCCGCCACTTGCTCACGAAACGCTTGAGCGCACGGCGAAGGCTCTGAACATCCACCCGTAGCAGGCTCCTCCACGCCGAGGCGTTGGCTGCTCGTCCAGAGTGTACCCCGAAAACGGGGTACGTAACGTACCCCGAATACTGACATACTGACATACTGTAGCTGTTGCAGCAGTACTGCGAAGGGGAGGGTGCATGTCTATCGGCTTGCCCGCGCACCTGCGTCAGAAGAGCGTGAGCATGGCATTCGCGCGCACCGCGAATACTGTCGCCTTCGTCTGTTTGTCGCTCGCCGTTATTGGAGTGCTCAGCATTTATGCCAGCGACAGCGCTATCTCGTTGTGGCCAGCCGCGCTCGCTCTGGTGCCGCTACTCGCAACGGTGTGGCTGGTTAACAGCTACCGCACAATGTTTTTCTCAGTCGCTCACATTCTGATCGGTGGCGCGGCCATTTATTGGTTCGCCCTGACCGTTATCTCGCAGCTCATGCCGCTGGGGGACGCAGGCCACTATCTGCTCGACTTGCCCCAGGTTGCTCTCGTGCTGATTGGAGGCTCAGGGCTGACTGTTGTATCAGCAATCGTGTGGTGCACGATTGGCCTCGTGGTCGCAGAACTAGCGGTTTCACTCGCTATGTGGCAGTTGCTCGGCACCGTGACTGTCGATCCGACCGTGCTGTGGACCTACTTCTCTGTCGTGGCGGTGCTGATCACGCTTCGGTTCAGCCAGCGTGGCGTGCGTCGCGTTCAATCCAGTCTGCATCGGGCGGCCCGAGATGACGACATGGCGTCGTTGCGCTACGGAATCGAGGCAACTTCTGCCGCGGTAATGCACGACACGGTGCTCGGGCACCTCGCCGCGATCGCTAATGCACCCTTCGGTGCGATTAACCCACAATTTCAAGTTCAGATCGCCCGCGACCTTGAAGTGCTCGTCGGCGAAGAGTGGCTTTCGGAGTCAGCCTCTGATGGTCACGAATCCGTGCGCGCTGATTGGCAGAGCAGCGAGTTGCTAGTGGCAGTCACTGAAGCGCGTGAGCTGGGTCTTGAAGTTGAAGTTACCGGCGACTTGACCGCGCTATCGCTCCTTGATGCACGTGGTTCTTCTGCCCTCGGCCCGGCAGTTAAACAGTGCCTCGTCAATGTAATCGAGCACTCCGGAACCCTGCAGGCTGAGGTGGCCATCTTCGCCTCGTCAGATGAGGTTAGTGTGCTGGTTGTGGATGCGGGCAAAGGGTTTGAGGAAGCGGAGACCGGTGAAGACCGTCTCGGGTTGCGGCATTCTGTGCGCCGCCGCATCGAACATGTCTCGGGCACCGTTCAGGTGTGGTCGACTCCTGGCCGGGGAACCTCGGTGATGATTCGAGTTCCCACAGGAGAGATCGCCCCAGTTGCCGCACCGGGCGTTACAAAGTGAGCGCGAACACTGCCCCGACGCAGAGAACACCGGCAACGTCGACACAGACGGGCTCAACTCCTGTGGCGATTCAACAGCTTGATCCGCTCGGCACTCTTGATGGGCGCCCTATCAGTGTGACCGCCGGCATCGCGGTTGTGGCGTTCAGCTCCATTATGTCGTGGGCCAATTTGGATGAGATCGCGTATCCGCTCCTCACCAGTTTGGCGCTGCTCGCCGTGGTCGTTACCTCGCTAGTGCTGGTGTTGGGTACGAGCCCGTTGCGGGCACCGTTCACTGGCGCGATGCATGTGATCGGGGTCGGGTCCTCCCTCATAGCTTTTGCCCTGAGCTCGGCGTCGCTGGGTGATTCGGCCGCGATCATGACGGCGTATTGGGGGCCCCTAGTTATCGGCACGACGTGTATGGCGCTTGCGCCGTATCGAGCCGTGCGCGAGCTTGTCACCGTGGGAATCTTGGCATCGATCTTCACCGGGTTCATTGCCCTGGTTCGATCCACAGGGTCGACCACGGATGCGAGCCCGATGATAGTGATGCTGTTTTCGATCACCCCAGTTCTCGCGATGTCACTCGGTGGCGCTGCTTTCGCTCGTTCGCTTGCGCTGAGCCACCAACGTTGGGAGTCGCGGGCAATATATGGAGCGCGTCGTCAACGTGAACGCCAGCACGTGAGTGTCGCGCGTTCAGTGCAGCAAGATCGCGTGACGATCCTCAACCGCGACGTTGTGCCGTTGTTCGCAGATCTCTCTACGCGGGGAATTGTGTCGCCAGATGACCGCGCGAAAGCAGCGGAGTATTCGGCATCTCTTCGAGAACTTATGGTCATCGAGGTAAATCGCAGCTGGCTGGAGTCGGTCGTTGCGAGTTCGTTCGGCGCTCTCGACAGCGACAGCGATCGTCGGGTTAGGGACCCTCATCGGCTAGCCGGTGCTATGACGGCACATCAGCGCACGGCGTTGCGTGCGGCAGTGCTCGCCGTCGCAACCGGAGATGAGCTCGATCGTGACGGCGTGCGGCTCGCTATCGAAAAAACGCCCTCGGGCGCGATGATCATTGTTCACGCGACTGTGACGTCGTCCGAGTCGTCGTGGCGGTCATCCCTCGCCCCCTACTTCGCCGTACTCCGCGTGGTATTTACTGGTCTTCAGGTTTCCTATCACTCACCCTCCCTCACGGTTAGGTTCACTTATGACACCCCCTGATTCCCGTCTCAGCGCGCACCTTGGGGATCGCGCGCCTATACGACTCGCGATCTTGGACGATCACGAAGTGCTGCTCGACAGCCTCAACAGCTGGATCACCAACAACGCCCCAGACTTTGATGTCGTGCTCACCGCGAGCACTTGGCTGCAGCTGGTGCACAGCGATCGTTTCCCCACCGAGCTGGTCTTCTTGGACTTCCAGCTGAAGGAGCCGGTGTCGATTGAGGCCCGAGTGCGCACGTGTCGTGCTGCCGGCGCAAAGGTGATCGTGCTCTCGAGCCTTGACAGCAGAGAAGCACGCGAGCGAGCTCTGTCTGCTGGAGCGGTAACCTTCCTCTCCAAGTCACTGCCCATGCAAGAAGTGATGGATGCCGCCCGCCAAATCATGGGCGTCGAAGCCGAAGGTGGTGAGCAGCTTGACTGGCGCCCGCTGCCCTCAGGCTCCGCTGGCCAATCGAAACCCAAACTCAGTGCCGGTGAGGCGGATGCTCTAACGCTGTACGCTTCTGGACTAAGCACACCCCAGGTCGCTGAACGTATGAATGTGCAATACGAGACTGCGAAGACGTATCTTCGTAGGGTGCGTGAAAAGTACGCAAAGGCCAACCGCCCGGCTAGTAAAAAGGCAGACCTGATTCGTCGGGCCGCTGAGGATGGATTTCTACGCTGATGAGCAAACTGTATTTCCGTTACGGAGCCATGAACAGCGGCAAAAGCACCGCACTGTTGCAAGCGGCATTCAACTATGAAGAGCGTGACCAGCAGGTGCTGTTGGCGAAGCCTCACATCGACACCAAGGGCGACAACGCCATCACTTCTCGCCTGGGGGTGACCCGCCAAGTTGATTTCACTATCTCACCGACCGATGATGTTTACGAAGTGTTTGCGCGCGAACGCGCTCGAGTCTTTGAGAAGACTGGGTTGCCCGTGAGCTGCCTGCTCGTGGATGAGGCACAGTTCTTTAGCGAAGCGCAGGTGGATGATCTACTGCGCATCGCCATTGTTGAGGGTGTTCCGGTGCTGGCGTATGGCATCCGCACCGACTTTCAGACGGTTGCCTTCCCGGGCAGCAGGCGGCTGCTTGAGATTGCTCACTCGCTCGAAGAGCTCAAGACGATTTGCCGCTGCGGACGCAAGGCAGTCTTCAATGCGCGCACTGTGGGCGACGAGTTCATTTTTGACGGGGACCAAGTTGCTATCGACGGTGTGGATGTCGGCTATCAGTCGCTCTGCGGCGAATGCTACCTGAAGGAGAGTGGCGGCGTTCTCAATAGCGGGTGGCGCCCCAAGATCGACTTCAGCTACGGAAGCGCCCCCGACTCCGACTTCGCGTAGGCCCTGCTCATGAATCCTCGAATTTCCTCACCCAGGCTGGCTCTGCGCCAGAATATTGAGTCGTCGACCGACCGGGAGGGAGCTCAATGAGCGAGGAGATCACGTTTCCTGACATGCCCCGATCCGAGTTGGAAAAGACGATCGGAGAGCTCGTAGACCGAGCTAAGAAAGTACTTACTACCCAGGAGCGGTTGCGGAGCCTGCTGCGGGCTAACCGGATCGTGGTGGAGGAACTCGAGCTGAGCGTGGTCCTGCGTCGTATCGCTGAGGCTGCAATAGAGCTGGTCGACGCTCAATATGGTGCCTTAGGAGTGATCGCGGCGGACGGAGGATTAGAACAGTTCATCCATGTCGGAATGCCGAAAGACGATGTGGAGGCAATCGGCCACCTGCCGGAGGGGCGCGGACTGTTGGGTGCGGTCATCGACACTGGTGAACCGATCCGGTTGGAGCACCTTGAGGACGATCCCCGATCATCCGGCTTTCTTGAACATCATCCGATGATGGATGGGTTTCTTGGGGTTCCCATCCGGGTACGCTCGGAGATTTTCGGTAACCTCTATTTGACCAATCCGAGAGCAGGGCGCTTCACTGTCGAGGACGAGGAGTTGGTCAGTATGTTGGCGGCCACCGCCGGTATTGCCATTGAGAACTCGCGACTCTTCGATGACGTAACCCGTCGGCAGCGCTGGAGCGCTGCGCTGGCGGACGTCACCTCTGCTCTTCTTGCCGGTGACCAAGGCGACCCACTTCAGATCCTCGTAGACCACGTCGCAGAGCTCATCGATGCTGACCTGGTCGTCGTCGCCACGCCGGTCGGAACTGGACCTGAACGGGGTAGCGACTTGCGGGTGGCAGCTGCTCGTGGCGAGGGCGCGGGGCAGTTCCTCGGCCAAGTGTTCCCGTCTCAGCATTCCTTGAGTGGTGAAGCGTTGAACAGTGGACTACCAGTCCTAGTTGAGGGGCAGGAGGCAAGCGAGTTGTTCGGCGGCGGGCCCGAAACAGGCCCGACGCTGGTGATCCCGCTGAGCGCATCTGACCGCTGGATCGCTGCGGTGAGTGTCGCACGTCGTGTCGGAGACCCGAGGTTCACCCTCGCAGAGGTAGATATGATTACACGATTTGCCACGCAGGCTGGTGTCGCCATTGAAGTCGCCCGTGGTCGTGGCGACCGCCAGCAACTGGAGCTTGCCCAAGATCGCACGCGAATCGCACGAGATTTGCATGACCATGTGATCCAGCGTCTCTTCGCGACTGGTCTGAGTCTGCAGGGGGTAGCCGACCGAAGCGCCGACGACGTGCGCGGGCCAATTCTTGAGCAGGTTGATGCAATTGACGCTGCGATTTCAGAAATTCGTGCCGCCGTGTTCGCCCTATCCTTGGAGCACCGGGATTCACAAAGCTCGCTTCGACACCGCCTCCTTGACATTTCCACCGAACTGGGTGCCGCGCTCACTTCTACACCGAGGCTTTCCTTCCGAGGGCCGGTAGACCTGTTAGTGCGGGATGGGCTTGCCGACGATGTCGCGGCAGTTGTGAGAGAGTCGCTAACGAATGTGGTGCGCCACGCCCAAGCCACGCGAACTGAAATAGAAGTCACGATCGATGATGATCACGTAAGCGTGCGGATCGATGATGATGGGGTTGGCTACGCTCCAGATGTTCACGTCGGCGGAACCAAAAATCTCAGGGAGCGTGCCGCGAAACTTGGAGGGGTGTGCACCATTAGCAAGCATCCCGACGGGGGCACTCGCGTGCTCTGGAGTGCCCCGCTGGGGGGCGACCAATGACGCGCGTGTTCCTCGTTGACGACCACGAGATCGTCCGCCGCGGAATTGCGGAACTAATCAATGCTGAACGCGATTTAGAGGTTGTCGGTGAGTCGGGCACGGTGAGCCGCACGCTGGGGCGTGTGGCGGCGACTCGTCCCGAGGTGGTGGTGCTGGATGTGCGATTGCCTGACGGGAACGGAGTAGATCTCTGTCGCAGCATTCGTTCCGCGAACCCTGACATGCACTGCCTAATGCTCACCGCCTACGACGATGATGAAGCAAGCTTTGCCGCTGTGCTCGCCGGGGCCAGCGGTTACGTCCTCAAGGACGTGCGGGGCCAGCGGCTCATTGACACCATCCGTCGAGTCGCGGCCGGCGAGACCCTGATGCGACGGGATGTTGCCGAACAGGTCGTGGTTGCTCTGAGTAGGCCGACTCCGTCGCTCACGCCCGACCTGTCCCTCCGTGAAAGCCAGATTCTGCAACTCATCTCAGAGGGTCTAACCAACCGCCAGATTGCGGAGCGTTTAGCGCTGGCGGAGAAGACTGTGAAGAACTACGTATCCGGTCTGCTATCGAAGCTCGGCATGGAGCGCCGGACACAAGCGGCCGTGTATGGAGCGAGAATCGATAGCCATACGCAGCCTCGGTGACGGGACTTGTGATTTGGCACACCCGACCGTGTGGGGTGTGCCGGGCGAACTAGGGCCGCCACTTAGGCGCTCAAGACAACTTTCAGTGCTTGTGTTTCGGCGGCGCGCGCGAAGACATCGTAGGCTTCCAAGATGTCGCTCAGTGCGAAGGAGTGACTGATGAACCTGTCGGCGTTGATCTTCTTTTGCGCGACCATTTTGAGCAGGGTGCCGAGGGTGTCCGTATTTACCAGACCCATGCTAATTGTTATGTTCGAGATCCACAGGTCCTGGAGCGCGAGCTCCACTGGGCGACCGTGCACGCCGACATTGGCGACGTGTCCGGCCGGGCGAACGATGTCCAGGCACATTGTGAACGTTTGTGGGATTCCGACCGCCTCGATGGCAACATCCACTCCGAGCCCATCGGTGAGGCCAAGCACCTGGTCTTTCCAGTCTTCGTCTCCCGAATTCACGGCATCCGTGGCCCCAAATGTCTTCGCCTGCTCGATGCGGTTTGCATCGATGTCGATCGAGATGATGCGCGACGGACCGTAAAGTCCGGCCGTGGCAATCGCGGCGAGACCGACCGGACCTGCGCCGATTACCGCGACCACGTCGCCTGCCTTGACCTGCCCGTATCTGACTCCGATCTCATGACCGGTGGGGAGAATGTCGGAGAGCATCACACCGTGCTCCGGTGTGACTTCTTCGGGCAGCGGGTAGACAGAGGTCTCTGCATAGGGCACCCTGACATATTCGGCTTGTGTGCCGTCAATGAGGTGACCAAGAATCCAACCGATGCCCGAAGCGCCTTCCGCACCAAGGCAATGCGAGTAAACACCCTGTTTGCAGAAATCACAGTGTCCGCAGGCGGAAATGCAGGAGATGATCACTTCATCTCCGATGTTCAGACTGGTCACTGCTGATCCGCACTCGACTACGGTACCGACTCCTTCGTGACCGAGGATTCGGCCCGGTGTGACGGCGGGCACATCACCTTTGAGTATGTGCAGGTCAGTTCCGCAGATTGTGGTGGTGTCGATCTTGACGATGATGTCTGTCGGCTGCAGGATGACCGGGTTGGGGACGTCCTCCCAAGCCTTCTGTCCGGGGCCTTTGTAGACGAGGGCTTTCATGGTGTGCATACCTCCCTGCGGGGATTGCGGACGATCCGTGAACCCACTTTCAGTGTCCCAGAGTGGTGCCTCCGGCATCAGGGCCGAAGGTCCCACGTCGACAAGAGACGCAGCTCGATGAAGAAGCGTCAGCTCAGGGGCGGTGACGGGCGGGTGGATTATTTTGGTTTGCAATTGCCTGCCGTTTGAGCGGCACGATGGCCAGCGGCACGGCACCGTCGCGCAGTACGTCACCGGCGGTGGAACCGAGGAGTAGTTCGGTGAGCGGCTCACGCTGGTGAGCGCCCACAACAACAAGTCGTGGATGCCCGGCGTGGGTCGGGAACTGCGAGCAGGGCAGGCCGTGCTCGAGTACGGCCCGCAGCCGGACCTTCGGGAAGGCGGCTCGGATACGGTCAACGGCATTGTGGAGAATCTCGCGGTGTGACGCCTTCCACTCAGCTGGGCCGAGGAATGAAGTCGCGACCGTGCCCAGTGCGGTCGGCATTGACCAGCAGTGCATGACGATTAGATCGCAGTCGCAGTCGATCGCCTCGCGTGCGGCGAAAAGTGTGGCGCGGTCAGCGGACTGGTCGCCACCGATGCCGACGATGATAGGCCCGTCGGATGCCTGCCAGGTATTGGGGATTATTACGGTGGCACATTGCGCTAGGGCTGCGACTCGGAACGGGAGTGAACGAGTAAGAGTCCAGGACGGCCTGCCGTGCGAGGATGATTCGACAACCAGCAGGTCGAAGGATGCCGATCGATCGATCAGAGATTCGAGCAGCAACTGCGTGGTGGGAACAATATCCACGCCGACCTCGGGTAGTGCTGACCTGATCCGGCCCAGGGCTCGCGCGAGGGGATAGTCGTCTTCTGCACCTTCGGAACTGGAAGCGTTGAGCGCTGCAAGCACCACGACCTGAATTGACTTGTAGGCGGCCCGCTGGATAACCCAGTCGAGAGCCGCCTGGTTGTCGGCATCGTCGCTAATTCCGACGAGCACTCGTTCTCGGTTCACAGCGCCAGTCCGTTCTCTCATAGTCCATTGCACACTTGCCGATATTCATGTGACCGAACAGAGTCAGAAGCCCCACGGGGGCCTGCCATTCTGGGCGCCCCGACTCGCTACCTCATTGACGAGGCGGGGGCTACCGACGCAAGGAACGCATTAGCTTGTTGAACAACGGAGCGTTGGGAAGGGGCTCGGCAGGCACGCGACTCATCCGGCGCACCCGTTCGAGTGCGATCACCACCCGCACTGCGAGCGTGCCAGAAACCGCGAGCAACAGAGCGCTTGCGGCGAATCCGATGCCAGCCACCGGGTTGGGGTCCGACGTGATCGATGCCGTGACCCCGCCCGCGGCAAGGGTTGAAACGATGAGTAGAACACTCAGCGACACGTGTGCGCGGCGCAATGGTGAGCGCGAACGTGGGGTCACTTTGCCCGATGTCATAGGTGTGTCTGGGCAGGGGCAACAGCCATCAAGATGGTGAGAGCTATCAAGACCACGACTACGACGACGGCAATGATCATTGCGACCGGTCGACGACGCCACCAGCGATTCGGATTGCGGTCGACGAACGGCAGGATTGCCAGAAGGAGGAAGAACGCTAGCTCCCCCCAGACGATCGCTGAAAGGCCGAACCAGTTCTCGAGGGTGAACGGCCACCAGAACATCCACGGTGGCTTCGTAATCTCGATGCCTTCGATAGGCGTCGATCCGAGCGCCGCCGGGAAGAGCACGGCGAGTATACCGAGAATTCCGGTCAAGGCGATACCGAAGGCGACAAGGCGACGAAGGTGGCCGGTGAACGGCTGCGTGGGTTCCTCTTCGACAGCTTGCTCGCTCGATGTTCCGCTGGGGAGAACCGGGTGCGGCGACATCTTGTGGCGCTTGACGAGCAGGAAATGCAGTATAACCAACACGAGAATGAGGCCGGGAATGATGACTACGTGCGCACCGTACAGGCGAAGCAGGATCGGCAGTTCTCCGGAGAAGCCCGGTGAGAACCAGTATCCCAAACCTCCGAGTAGATTCCCGATCTCAATGTTGTGACCCAGAGCCTCGAAGCCTTCCTGATCCCATTTGAGAACGGTGCCGGTGAATACGGCAAACGTCACAAGTCCGAGCATTGCGACGCCGACTAGCCAGTTGCCCTCCCGCGGCTTCTTATAGGAGCCAGTGGCGAAGACGCGAACCATGTGCAGTATCGCGGCGACGTACATCGCCTGAGACGCCCAGAAGTGGACGCCTCGGATCAGACTGCCGGCCCAAACATCCTGCTCGATTGCTCGGATCGACTGGTTGGCTACTTCCGGGGTAGGCGCATAAAACTGCGCCAGAATAATTCCCGTGACAATCAGCACGACAAAGCTGACCGCGGTGATGCCACCGAGCGTCCACGCGAATCGGTTCGCGTGCTCGGGAACCGGGTAGGCGAGTGCAGAAATACCCATTCGTTCATCGACAACATCCCAGGCGCGTCGAATCCAACTGGGGTTGGGGCGTTCGTCAGGGACGACGGCCGTCTCCGAGTCCGCTGTCGTAGGTTCCGTTTCGGCGGAACGAGCTGAATTGCGGGACATTATGATTCCTTACTCGTTGAGTTGCTGGCTTCACGGGCGGCGGTCTTCGCCGTGGCGATGTTTCGGCCGAGTTCACGAAGGCTTTCCGTTGGCCGGAATCGAATAGCCAGGATGGTTCCGACGCCAGCCACGAGCGCGGACAACGCGAGGAAGATCCAGTCTGTGGTCGAGAGACCATCGCGTGACGTCAACTCCGGCAGCACCACAGAAGTGCCGGTCTCTTCGCCGGTAGCTGGCTCCATGGAGGCGATAGCTTCGGCTATTGACTCTTCGAGCAGCATTTGACCGCTCTCTCTGTCGCCCGCTTCGAGCGCTGCCTTGCCTTTCTCGAGCATTGCGATGTCGATTCCGTCCCGATCCTCGTTAGCCAGAGCTTCGTCAACCTTCTCGATCGCTTCAGCCGTTCCCATAGCTCCCGGCTCATTCACGAGAAAGCTCGTTGCCTGCAAAACTATGATGTAGCCTTCGCCTTCCGTGGAACCGCCGTCTGCCCACGCGGGCATCGCCAACCCAAGTCCAGAGACGATCGCCAGCACCGCAACCGCAGCCGCAAGGAGGCGGGGCACAATGCCTCTGACGGTCGGACCATGTCTGCGCAGACTGCCCCTGTGCGTGGACGCTTTTTCCATCGCCTGAACTCCTCCTACTGTTGTGCGGATGCCGCAGCTCGGCTCCGTCTCCTAGTGTTGCGGCACGCTGTGCATTTACCCAGAGTCTTAAGTCCCATGCACGACTAGTAGGAATCAGCAATGCACCAAACAATCCCTCGTTGAGAACGAATTGCTGGATGGTTGAGCAGCTATCAATACGAGGGAAATATATTGAAGGGAGTATATGCTGTGGCTCGCGAACAGCCGCAGTAGATAAATCAGAGTGGAGGTGGCAGGCGTTGACCAGTACCCAAGCCACCGCACCTGTTCACATGCTTCGACGCGTCCTCATCGTTTCACTTGCAATCGGCGCTGTAGTGGCCGGGCTGCTTGTTCTTCACTTGGCGATTAGTTCCGCTGCGGGAACGCCCGCCAGTACCATCGGGTCCACCGAGCGTCTGCTGCTTCAGGGAGATGCATCCGACGTTGATTCCCCGATCGCAGTGTCCGAGCAGGGGATGAGGGTGGGGCTTTTCTCGCTGGACTGCGACCACCACCGGGCGTTGGGCTGCGTTGTGATTGCGATGACGTGCGTGCTGCTCGTCATTCTTATGGGAGTGATTTTCCTCGCCCGATCTCCGTCCCTTTTTCGTCGGTTAGTAGACAGCGGACGGGTCGCCCTCCGGCCCATCTCTGAGACGAGAAACCACGTCTATCTGCCGTCGTTGGCCGTGCTTTCCGTCAGCCGAACCTAAGCGGATTCGTTGCGCGTCGTTATCGCGCTTGCGCCATCGTGTCCATTTTTCCCCAACACCTATCTACGAGGTATCAATCAATGCCTAATTCATCATTTCATCAGCCGCAACTTACCCGCCGCTCGTTCCTCGGTGCCAGCTTGTCTGGGGCGACGCTCCTCACCTTAGCCGCATGCACTTCCGCCCCAGAGTTCATTATGCCGACCTCACCGGCGGTGGCCAAGGCCGAAGCGGCTCGGAAAATGACGGGGGCCACAACCAACATCGTGCTCCGGCCTCAAGCGGGAACGATTGACCTTGCCGGAACGTCGGCACGTACCTGGAACTATGGCTCAGTTCCCGCACCCGTCATCCGTCTGACCCAAGGCGATCAACTTAACGCTACGGTCCAGAACGCCCTTCCTGAACCGACCACGATCCACTGGCACGGAGTCGCGCTCCGCAACGACATGGACGGAGTACCCAACCTCACCCAGAGCACCATCGCACCAAACTCATCCTTCGATTACCAGTTTGTTGCACCGCACGCAGGAACATATTGGTTCCACCCGCATGTCGGTACCCAATTGGATCGGGGCCTCTACGGGGCCCTCATTATCGAAGACCCACGTGAGCCACTGGCTTACGATGACGAATGGGTCGTCGTCCTCGACGACTGGCTCGATGGTGTCACTGCGTCACCGCCTGAGGTGCTTGCCGAATTGTCCAACGGAATGGCGGAGGGCGGCGGCATGGAAGGGATGACTATGAGGATGGGAAACACGCTGATGGGTGCGAAGTCAGACGCGCTCGGTGGAGATGCTGGCGATGTGTATTACCCTCATTACTTGATCAACGGGCGCCCACCTGCGGACGCGGAGACGTACACCTCCAAGCCAGGAAAACGCGTGCGCATCCGTCTTATCAACGCCGGAGGAGACACGGCATTCAGGGTCGCTCTCTCCGGGCACCAGTTAACCGTCACGCATACCGACGGGTTTCCGGTCGAACCGCTTGAGGTTGATTCGGTTCTTATCGGGATGGGTGAACGCTATGACGTAATCGTCACCCTGGGTGACGGAGTCTTTGCCTTCGTTGCCGAAGCAGAAGGCAAAAACGCTCGGGCCTTTGCCGTTGTCCGTACTGGTGCTGGCGCCGTACCTCCCAGCAATGGCACACTTCCTGAACTGTCGGGGCGCCTAGCAACAGCAGACAAACTGCGTGCGGCAAGTGATGTCTTACTCTCGCGTCGAAAGCCGGACCGCGAGGTTACGATCCAACTCAAGGGGGGTATGGAGAAATATGATTGGTCGTTGGATAGTCGACCATTCACACTCGACAAGCCGATGAGCGACCCTTATCTCATTGCGGCGGGCGAGCGTGTGCGGCTCAACTTCGTTAACACGACCGAGATGTGGCATCCCATGCACCTGCATGGTCACACATATCAGCACGCTAACGGCGGTCCGCGCAAGGACACCTCCATCGTGTTCCCCGGGAAAACTCTGAGCGTCGAATTTGACGCAGACAACCCAGGTCGCTGGCTCACCCACTGTCACAACCTCTACCATGGCGAAGTCGGGATGATGGGCGTTCTTGCATACAGTAAATGAGTGTGATCGGGCTGCTGCGCCGGCGTAGGCCTGGGTCGCTCTTATCGGTAGTCGGGCACGGCATCGGATGACGCGGTCAGGAAATCCTTACGCATTCCGAGGGTTGTGTCGGTGATCCGCATAGAGGTGGCGGCGTCGGGTGCAATCCGCGTGAGCGCACGGATTGCGTCGATAGTCTCGGGGACGACGATGGCCTCGTTGTAGACCTGATAGGTCAGGAAGACCTCATCGCCTTGGACGGTGACGAGGTCTTCCCACACGGCTACTTCCCACATATCGCCCCGGGGGCGCCCGAGGTCACGCATCAACTCAATAGTGGAGTTGAGCGCGACCAGTCCGTCGGACATTCTGATGAAGGCGATGCGTGGGGCAGCACGGAGGGCGCTCAGTACGTCCTCCCGCGTTGCCTCTCGCGTCATCTGAATTGTCCAGTAGTGATTGTGCGTCTGGGTGTGGGAACCCTTCGCGGCGATGGTGACTAGGTCTAGGTCGGGTAGTACGGTTTGGGCATCGGGGCCTTGATGGGAAGGGATGACGGGTTCGGGGACAATCGTGTTCATGATGCCGCCAAGGTGTGACTCCCAAGGGTCCGTCGCACGGCGGATGAGTACACCACGCGCGCGAAGCAAGAGCCCCGCATTGTCCAACGCGCCCAACACGCGGACGATGCTGGTTGTATTGCAGGACACCACCCGGGTGGTGTCTAGTCCAAGGGCGCTTTCATAGTTAGCTTGAGCCACGAAGGAATGACCGGTCAATTCGTGGGACTCTCCGCCTTGGAAAATCGACTTTACTCCCGCTGCGCGATAGAGATTTATGTTGCCAGCTGCCACACGCTTCGGTGTCGAGTCGATGATAATGTCAGACCGTTGAATGAGGTGCTCGAGAGTACCTGCCGGTCGAAGGCCTTCAGTAACCATGGCGTTCTTAGCCTCCTCAGTGGACGCGAACAGCGTCAACTTGTCGGCGACCGACTTGATGCGCCAGTCAGTAGCGATATCCGCAATTCCGACGAGTTCCATGTCAGGTTGCAGCTCGACTGCGTCGGCGACTCTCTTGCCGATTACTCCGTAACCGTTGACGCCGACTTTGATCTTGTTCATGTTTTTCCCTATTTCATTGTGCCCGGCGAAGACGGACAGGTGACACGTCAGTGCGGACGAGGATGGTCGCGTTTATGACGCGGCGGGTTCTGGCGCCGGTAGCGCCGACCTGAGCCGGAGAAACACTGCCATTCCCGTCCCACGTCCAGTCTCGAATCTCGGAGGGATCCTGGCCGTGCTCGCGAATCTAGACGCCGTGCCGGAAGAGGGTGTTGCGCCTTTCCTCCCGGACGTGCGGGGAGACATCGCGCAGTCGTGGCGACCGGCTTTGGACGAGGCCCAATGGATGCCGGAAACTTCTAGTACAACTGTGCGTGTTCCCATATTCCGTTTGTCCTCACTCTGTGCCCCGCATCCTCTTGCCAGTGATAAATCGATGTTCTCGCTCTACTCCGCGATAGACAAGAGGCGAAGGTCCTAGCGGGAACTGAACTCGCATTCACAGCAAATGCGATACCCATGGGGGTATTGTGAACGACGCGAACGACAATTCCTCGCGCTCAGGATGTTGAGGCGTGTTCGTCATCAATTCGTTGACTGTTGACAGACCCAAACGACTGTTTCTTACGCTGGATCCGCAGGATTGAAGGCGCACAGTCTCAGAAAGGGCATGAATCATGATGGATGGAATTTGGACCGACGGCGGATGGCTGTTCGGTGTGCTCATCGCTGCCGGAGCTACGTTGCTGATAGTTCTCTTGATGCGCCTCCTCGGAGGTGGCGTGAGGCGAGAAGGTCACGGAGTGCAGGAAGTGCGAAGCCCAAGCAGTGCGCGCCAACTGCTCGATGAGAGGTATGCCCGGGGGGATTTGACCGCGGAGGAATACCAAGACCGAGTCCGCGTTCTGGGCGACGGTACCTGATGGAACCCATCAGTCGACGGCACGCGCTGATCCTTGGAGGGTTGGGAACGGCCAGCGTTCTTGTCGGCAGTACCGGGCTCTTCTGGTCAGCGAATAATGGACTCGTTCCCGTGAAAGCTGAAGATTTCACTGAGCCGACAACGCTCCGCAGCATCAACGGTGTGTTGGAGCTAAAACTAACGGCTGCAGAAGCACCCGCACAGATCGCGGGACGACAAGCAACCGCACTTACCTATAACGGCGGACTCCCCGGCCCAACCTGGATTGTGCACCCGGGGGATCGAGTGAAGGTTTCCGTCGAAAACCAGCTGAACGAACCAACCAATCTCCACGTTCATGGGCTACATGTATCTCCGAACGGCAATAGCGACAACGTGCTGGTATCAATCGATCCGGGAACGACGTTCGACTACGAATATCAGTTGCCAGAAGACCATCCGCCCGGTGTGTATTGGTACCACCCGCACCATCACGGCAACGTTGCCACTCAAGTATTCGGGGGCATGTACGGCGCCATCATCGTGGAGGATCCGACACCGATCCCGGTCATTCGTGAGCGACTCCTAGTGATTTCCGACATCAGCCTTGACTCATCCGGGGCGATCCCAGCGGCGGCACCGCGCGATCAAATGATGGGCAGGGAAGGCAACATAGTCCTGATCAACGGTCAAGCGTCGCCGAGATTGGATGCTCGACCAGGCGAACGCGAACGCTGGCGCATCATCAACGCGTGCTCGTCGCGGTATCTCCGGCTCCGGCTGGATGGCCAAGAGCTGCAACTCTTAGGGATCGACTCCGGTCGATTCGCGCAGCCGCGCAACGTTACTGAGGTTGTCCTCGCTCCGGGAAACCGCGCGGATCTCATTGTGACCGCGGTTGACGGAACCGCAACTCTTCAGACTCTCCCTGTTGACAGGGGAACCACGATGGGAATGTTGGGCGGAGGTAGCCTCTTCTCTTCCGCCACAGACCTAGCCACCTTTGTCGTTGCAGGCGCCACCGTTGAGGCGTCTGACGCCGTGCCGACCCAACCGTTGCCTCGAGACCTGAGGAAGTCAACGGTTGATGGTCAACGCGAGCTAGTTTTCGCGATGGGGATGGGCGCCGGTGGAATGAGCATGGGAGGCAACATGATGGCTTTCACGATCGACGGAAAGCTGTTCGATGCAGACAGGGTCGACACGATCGTGCAGGGCGGCTCCATAGAAGAGTGGACGCTCACCAACACCAGTTCGATGGATCATCCGATGCATCTCCATGTTTGGCCAATGCAGATCGTTGAGCAGGACGGTGCGGCCGTGCAGGAGATCCTCTGGCAGGACGTTGTCAACGTACCAGCCAACGCCAGCATCCGTGTGCGGATCCCGTTCGACGATTTCGCCGGGAAGACCGTGTACCACTGTCACATCCTCGACCATGAGGATGTGGGAATGATGGGCATCATCAACGCAACCTAACTAAGGAGAAACTTATGAATTACGCACACACCATCACCATCGCTCTGACCTTTGAGGAAGCGGTCACCAAGGTGCGCGAGGAACTCGCGAACCAGGGGTTTGGCGTCCTTACTGAAATCGATGTTCACGCAACGTTCCAAACAAAACTCGGCGACGAGAGCGCCAATACTCTCGGGGACTATCTGATCCTAGGAGCGTGCAACCCTCGCCTTGCTGAACTAGCACTCACCGCTGACCCCGACATGGGACTGCTGCTCCCGTGCAACGTTGTCGTTCGACGGGACCCGTCGGCGACTATGACTACGGTTCAAGCGATTAACCCTCAGACAATGGTCCAGTTGAGCAATTCCGAGGAGATTCAGGGCGTCGCTGATCAGGCCGATGAGCACTTGCTCGCTGCGCTCTCCGTGCTGCAATTCTGAAATCCACAGCCAATTTGTAGCGCCCGTCGGGTCCGCTGAGCGCTGATCGCGTCAAACGAACGGGACCAAATCCTCTATGCGGCTCCAGACCAGGATGCGAAAATGGGTTATCGGACAATAACTGAGTTCGACACTATCGAAGCGTTGATTGAAGAAGGCGGAATCGCAATGATGTATTTGGATGGGAGTGACATGATGTATTGGTACGGGAATGATCTCGGTGGATGGGGCATCGCCATCATGGTGATCAGCATGACTTTGTTCTGGGGGGCAGTAATCCTTGGAATTGTGCTGCTCGCCCGCGCCGTTGGCAACAAACCACAGAATCGCGGCGAATTGACGACGTCGGGGCGCGCTGAGAGCACGCTCGCTGAACGATTTGCCCGCGGCGAAATTGATGACGTCGAGTACCGCAATCGCCTCGCGACCCTGCGAGAGTAGCCGAGTTCACGATGAGCTAAGGGAAGCCGATGGGTCTTAGGGACACGTACCTCGACCCAGTAAGCGGCATCTAACCATCGAGTGGAGCCCTGTTTTGTCCGCTGACAGGGCTCCTTCGTCGATGTGGGCAGAGGGCCGATTGTGGCACTCTTTCGACAGCAAGAAACGCGACCTAAATGCTCGCCTCACGAGTTGAGCGCGCAAGACCCTAATCACTATGCCACGGGATAGCTCTGGTTCATGCTGGGGCGACCGAGTACCCAGCCTTTTCGACCGCCGCTGCGAATGGCTCACGACCCACGGCTGTTTGGCTGGTTACCGTCACTTGACCAGACGCAACATCGACTTGGACGTCTGACACACCGGGTAGCTTGGCTAGCTCTGCGGTGACAGAACTTGCGCAATGTGCGCACGTCATCCCCGCGACTTGATACGTGACGGTTTCTCCATCATTTACCTGAGCTGCAGCATTACTGGTCGTTTGCGTGTCTGTCGAGCAGCACGAACACGAGCCTTCCGTCGTGGACAGAAGATTCTTATCGGATTCAATCATGGTGACTTCTCTCAATTGACGATTAGTGTGATGCATCGGGAACGGGCGACTATACCCCACCCGGGTATCATACGTCGATACTGTGGTGCTGTTGGGGTGTTTGGATGGAGTCCCGACGACGCGAGCCTAACGGATGACCATCTCAGTCGTTGCGTGCTAGATGCCGCCGACTACATGTCCATCGTGCCGTCGTTACGGGTGTGAGAGCGCATCAGGAAACGCTCACCGGCAACGATGAGAGCGATCCCCGCGCCGGCAACGTAGAGACTGAGCGCGTCGGTGGAAGCCTTGACCCAGATGAACGCTGTGAGTACAACCACGTCGAGAACGATGGCGGTCACAACGACAGCAGGGTTGAAATCGATGCGGGTGCGGAGCTTGGTGAGAAGCCCCCAATGGATGGCGATATCCATGATCAGGTAGTAGATCGCACCTAGAGCCGCGATCCTGCTCAGGTCCAACGTTGCGGCGAGTGTCATGGCGAAAGCGACAGTGTATACAGTGGTGTGGGCACGTACCGTGCCAGGCATCCCGAAGTCCCGGTGGGGAACTTGTTTCATGCGCGTGAGCATGGCCAGCAACCGTGATGCCGCGAATATACTCGCCATCACACCCGATGCCGTCGCGACGATGGCGAGCACTACTGTGAACAGCACCCCAAAGTCACCGAAGGCCGGTTTTGCTGCCTCGGCCAGACTGAAGTCCTCGGCAGCAAGGATCTGTGGCAAGGTGAGGTTGCCTGCAACGGCCGCAGCAATGGCCAAGTAAACGACCGTGCAGATGACTAGGGCGATCACGATCGCTCTGCCGGTGTTCCGGTGCGGATCGACGATGTCGCCACCACTGTTCGTGATAGTGGTGAACCCCTTGTAGGCAAGGATTGCGAGCGCGACAGCAGCAAGAAACCCCATAGCGGAGGGATCGATCCCAGCCTCGTCGGAACCGCTGCTGAAGTTAGCGACGGACGCAAACCAAAGCCCCACGATCGCGAACAGCCCGAGCCCGACGATCTTTACGGCCGCCATTGAACGTTGACTGACCTCGATGGCCCGGTTCCCGACGATATTGACAATAAAGGCGATGGCGAGCAGCCCAATGGCGAAAACCGGCACCCACAACGAGACTGGTTTGAGATCGACGATCTGCAGGACGTAAGCGCCGAAAGTGCGGGCCACCAGACTCTGGCTGATGACCATGGAGACGAACATCAAGATCGCAAACACGCCTGTCGCTGCGCCGGGACCGTACTCCTCACGGAGGAACTTTGCAACTCCACCCGAGGACGGGTATGCGTTGGACAACTTGACGTAGGAGTAGGCGCTGAGGGCGACAACCGCTGCCGCGGCGACGAAGGCCAGTGGGAATAGGTTGCCCGCCAGTCGGGCGGTTTGCCCGGTGAGCGCGAAGATCCCTGCGCCGATCATGACGCCGGTTCCTAGGGAAACAGCCCCAACCAGGGTTAGGCTGCCCGGCGCATCCTCCGGTGATTGGTGATCGCCGCTCCGCGGTTTGGTCTCCATCGCGGGTTTCTCCTTCATGGTCAGCTCGGTGGACACTCCACCGATCGCTTTTCAGACTCGATCTACCGTCCGTGTTCAGCCTGTGATGGTCGCAGCGACCGAGAGATGTTCGTCTGACATGGTAACGCGGTGATCCTCATCACCCCCACTGAGCAGGATCGCCTCGAGGAGCGCGGTCCAGCCGAAGCTGTTGACCCGATCGAGGTCGCCCGCAATAACAACCACCGGGCCCGCCGTCGCCTGGCCGTTGCTAGCGAGTATCGTGACGTGCGAACTGGTGCATGAAGAGCCATCTGAACACGGCAAGTAACGGACACTCTCGGGTTAACCTTGGCTGACAGTCGACCACGCCATCGATTCCCAGCCCCGAAAACACAAAACGCCCTCCCGAAGGAGAGCGAAATGTGAACCATGTCTTGAGACATATATGAACGATGTCTCGAGACGTGAAAATTTGTCGGGGTAGCGGGATTTGAACCCACGACCTCTTCGTCCCGAACGAAGCGCGCTACCAAGCTGCGCCACACCCCGATCATTAACCACTTACGTGATCAACACATCAAGAATAGCCGATATCTCCGGCGGTGAGAGTCACAACTACTGCTTCTGGTTTGCACGCAAAGCGAACCGGGGCATAAATCGAGGTCCCGAGGCCTGCGCTGACGTTTAAGAACGCGGCACGACGCAAGTGATGCCAGATGCTGAGCCCGCTCGCCTGCTCCCGCGGAATGTCGCAATTCGTGACGAGCGCAGGCATTCCCGGAATCCGAACCTGACCACCGTGAGTGTGTCCGGCAAAGATCGCGTCAGCACCGTTGGTGACGAGCGCGTCGAGCACTCGGCGGTAGGGAGCGTGCGTTACGCCGATTGATACCGTTTCGGGGCCGTGACGGTCATCCGCCCAACCGACGTTCTCGCGCATCTCTTCGACGTTGGCGGGCAAACGATCGAGCCGCTCCCAGCCGCGGTGCGCGTCGGCAGTTCCAAATAGTTCAAGACGTGAGCCGCGTAGTTCGATGGCGCGAGCGTGGTTGTTGAGTGAGAGCCAGCCGAGTCGATTCTCGAAATACGCGTTAAGAGCATCCGTGTCGAGGTGTTCGACGGGGCGATGATTCGAGGTGGGCGCAGTGAAGTAGCCGAACGGGTTCTTGAACTGGGGGCCGTAGTAATCATTCGATCCATGAACGAATACCCCTAGGGTGCCCTCGAACGGCTCGAAGGCACGTCTGATTCCGAGGATGCCGTCGGTGTGGCCCAGGTTGTCACCCGTGTTGATGATGAGGTCGGGTTCGTAGGCGGTGAGCCCACGCACCCAGTCCTGTTTGCGTGTCTGCCACGGTGCCATGTGCAGGTCGGAAATGTGCAGCACCGTGATGTCGCGCGCACCCGGATCGAGGATCGGCAGTGTTTCGTGGCGGACTGTGAAGCGATTTCGCTCAACGAGCGAACCCCACGCGAATGCGGCTACCCCTACCGCAGCTACCGCACCGAGTGCGGTAGCTGCGGGGGAGAGATGACGGGTCATGAACAGGGCATCACTTGCGCCACGACTAGTGTCACAACGGTATCTGCCGTCGCCAACGTTCCCGCTGTCGGATTCGAGGATGTGACCTTGTCGATGCGCGGGTCGCCTGGCGGAACGACTTCACAACCCTGATCCACGTTAGAGAATCCGGCATCCTTCAATATCTTTTTACCAGTCTTGAAGTCATTCGACTGGCCGTCACCGACGGCATCGGGAATCTGCGACTTGTTGCCCTTGCTCACATAGACCGTGACTATCGCCCCGGCCGCTGATTGAGTTCCCGCGGAGGGAGCAGTTCGCACTACTTGGCCAACTGGCAACTCGGAATCGACCTCACCGCCATCTCGGACGATGAATCCGAGACTCACAAGCACGGACCTTGCCTGCTGCAGGGATTGCAGTCGCACGTCGGGCACCTCAGTGCCAGAGCCGGTGAGCAGTTTGGGGTCTGGTGCGCCGAATTCAGTTCCGGGGTACTTGATGTTGAGTGCGATATCGGTTGCACGCGTGATGTAGTGGCGCAGTCGGTACCCTTGCACTCCTTCATAGCTGACGCGACTCATATCTTGCGTGCCGATGCTGTTGCCCACCCACGTGGCGGTGCCGTAACGGGTGGTTCCGGTTGCCATCCAGGTTTGGTTGGCACCGTCAGTGGTTCCTGTCTTACCGAAGATCGGGATGCCGTCGTTGGGGTCGGCGTAGGCAGCGTTTCCGCGGTTCAGTACTTCTTTAAGCACGTAGGCGGTCGTGGCCGCAACTTCGGGCGAGATTGCCTGGCGACAGTCCTTCTCTTGGCCAGCAAGCTCGTTATTTGAAGCGTCGATCGCCTTATCGATGATGATCGGCTCGCACCACAGCCCGCCTGCACCAATCGCTGCGTAGGCGGAAGCCATGCTCAGCGGCGTAACGGTGTTGGTTCCGATGATCGAGGATGGGAAGCTCTCGAGTTCTTTTCCATCAGCTCGCTCGACGCCCAAGCTTGCCGCTACATTTCTGATGTTGCACTGGTCGAGCTGGCTCGCCATCGAAAAGAAGATGCCGTTGATTGACTGAGCGGTACCCTCGGCAACGGTATAAATTCCGCGCTCGCCAGCATTGTTCTTGAAGGGGACCGGCCCTGAATATGGGCCATTGCAGCTATCGGTAAATTGGGAACCGTCCATGGTGCGAGCAGTACCAAGAAGTCGCTCTTTGATGCCGTTGCCCTGATTTAGCCACTCGATCAGGGTGAAGACCTTGTAGGTCGATCCAGGCTGGAAGCCGGCAGAACCCCCGTATTTATAACTCGTGTTGTAGTTCACCGCAGAGGTATCAACGCCGCCACCGTTAGCGGTGTCATTGAATTTCTTATTTTCTGCCATGACAAGCACTCGGCCGGTACCCGCTTCAACCGTTGAGGTTGCGCTACCGAGCGCATAAGAGGTCTCGGTCGGTGGGGCATATGCCCATGTCGCTTGCTGTGCAGGAATTTGGGCGTCGAGGTCGAGAGTTGTGTAGACCTTGTAGCCGCCCTTTTCCCAGTTCGCCTGGCGTTCCTCGGCGGTGTCGCCGAGGAACTCGAAGTCGGGCACACTCTTGACGACGTAGTCGCAGAACCACTTCGCGTTGACGTAAGCAGAAGTGCAACCGTTGTTGGGGGCCGACGGAACGACGGTCTCCTCGTCCACGGGAATTGCTACAGCTTCGTCGTACTGGTCGCGCGTGATTGAGTCGACCTGAAGCATGGCGCTCAGGATGACATCGCGCCGATCCTGGTTAGCAGCGAAGTTTTCGGGATCAGCAAGGTTTCGCACGCTGGGTTCTTGCACGATTGCGATGAGGCTTGCTGCCTGCTCAAGGGTGAGGTCTATAGCGTTCACACTGTAATAACGCTGCGCGGCAGCTTGAATGCCATAGGTTGCATTGCCAAAATTGGCAATGTTGAGATAAGCGGTGAGGATCTCTTTCTTCGTGTACCGCTTTTCAAGCCCGATGGCGAGCTTCATCTCTTTGAGCTTGCGGTCGAATGACTCACGAACTGCGTCTTCGTAGGCGGCCTTGCGTTTGTCTTCGTTCGAGAGCGACTCTGCCTCAGAAATATAGGTGTTCTTGATGAGCTGCATCGTCAATGTGGATGCACCACCCTGAATATCTGAAGCCACAACGTTGCCGACGGCCGCACGCATAATTGACTTGAGGTCGACGCCGGCGTGTTCGAAGAAGCGGCGGTCTTCACCGGCAACTGTGGCTTCCAGCGCGTACTCGGAGATCTGGTCGTAGCCGACCTCTTGACGGTTCTGGTCGTAGATGGTCGCGATCGGGTAATACCCGCCGACATTGCCCCGCCCGGTGTAATTGGCGTAGATCGTGTTGCGCTCTGGCTGTTGGCCGATTTCGAGGTAATCGGGCAGGCCATCGAAGATGCCGATGGTGCTGGAAGCAGTGATGCCGGTAACGGCGAGCGCGGGGGCGACCATGGCAGTAATGAGCACGCCAGAGAGCGCACTAAAGCCAATGAGTCCGGCGAGAGCCGAGACTATGCCACGACGCGGAGTTTTTTGGGCAGACATATGATCAAGAGTAAGGGATCATTGATAACGCCATGCTGAACGGGAGCCGCAAATATGCCCACTTGGGAGTACCTGACTACACCGCTAATCGTGCACAATTCCACCGCAATCCTCAACAATTGGGGTTCTGAGGGCTGGGAACTTGTGCAGGTTGGCACGGGCCCTGAGGGTGGCCCGGTCGCTTATTTCAAACGCATCAAGGAAGAGAACCACTAATGTCACAGCTTGATGAGCGGCTTGCGGAGTTGAATCTAACCGTTCCGGAGTCGTCTAAGCCTCTCGCCTCCTATCTGCCGGCGATGGTCACGGGAAACCTTGTGTATACTTCCGGCCAATTGCCTCTGGTTGATGGCAAGCTTCCCGCCACCGGCAAGGTTGGTGCCGGAGTGGATGCCGAAGCAGCACACGAGTATGCCAAGACCTGTGTTCTCAATGGCCTCGCTGCCGCCAAGGGTGTCATCGGCTCGTTGGACCGCATCACGCGTGTGGTGAAAGTTGTCGGTTTTGTGGCTTCTGACCCGAACTTCACTGGCCAGCCCGGCGTCATCAACGGCGCTTCTGAGCTGTTGGGCGAAATCTTTGGTGAGGCGGGCAAGCACGCTCGCAGTGCCGTCGGCGTTGCTGTTTTGCCCCTCGATGCTCCGGTGGAGATCGAGTTCGTTTTCGAGTTCGCGTGATCGAAGTGTGGTACCCCGGTCAGGCCGGGGAGAACGCGCCGTTTCGCCAGTTCGAGCTTGGCGAGTGGGATCCGACGCATGCGGGCGTAACGCTCAGCGCGCGTCGGCTCGTGCAAGATAGCCGCGAAGTTGGCGAGGGTGACATTTTTGTTGCCATCGGTACCACGGCATCCCCAGCTCTGCCCTACATCGCCCCCGCGCTGAAGCAGGGTGCCGTTGCGGTGCTCGTGGATGCGGCGGCAGCCAAGGGCGTGAACCTTGGCGAACGTGTGTTCGCGATTGCGAATCTGCGCGACGTGATCGGGTCGATGGCGGATGCGTTTGTCGGGCATCCGTCGCGCTCGATGTCGATGGTCGGAATCACCGGAACCAACGGCAAAACTTCTACCGCGCATTTGCTGACGCAGGCCTGGCAGCGGTTGGGAGTGACCTCCGCGACGATCGGCACGCTGGGTGCCGGCATCACGGGCGAGCACCGAATCAACATGGGCATGACGACCCCGCAAGTGACGGCCGTGCACCAGTTCTTGGATGATTTTCACCGTGCTGGCGTAGAGAACGTGGCCATGGAGGTCAGCTCTCACGCGCTCGAGCAGCGTCGAGTCGATGGTGTTGAGTTCAACATTGTGGCGTTCACGAACTTCACCCGCGATCACCTCGACTATCACGGGTCGATGGAGGAATATGCGGCACAGAAGGCGAAGATTTTCACGCTCCCGGGTGTAAAAACCGCCATCCTCAACATGGATGACGCGGCCGCCGAGAACCACTTCCACCACACCCTTCCCGAGGGAATGCGTGGCATCGGCATGACCTCGAAGGGCCACGCTGAAGCAAGCGTGCGAGCAGACAACGTGCGGCTCACGACCGAGGGTCTCGAGTTCGATCTCGTGATTGAGGGTGAAAGCCACCACGTCGCGAGCGGACTCATCGGTCGCTTCAACGTCGACAATCTGCTCACCTGCGCGGCAGTGCTGTGGGCTCAGGGCATCGAGCCGCGAGCGATCGCCGAGGTATTGGCTCCCCTTGAGCCGGTTCTTGGACGTATGACTCGCATCCGCGAAAATGACCAGTTGCCGCTGGTGGTTGTGGATGCCGGACACACCCCCGATGCGGTACGGCACGCTGTCACGGCTCTGCGCGAGTCGGGCCATACCCGCGTTGTGACCGTCTTTGGCGCAACGGGCGACCGTGATCCGGGCAAGCGTCCCGAGATGGCACGCATTGTTGAAGAGGGCTCTGACCTGATCGTGGTTACCGACGACGACGTGCACAACGAGGATGGCGACCAGATTGTGGCGCACATTCGCGCCGGCTTCGAGCATCCTGAGCGGGTCGCAGAGATTCGCGATCGTGCGAGTGCCATTGCCTATGCGATTGATGTAGCGAATCCGGATGATGTGGTGCTGCTGCAGGGCAAAGGTCACGAACCGTACCAAATTGTCGGCAATGAGCGCGTGCCGTTCAGCGACATCGACACCGCTATTCGTCTACTCAAAGAGCGGGCGAAGTAGAACCAGTACAAGCGAAGGCCGGGCCGCACGTGCGACCCGGCCTTCGCCGTATTCGGCTCGCGACTACTTGAGCTTGTCGGAGATGATCTGCATCACGGTGGTGTCGGCGAGGGTAGTGGTGTCACCGATCTCGCGACCCTCCGCAACATCCTGAAGCAGGCGGCGCATAATCTTGCCCGAGCGTGTCTTGGGCAATTCCGAGACGATGAAGATGTCACGCGGGCGAGCGATCGCACCGATCTCTTTCGCAACGTGCAGGCGAAGGAGTGCGCTTGCTTCGGCAGCGGTCTGCGCACTCTCCTGGTTGGACTTGATAATCACGAAGGCGACAACGGCCTGACCGGTAGCCTCGTCAGCGGCTCCGACGACTGCGGCTTCGGCAACGATGTGGTTAGAGACGAGTGCTGACTCGATTTCGGTGGTCGAGAGGCGGTGACCGGAGACGTTCATCACGTCATCCACACGGCCAAGCAGCCAGATGTCACCGTCTTCATCGACGTGTGCACCGTCGCCCGCAAAGTACTTAGGGGCGTCCAAGGTGGGGAATTTCGACCAGTAGGTTTCTTTGAAGCGTTCCGGATCGCCCCAAATTCCGCGCAGCATGGCGGGCCATGGCTCGGAGACGACGAGCAGCCCACCGTTGGGTGGGTCAACTCGGGTGCCGTCTTCGCCAAGGATATCGATCTTGATTCCCGGGATGGGCACCTGCGCCGAGCCTGGCTTCAACGTTGTGAGTCCGGGCAATGCCGAGACCATGATGGCGCCGGTCTCGGTCTGCCACCACGTGTCAACAATGGGGGCGGTGCCCGCACCAATCACGTCGCGGTACCAAATCCACGCCTCAGGGTTGATGGGTTCACCCACCGAGCCGAGCACGCGAATCGAGCTCAGGTCGTACTGCTCAGGAATCTGACGCCCGGCCTTCATGAACGAACGGATGGCGGTGGGCGCCGTGTAGAAAATGCTCACCCCAAACTTCTGGATGATCTCCCACCAACGGCCCTGGTTTGGGGTGTCAGGGGTTCCCTCGTAGAGCACCTGAGTGGCACCGTTGGCGAGCGGACCGTAGGTGACGTACGTGTGCCCGGTGATCCAGCCGACATCGGCGGTGCACCAGTACACATCGGTTTCGGGCTTCAGATCGAAGACGTTCTTGTGAGTAAACGCTGCCTGAGTGAGGTAACCACCACTGGTGTGCAGGATGCCCTTCGGCTTGCCCGTCGTGCCCGAGGTGTAGAGCACAAAGAGCGGGTTCTCGGCGGGGAAGCCCTGTGCCTCATGCTCGGGCTCCGCTGCCTCAATCTGGTCGTGCCACCACAGGTCGCGACCCTCGGTCCACTCCACATCGTTGTCGCCGCGCTTGACGACCAACACATTCGTGACTGTGGATTCCCCGTTGGCGAGTGCGGCATCCACTGCGGCTTTGAGGGGGAAGACTTTTCCTTTTCGCCACCCACCATCGGCTGTGACAACAAGCTTGGCGCTCGCGTCGTCGATGCGGCTGCGAAGGCTTTCGGCGCTGAACCCACCGAAGACCACAGAGTGGGCGGCACCGAGGCGAACCGTTGCGAGCATCGCGACGACGGCTTCGGGAACGAGGGGCATGTAGATGGCGACAACATCGCCCTGGCCGACGCCGAGTGCTGCCATCGCGTTGGCCGCGCGCTTCACTTCGGTTGTGAGTTCGGAGTAGGTGATGCTGCGACTGTCGCCGGGTTCACCCTCCCAGTGGATGGCGATGCGGTTACCGTTGCCGGCGAGAACGTGGCGGTCGAGGCAGTTGTAGGCCACGTTGAGCTCGCCGTCGGCGAACCACTTGGCGAACGGCGGGGTAGACCAATCTAGGGTCTCGGTGAACGGCTTGTGCCAGTGCACGTACTCACGAGCTTTGTCGGCCCAGAACTCAATACGGTCTTCTTTGGCCGACGTGTAGAGGTCAGCGCTAGCCTCGGAGCCGGAAGAAAAGGTCTCTGACGGGGCAAAACGGCGTGATTCGTGCAGAAGACTGTCAATAGAGTTACTGGTCATTTGATCCTCTTCGATCGTGTGATTGCGGTTCTCGATCACGTGCTTTCTGAAAGTATTCCACTGATTCTAGATCCTCCATTGCGGGAACCAACCGTTGCGCTACACTAAGAGTCGCTGAATGCAAGTTCGGCACGCGGTAATCTTGATTCCCCCCAATCGATTGCCGCGGTGGCGGTGCCTGTTCCCCCAATGGGCACCGCCCCTCTCTCGTTAACAATCGATCTAGACGATTGCTGCTTTCAGTTCTGCTGCTGCCGCTGCGGGGTCAGGTGCTCCGTGGATGGAGCCCCCTGCGACCGCGACTGTGGCTCCGGAACGCTGCACCGATGCGATGGTGCTGGCATTGATGCCGCCGGCAACGGAGAACGGCACTCGTGCGACTTCGCCATCGTTGAGGAGGGTCTGGAAGGTGAATCCCGGTTCTGCTTGCTCGTCGAGTCCTGCGTGCATTTCAACAAAAGCAGCTCCGAGTGCGGTGGCCTCTGTGGCGCGAGTGACCTTATCGGCAACGCCAATGAGGTCGACAACAATGCCCTTCTTGTGGGCCTTAGCTGCTTTCACCGCACCGATGATCGTGCTGTCACCTGCTGCGCCGAGAACGGAAACGTAGTCGGCTCCGGCGGAGAAAGCGATATCCGCTTCCAGCTCACCAGCATCCATCGTCTTCAGGTCGGCAAACACGAGCTTATCGGGGTGTGCGTCTTTGATCGCGCGCACTGCGCTGAGGCCCTCGTGCTTGATGAGAGGTGTACCCAGCTCAAGGATGTCGACGTACGGAGCAACCTGTCCGGCAAGCGTGAGGGCTGCGTCGGTGGTCAGGACGTCCATTGCTACTTGAAGCTTCATTTGATTCTCTTTCGTTGTGTTGTGGATTGGGGAGGAAATATTGGTGCCGGGCTGGCTGCTGGCGTGTCATTCGAGGTTTGCGTGACGCGGCCAAAGCTCTTCGGCGCTTACTCCGGATTTTTTCCACATCGTGTGAAACATTGCGTCGCCGAGCAGGAGCAGCGCCTGTTCGAACAAGCTGCCGGAGTACTGCTGGGATCGAGTCGCACCATGATCCTGTTTTTGGGCGGCGGGAATGACGATTGCGACGTCAGCGAGCGAAGCAAGAGGGGACGAAGCTGCCGTGGTGACTGCGATGATGTGCGCGTCGGCTGCGGCTGCGGTCGTTGCGGAGCGGATGACGCCGGCGGTGGATCCGGAGCCGCTGGCCGCCACCAACAGATCACCCGTCGCAATCGCGGGCGTTGTCACATCCCCGACAATGTGAACTTCTAGGCCTAAGTGCATCAGTCGCATAGCGAGCATTCGGAGAGCAAGGCCCGACCGCCCTGAGCCGAGCACGAAGACTCGTTTGGCTGACTCTATGAGGGTGATTGCTGCGGGAACGCTTTCCGCGCAATCCTGTCTAATGGATGCTCCAATTCCTGTGTTCTCAGAGAGAACCAATGTGAGCGCGGTGGAAACGTCATCGGTGGGGTTGCGGTTGGCCATCTCTTCACTGTGCCACCCGTTTGGGCTGGGCACTGCCCGCCATTTGACGAGTATTCACTACCCAAACGGGTAGTCTCGGCCTAAAGTTTGAGAGTGACCAATCTCAATAGGGCCAGTTCGCTCGAACTCGTCGACTCAGTTCATTCGGTGGTATCAAGCTCACTGCTGCAGATTGCGGGCGCATTTTCAGCTGTGCTGGAACCGCTGGTTGCGCACAGCTCCTTGCTTATTTTCACGGAGGATTGCACGGGGCGGCCGCAGAAGAAGGCAGGTGATGTGTCAATCACTGACCATGTGAGCATTGCGGAGCTCGACGTCGTGCGGGAGATTGTCTCCAACCTGGGCCATCCAGTGTGGGGCCTTCGCGCGGTAGTCGCGCGGACTGAACGCTCGACCGCAGTGTGGATCGCACCGACTGGGTCTCTGCTGGTCCTCACCGATCCTGTTCTTGTTTCTGGCACCCAGTCTGAAGCCAACGCCCTCGCGACTATCGCTTCGCTCTGGCGGTTGGTTGCGGTGAGTATTCAGCAGCAGGTTGCGGTGGCAAGTCCTGACTATTTGCGAGACTCACGGATGGCGTCGCGTGAGCGTGCGCAAGTGATCGCCGATCTTACGGATGCGCATTCCACGACGCTTGAACAGTTACTTGCCACGTTGCGTTCGCGCGACACTGCGGATTCGACCGTGAGGCGCGAGGCAACCGAATTGGCAGCCAGTGCGATGGTCAGATTGCGGGCAGTGTCAGATCGGGATCGGAGTTTGGCTGAAGAGCCGGTCACGCGAGCCTTCGAGCGACTTAAGGCAGACCTCCGTCCGCTGGTGAGATTCGGGGATCTCGATGTGCAATTCATTGAGCCTCCGGCCAATGGTCGGGCGCTTCCCGGAGAGGTCGCGCACGCGGGCCGTGCGATTGTTCGAGGTGCGGTGCTGGCGCTGGCGGATCAGCCGGGAGTTGCTCGGCTGCGAGTCGAGTGGGACTGTGACGGATCGAATCTACTGATCGGAATTCGCGACGACGGTCCTGGCGAGTTGACACTCGAAGATCCGGCCGTACGGCAGCTTCTGGAACGAGCAGTCGCGCTCAGCGGAAGGTTGCAGGTGACCGGCACCGCGGGCTGGGGATCCGAGATTTCTGTAGTTTTGCCGTTGAGCGTCGAAGGAATCGACCGGTCAATTCACGCGCAGTGGCAGATCACTGAACGGGAAGCTGATGTGCTCGAACTGCTCGCTTCCGGGGCGCGCAATAAGGCGATCGCGCAGTCGTTGACGATCAGCGAGAACACGGTGAAATTTCATGTCGCGAACCTGCTCCGTAAAGCGGGTGTTTCGAACCGGGCTGAGCTCGTTTCTGCCTACCGCTGAGGCGGAATAGTGGCTTTGAGCCGCCGTTTTACCGCTCCTGCACAGTCCCGGTGTCGGGGATCGAGCCACGATTTGCGCGGAACCGCCGATACTGCTTCGCTGCGTGCTTAGCGTTGCAGCGTGACTGAGACATCTAGCGCCCCCGATACTGTCCCTTTTGTTGCTCGTCGACGGCTCACGGCCGAGACCAGCCTCACCGTGAGTGTGACCGCCGGTGGTTCGTTTGCGGTGCCAGTTGCTGGTGCTGGTGCTGGTGCTGGTGTCGGTTCGGGCTCGGCTATTGGTGTGGGGGTCCGGGATGCCGCGGCACAGGTCGTTCACGAATTCGGCCCCCTTGCGCCCTATGTCGGCCGCCCCAACATCACCGATGTTTTCATGAACGGTGCCCAGCAGGTATGGATTGACCGCGGTGGTGGATTGGAGGCCGTCGGTGATGTGGGGATGACCGAGGTAGATTTGCGGACGCTCGCCGTGCGCCTCATCAATCTTGGCGGTCGTCATATTGACGAAGCGACCCCGTGCGTTGACGTGCGTTTGGCTGGCGGCGTGCGCGTGCATGCGGTGCTGCCGCCGATTTCGCCCACAGGCACACTGCTGTCTATTCGGGTTCCCAGTCGCCAACCGTTCGGGCTCGCACAGCTCGACTTTGCGGGGTTCTTCAGCGAGGTGCCGTTGGAGCGAGTGAAAGCGCTCATCGATGGGCGGGAGAACGTGCTCATCTCGGGCGCATCGGGAGCAGGAAAGACCACGTTCTTGGGCGCACTGTTGGGGGCGGCATCCGAATCGGAGCGCATTGTGGCGATCGAGGATGTTGCTGAGCTGCGGGTCGAGCATCCACACTTTGTGTCGCTGGAGGCCCGGCAAGCGAACCTCGAAGGCGCCGGTGGCTACGGCCTGCCCGCGTTAGTGCGAGAGGCGTTGCGGATGCGGCCCGACCGTCTGGTAGTGGGGGAGTGTCGCGGGGCGGAGATCCGCGAACTGTTGAGTGCTTTGAACACTGGTCACGACGGTGGTGCAGGCACCCTGCATGCGAACTCGTTGAAGGATGTGCCGAGCCGCTTGGAGGCGTTGGGGGCGCTCGCGGGACTGGATGCGTCCGCAATTGCCCGGCAGGCGGTGAGTGCGATTGGTGCGGTTTTGCACATCGATCGGGTCGATGGCAGGCGCAGGCTCACCCATGTGGGGCGGCTCGTGCTCGATGAGCATGACCGGCTCGCGATCGCCGACCTCGGATGAAGCGCGTACCCTCACAGCTGCCAGAGGTGGCGGGCGTCACCCAGCGTCTGGCCGTGCTGCTGAACGCCGGGCTCGCGCCGTCGTCGGCCTGGCGTCATGTGGCGCGCGGTCGCCCTGCGGAGAGCGTGGCTGCGGCGGTAGCGGCGGTGGGCGACGAGCCCGGGGGAGCGCCGGAACGGATCGTGCGGGCATCCGAAAGTTTGCCGTCGCTTGATCGACAGGCGTGGAACTCGTTGGCTGCGGCCTGGTCGGTTGCGGGTCAGGTGGGTGCGCCGCTTGCGGGTGCACTGCGCACCCACGCGAGGGCGTTGCGGATGCTCGTGCACGTGCAGCGCGAAGTCGCGACCGCACTCGCAGCCCCGGTCGCAACGGCGCGCATGGTTCTGGCGCTGCCCGCGGTCGGACTCGTGTTTGGGGCGCTGCTGGGTTTCGACACCCTGGGAGTGCTCGTGACGACACCGATCGGGTGGGGGTGCCTTGCGGTAGGCGGTGGGCTGATCGTTGTCGCGGTGCGCTGGAACCGGCGGCTCGTGCGATCGGCAACGCCCACTCGTGCAGCCCCCGGTTTGGAGTGCGAGCTCATGGCCATCGCGGTTTCCGGTGGCGGGTCTCTCGTGCAGGCGCGGGGGGTCGTTGCTGGAGCGCTTGACCGTTTCGGGTTGCCTGGTGATGGTGATCACCTTGACGAGGTACTGCAGCTCTCGCACGAGGCGGGGGTTCCGGCCGCTGAGCTATTGCGGGCCGAAGCTGACGAGCTGCGTCGTGCTGCGGACGCGGATGCCCGTGCCGGTGCCGCCGCACTTTCCGTGCGACTCATGCTCCCGCTCGGGCTGTGCGTGCTCCCCGCCTTCATGGTTCTCGGGGTGCTGCCCCTCATGGTCGCGGTCATCTCATCCACCGTTACCGGGTTCTGACCGTGTTCCACACATCCGGCGGTCTTGTGTCGCAGCGGACTCACGCTGGGCAGGCTTGAGGTACTCGGCCGCAGACTGCGCGACAGCGCACGAAGGAGTACCTCATGAACGATCCGCACCTTGCCCAGTTTCCCGCTTTAGAACCGGGACGTTTCTCTCGAGCGCGAGCCATTGGGCGGCCTGCTTTGCCGCTGCCTCAGCACCTCGGCGCAATCACGATCCTGCGCGCCCGACTCCGTTCAGAACGCGGCGCAGCCACCGCCGAATATGCCATCACCACCCTCGCCGCGGTCGGTTTTGCTGGCTTGCTCGTCGTCGTGCTTCGATCGGGAGAAGTGCGCGGCATGCTCACCGACATTGTTCGCAGTGCGCTTTCCATTCCCTCGTAGCGAGGGGAGGGGAGCAGACGGGCGAGCCGACGGACGAGCCGCGAGCATCGGGCGAAGAGCCAGCAACGAGCGCGGCAGCGTCACCGCAGAATTTGCGCTGGCGCTGCCCGCCGTTGCTCTCGTGCTCGTACTCTGCCTCAGCGGGGTGCAGCTCGCCGGAATGCAGGTCCGCCTTCAGGATGCGGCAGCCGCGTCGGCACGCAGCCTCGCGCGCGACGAAAGCTCTGGCACCGTCGCAACCACCGCATCCGCCCTCGTCTCCTCCGCACGACTTGCTACTCACCGCCGCGACGACCTCGTCTGCGCCACGGTAAGCGCCCCAGCACGCAACGCACTGCTCGGACTGCTGCCGATCACGCTCAGCGCCAGCAGTTGTGCGCTCGCCGGAGGCAAATGATGGGCGAGAACAACCGGATGCGTGACGAACGCGGTGCCGGCACCATCCTTATGGTCGGCCTCGTCGCAACAGTCATCGCGCTTACTGCCCTCGTCATCCCTCTCTATTGGGCGCTGAGCGTCAGGCACGCACTCGCGGGGGCAGCCGACGCCGCCGCGCTCGCCGCCGCCGATACCGCAAGTGGCCTCATCGCCGGGTACCCGTGCGACAACGCGGCTCGACTTGCGGTCGCAAATGACGCCTATATAGAGGAGTGCACAGTGGATGGGCGTATCGTGACAGTTACCGCCAGCCGCCGCATCCTCGGCATACTGGTCACAACGAGCGCAACAGCAGGCCCACCCCCAACTGGGGCGGATTAGGTAACTGAGCGGTCGGTGTGTGTAATGTGTCGCAGACAGTGGCGCTGCCACCGGTCAAGTGCGTCATCACCCAAGGAGTCCCGTGTCTGGCACCAAAAAGCTTGTCATTGTCGAGTCGCCCACCAAGGCCAAGACGATCGCCAAGTATCTCGGTGACGACTACGACGTGCTCTCGTCCGTCGGCCACATCCGCGACCTCGTCGAACCCCGCAATCTGCCGCCCGAGCTAAAAAAGGGCTCACTCGGCAAGTTCTCCGTCGACGTAGAAAACGACTTCGAGCCCTACTACGTAGTCTCAGACGCCAAAAAGAAAACCGTCTCCGAACTCAAAAAAGCGCTCAGCGGAGCCAACGAGCTCTACCTCGCAACTGATGAGGACCGCGAAGGAGAAGCCATCGCCTGGCACCTCCTCCAAGTGCTGAAGCCCAAAGTTCCCGTCAAGCGCATGGTGTTCCACGAAATCACCGAACACGCCATCGAAGCGGCCATCAACAACACCCGCGACGTCGACACCGCACTCGTTGATGCCCAAGAAACCCGCCGCATCCTGGACCGCCTCTACGGCTACGAAATCTCACCAGTCCTCTGGCGCAAAGTCGGCCCAGGCCTCTCCGCCGGCCGCGTGCAGTCCGCAGCCACCCGCCTCGTCGTCGAGCGCGAACGTGAACGCCTCGCCTTCATCACCGCCAACTACTGGGACCTCATCGCCCAGCTCTCGCCCGACAGCGAAACCAACGGCTTCGAATCCAAACTCGTACGCCTCGACGGCAAGCGTGTTGCTGCGGGCCGTGACTTCGACGACCGCGGAAACCTCACAGGCGACGCCGTAGCCCTCGACGAAAAGGCCGCACAAACCCTTGCAGACGCACTGCGAATGCCGAGCACAACCATCGCCGTGAAAACGGTCGAAACCAAGCCATACACGCGTCGCCCCGCCGCACCCTTCACCACCTCAACGCTGCAGCAGGAGGCTGGCCGCAAGCTGCGCTACTCTGCCCGCCAAACTATGAGCGTCGCCCAGTCGCTCTACGAAAACGGTTACATCACCTATATGCGAACCGACTCCTCGTCGCTCTCGCAGCAGGCCATCACCGCAGCCCGCAGCCAAGCGGTCTCCCTCTACGGCGCGGATGCTATTCCCGAGAAGCCGCGCGTTTACGCCAGCAAAAGTAAAAACGCTCAAGAAGCGCACGAGGCGATCCGCCCATCCGGTGACACCTTCCGCACTCCCAGCTCGCTGCAGTCCACGCTGCGCGGCAATGACTTCAAGCTCTATGAACTGATCTGGAAGCGCACCGTCGCCTCACAGATGGCCGACGCTAAAGGCTCAACGGCATCCATCACCATTACCGCAGGTGTTGCACCCGTCGCCGAATTCTCGGCCAGTGGAACCATCATCACCTTCCGCGGCTTCATGCAGGCCTACGAAGAGGGCCACGACGAAGAACGCAACGTCACCGCCGAGCCCAAAGAAGCAAAACTGCCTCCCCTCAAGGAAGGCCAGACGCTCACCCTGCTCGACATCGAGGCCAAGGGTCACGAGACTAGCCCGCCGCCGCGCTACACCGAAGCAAGCCTCGTTAAGAAGCTAGAAGAACTCGGAATCGGCCGCCCGTCGACCTACGCATCGATCATCTCCACGATCATCGACCGCGGCTACATCACCCCGCGCGGCCAGGCACTCGTGCCCAACTGGATCGCCTTCTCCGTAGTGCGTTTGCTCGAAGAATACTTCGGCGACCTCGTGCAATACGACTTCACCGCAGGCATGGAAGATGACCTCGACCGCATTGCCGGAGGAAGCCAGAACCGGGTCGAATGGCTCAAATCGTTCTACTTCGGCGACGACAAGTACCGCGGTCTGCGCACCGTCATCGACAACCTCGGTGAGATCGACGCCAAAGAGATCAACTCCATGCGACTCTCGGATGACGTGACACTGCGCATCGGAAAGTACGGCCCGTACCTGGAGACTCCCAGTGACGACCCCGAGAAACCACGCCGCATCAACATTCCCGAAGCTCTCGCGCCCGACGAACTCACCCTCGCCAAGGCACAAGAACTCATCGACGCCCCCATCATCGGAGACCGTGTAATCGGGGTGAACCCCGAAACCGGCAAAGAGATCGTCGCCAAGGATGGCCGTTTCGGCCCCTACGTGACCGAGCTTGAGCCCGAGCCGGAACCCGTACCGGAGCCCGTCGAAGAGATCGACCCCAAGACGGGCGAAGTCAAAAAGGCCAAGAAACCCAAGAAGGTTGCCGTAGTCAAGCCACGTACGGCATCCATCTTCAAGACAATGGAACTCGACGCCATTGACCTCGACACCGCGCTCAAGCTGCTCAGCCTGCCGCGAGTTGTCGGACTCGACCCCGAAACCCAAGTCGAAATCACCGCGCAAAACGGGCGCTACGGCCCCTACCTCAAGAAGGGCGTTGAAACCCGATCGCTCACGAGTGAAGACCTCATCTTCGACATCGATGTAGCCGGAGCCGTTGAACTTTACGCGCAGCCCAAATACGGCAACCGCGCAGCGTCCAGTGCTCTCAAAGAATTCGATGCTGACCCGGTGAGCGAAAAGCCGATCAAGATCAAGGATGGCCGCTTCGGTGCCTATGTGACCGACGGCACCACCAACGCCACCATCCCGCGCGGCGAAACTGTTGAAGACGTGGACTTCGAGCGTGCAGTGCAACTGCTCGCAGACAAGCGCGCCAAGGGACCGGTCAAGCGCAAGACCGCGGCGAAGAAGCCTGCCGCGAAGAAGACCGCGGCCAAAAAGCCTGCAGCTAAGAAACCAGCCGCCAAGAAACCGGCAGCCAAAGAACCGGCAGCCAAGTCGACCGCCGCGAAGACCACCGCAGCCAAATCGACTACGGCGAAAAAGCCCGCCGCGAAGACGGCAGCCGCGAAGCCCGCCGCACCGTCGGCTGACGAAACCAAGTAGCGTGCCCGGACTCTTCATCACACTTGAGGGCGGCGATGGTGCGGGCAAGACCACGCAATCGAAGCTTCTCGTGAACTGGCTCGAAGAAGCAGGACACACCGTTGTGGTGACCCGCGAACCTGGCGGCACCGACCTCGGCCTTGAGTTGCGCGAGATCGTGCTGCACCGTCGTGGCGACATGGACCCGCGCGCCGAAGCACTCATCTACGCTGCAGACCGTGCCCACCACATCGCAACCGTCGTGCGACCGGCACTCGAACGTGGCGACATTGTGGTTCAGGACCGCTACATCGACTCATCCGAGGCCTACCAAGGTACCGGACGAGTGCTCGGTGCTGACGAAGTGCGCGACCTCTCACTCTGGGCAACCCAAGGGTTGCTCCCCGACGTGACCGTGCTGCTCGACCTCGACCCCACCGACGGACGCAAACGCCTCGATAGTGCCCGCACCCGCTACGACCGACTCGAAGCTGAGAAGCAAGAGTTCCACACTCGAGTGCGCGACGCATTTCTCGCGCGGGCCGCGAAAGAGCCCGACCGCATCCTTGTTGTGGATGCCGCACGCGACATTAATGAGATCGCCACAGCGATTCGTGAGCGCATCCAGAATCACCTTCCGCAACCCGCTTAGACTGAGCGCATGTCGTTGTGGGAGGGCCTAACCGGCCAAGCTGAGGCGATCGCCATTCTCGAAGCCGCCGCGTCGTCTTCGGCATTGGGGAGCACCGACGAATCGTCGATGACCCACTCATGGCTGATCACCGGCCCGCCCGGTTCTGGTCGCTCAAATATTGCGTATGCGTTCGCCGCAGCGCTGCTCGGAACCCGCGGCGACGAGACCGAAGAGTCCGTGTTCAAGCAGGTCATGGCACGCACCCACCCCGACCTGGGAGTGCTCAGCACAGAACGTGTCATCATCTCGATCGACGAAGTGCGCAAGCTCGTTTCGTCGTCGCAATTCTCACCCTCGGTCGGTCACTACCGGGTGATGATCATCGAAGACGCCGACCGCATGGCCGAGCGCACCTCCAACGTGCTGCTCAAAGCTCTCGAAGAACCGCCGCCGCGCACCGTCTGGATTCTGTGCGCACCCAGCGAAGCCGACCTCATCCCCACCATCCGCTCGCGCGTGCGCAGTGTGCGACTCCGAACCCCCGCCATCGCGGATGTTGCCCAACTCTTGCAAGACCGCGATGGCGTTGCACCCGACATTGCACTGCGTGCCGCGCGTGAAGCTCAAAGCCACATCGGCATGGCACACCGCCTCGCTACCAATTCTGAAGCCCGCGAACGACGCGAACGTACCCTGACAACTGTTCTCGGCATCCGCTCGGTCTCTGAGGCAGTGATTGCCGCGGCAACTCTTCTCGATCTGTCAAAGGCGGATGCCACAGCCCTCACCGAAGAACGGGACGCCCAGGAACGCGAATCTGCCCTGCATTCGCTCGGTGTTGCCCCTGGCGGAACCATCCCGCCGGCATTGCGCGCCCAGCTCAAGGTGATGGAAGAAGATCAAAAGCGTCGCGCCACCCGCGGGCTGCGTGATGGCATCGACCGCATTATGGTTGACCTGCTCTCGCTCTACCGCGACATCTTGTTGACGCAGATCGGTGCCCCGGGCGAGCTCATTAACCTCAGCATTCTCAACAACATCACCGCGGTCGCCGCCCGCACAACACCTGTCGCGACGCTCGCAATCATGGATGGTATCGCTGAAGCCCGTCGTCGCATTGAGAGTAACGTTGCGCCAGCGCTGGCGCTCGAAGCAATGCTCGTGAAGGTCGCGGTTTCGGGACGCGGCGCATGAGCCGCACCACCCGCACCCGCATCTTTGGGGTGGCATCGGTCGCACTTGTGGTCTCATTACTGCTCAGCGGTTGTGTCTCGTGGTTCATGCCCCCGGCATCCAACCTGACGTCGACGCCCACCGAAGAAGCTGTGGCTCCGGAGCTTGAGCGTTTCTACCAGCAGGTGCTGGAGTGGGCGAACTGTGGCGAAGCGCTGCAGTGCGCCACGGCAATTGCGCCGGTCGATTGGGAGAACCCTGAAGGCGACACCATCGAGCTGGCTCTCGTACGTCAAACTGCGCGCGGCAATGACCGCATCGGTTCCCTGTTGGTGAACCCGGGTGGTCCGGGTGGTTCTGGTTTCGACTTCATCGCCGACAGTGTGGATTACGCCACGAGTGAGGCCTTGCAGTCTCAGTTTGATGTTGTCGGTTTTGACCCTCGTGGGGTGAATCGTTCTACGCCGGTGTCGTGTTACTCCGACCCAGCCGAGCTCGACGAATACATTTACAGCATCACGCCGGGGGAGAAGGGCAGCGACGAGTGGATTACCGCCGCCACAGAATCATCCGCCCAGTTTGCTCAGCGTTGTCTTGAGGAGACAGGCCCGCTCTTAGGGTTTGTCGATACTCCGAGCGCTGCCCGCGACCTCGATATGCTTCGTGCCGCGCTGGGCGACACCACGCTCAACTACTTGGGCTACTCCTATGGAACCCTACTGGGCCAGGTATATGCCGAATTGTTCCCCGATAAGACGGGAAGGCTAGTGCTCGACGGTGCGGTTGACCCCGCAGTATCCGAATTTGAGGCGACGAAGGCCCAGGCCCAAGGATTCGAGGGCGCACTGGATGCCTTCTTGGAAGACTGCGCGGGGGCAAGCGATTGCCCATTCACAGGGTCGACCGACCAGTCGCGCGATGCAATTAGCACACTGCTGGATCGCCTCGACGAGAGTCCCCTCGCTAACGCTGACGGCCGCCAGCTGGGCAGCGGAACCATGTTCAGCGCCATCATCCTGCCGCTGTATAGCCAAGACAATTGGGCCTACCTTCGCCAACTTTTCACCACAGTTATGCAGGGAGATGCGAGCATCGCATTCGATCTGGCTGACAGCTATAACGGCCGTGGCCCAGACGGCAGCTATGCCGAGAACCAGACTGAAGCCTTCATCGCGATCAATTGTTTGGATGCCCGCGAGCCCGCCGATGTCGCCCGCATGCGTGAGCAGGCTGCCGAACTTGCGGTCGCGGCTCCCATTTTTGGTCCGCAGATGTCATATGGGGCTCCGGGTTGCGCTAACTGGCCAGTGGAGGTGAAGCGTGATCGCGTGGCGATTTCCGCTCCCGGGTCTGCCGACATGTTGGTGATTGGTACGACTAACGACCCTGCTACGCCCTATGAGTGGGCGGTGACGGTGGCGGACAATCTGGACAGCGGACACCTTATTACGTACAACGGTGAAGGTCACACGGCGTATAACAAGTCGAATGAGTGCGTGAACTCGACGGTGGACGACTTTCTATTGACGGGCGTGGTTCCGGCCGCCGACCCGAACTGCTAACCGCTAGGCTCGGGGCCGTGAAGTCCACCAATACTGGTTCTGCTGTTCGTGCTCGCAGGTTCGCCCTTGTGGTGACTGCTGCGGCGGTGACGGTGTTGATGAGCGGTTGCCTAAACGTGCTTGAGTTGTTAGGCGAGCGTTCTGCGCCGACAGGCGAGTCAGTGTCGGCCGAGCTCGCCCCGTACTACGAGCAGGTGCTCACCTGGGTTGACTGTGATGATGGCGCTCAGTGCGCGACTGCGACAGCACCGATGGATTGGGCGAACCCGACACCGGAGACCGACATCACTCTTGCGCTGGCTCGTCACGAGGCTACCGGTGAGAGCATGGGGTCGCTGTTTGTAAATCCTGGTGGGCCGGGCGCTTCAGGTTATGACCTCATCCATGACGATGTGGATTTTGCCGTGAGTGCGACCCTGCGTGAGAACTATGACGTGATCGGGTGGGATCCTCGCGGTGTTGGCCGTTCGACTCCCGTGACCTGCCTCGATGATGAGGGTCTCGACGAGTTTATTTTCGGGATTCCGGATGCGCCGGTCGGCAGCGACGCGTGGCTTGCAGAGAGCGAAGAGGCGGCGATCAGTTTCGGCCAGGCGTGCTTCAATAACACGGGCCCGATCTTGCAGTTCATTGATACCCAGAGCACGGTGCACGACCTCGATATGTTGCGCGCGATTGTTGGCGACGAGAAGCTGCAGTATTTGGGCTATTCGTATGGCAGCGATATTGGTTCGTATTACCTCGAGAACTTCCCCGAGAACGCGGGCCGCATTGTGCTCGATGGGGCCACAGATTCGTCGATCTCGGTGTTCGAGGTTGGACGTGTGCAGACGACTGGGTTCCAGCGTGCGCTCGAAAACTATTTGGCGGCCTGCCCAACCTCGTTCGATGACTGTCCGTTCCCTGGTGGGGTGGATGCCGCACTGGCGACCATCCGTGAACTCTACGATCGCTATGACGCGAATCCGGTTGCTGCCCCCGATGGCCGCATGATGGATGCCGGTGTCATCGATATCGCGATGAGCACTGCCCTCTATTCTCAGGATTCGTGGCCGTTCCTCAACGACCTGTTCTCGGAGGCAGCGCGCGGCGAAACGGATACCGCGTTTTTCTTGGCTGATTTCTATTACAGCCGCGACACTGACGGTGCGTACACTGACAACTCGCTTGAGGCGTTCATTGCGATCTACTGCGTTGACTATCCGGTGGAGACTGACCCCGCAGTGTTGGTTGAGCAGCAGAAGCTGATGCGCGAGGCGTCGCCGACGACGTACCGCAACTTCCCGCCAACGGGGGACCTCACGTGCCTGAATTGGCCCTACAAGTACATCGGCCCCGGCATCACCGAGTTGACCGGTGAGGGTGCACCTCCGGTGCTCATTGTGTCGACGACGGGTGACCCGGCGACACCGTACGAGTGGGGTGTTGCGTTGAGCGAGCAGTTGCAAAGCGCGCAGCTGATCACCTACAACGGTGAAGGTCACACGGCCTACAACGGTGGTGTGACCTGCATCGATAACGCTGTTGATGACTATTTCGTGAGCGGAACGGTTCCGGATGCCGACCCTGACTGTAGTGCCTAACTCCAAGTTCACGGTGTCGGCTATGGAGCCCTAAAACTTCGGCTAAGCTATCTTGCTGTGCCTCATGAAAATGCGGCCGGCCGCCTTAGCTCAGTTGGTAGAGCATCTCACTCGTAATGAGAAGGTCCGGAGTTCGATTCTCCGAGGTGGCTCCCATTGTCGGGGTCGGTGTCGGGGTCATAGGACGCACTCGCATCTAGATCACCCCGGAACCAGTACCGGGACACGTGTGTCTTTTCCTCTAGGGTGTCGCTGAGCTTGAGAATGTCCGGCGTATTGCGCCCGCTCTCCCATGCGCTATAGGTGCTTTCCTTTACCCCGAGCAGGTCTGCGAACTCAGCTTGTGTGAGCTTGACTTCTTCACGGCGTACCTTGCGGAGACGCTCGGGGAAGCTCCATGCGGGAACCTTCGCGTGTATCTGAATCACTGGTGCGATTGACATAAGACAAACCTAGCAATAGGTATATAAACCTGTCAAGACACGCCGTAGATACGGATACGTATTGACAGTTAGCATTCAGCGTGTCAAAGTACCCGTATGGCAAATACGGATACGTACCAAGTCCCCAAACTTCTCCGAATCGGTGAAGTTGCGGAAGCCTTCGATGTCACCGTAGTCACGGTTCGAGCGTGGGAGCGCGACGGCAAGATCAGCGCCATTCGCACTCCCGGCAACCAGCGAAAGTTCCGCCAATCCGACGTTGAAGCATTACTTCGCGGCGAATCCCTCACCCCTAAAACCACCTCCTCACCTGATGCGTCTTCCCCCAAGACCTCCGCGCCAGGTGGGGAGGCTTTTTTTGTATCTAAGGAGACATCATGAGCGCGACAGTGAGCATGGCCAGTGACCCCGACCTCGTTATCGCCGAAGCCGCAGAGCAGTTCGGGTTCGACTCGTCGGAAGAGTTCCTTCGGTGGATGAGACTTGACCTGTTGCGCCGGGCGAACCTAACGCTCCGTACGGCGCAAGACTCCGGCCAGTTCAGCGAGAGCCATTCCAAGGTTCTCGATTCCCTCGGCAATCTTTGCGGTCGCCTGGTCTTCGGTCAGGTGGCGCGCTTGCAGTCCGCTGGTGCTCGCCGCGTTCGCGAACTTTTCAACATCGCTGTAGCTCATAATTCTTCTCCTTCAGTTGCTGGCTCGGATGCTGGTACATCTGATGCCGATAAGAGCACTGTAGGAGACGCCGCCGACGTGCGTAACCCTTCGGGCACGTCGGCGGCACCTTCGGGTGACGCAGCATGACTATCGTCGCTACCCTCCCAGCAATGACTGTTGAGGGTGCTGAGCGCCTTTCCGAGCGGATCGGTGACCGGCTCGACACCATCGCAGATAACTACGTGAAGGTGATGCCCCTCATCCGTGAGGCGATCAACCGCAACGTTCACGCGATCCTCGGTTATGCCAGTCCTGGCGCTTACGTCAAAGACCGGTTCGGTGATGCGCTCGGCAAGCTCGGCGCAGAGTTGCGGCGCGAGGTCGTTCGCGAACTGTCGAACGCTGGCCTGAGCACGCGAGCTATCGCGCCAGTTCTCAGCATCGACCCGAAGACCGTTCGCAATGATCTTCGTGCAGGTGGGGACATCTCCCCACCTGAGCCGGACGCTATCGACCGTGATGTTGCCGAAGCTGAGGCAGCAACCCGCCCGCCTATCGCTCACCCGATCACCGGCGAAGTCCTCGATGACTCTGTAGTCACAGAAACCCACTCGGTGAAGGTCGTGACCGGGATTGATGGCAAAGAGTACAAGCGGCCTGAACCGAAACCTGTTGTTGTCGGTGATGCCGCACTCAAGCTCAATGCGGAAACAGCATCCAAAGAACTCGGTAGTGCCCTCGAAGTCTTGTCGAGGTTCGGGAACATGGCACACCGGGCGCGGATCGTCGGTGAGTGGTGGCCGCTCGGCAATGGAGCAGTGCCACCAATCAACCGCGATCTTTTCAATCCAGCACAGCTACGACAAATAGCTGAATCGCTGGGACAACTGGCAACTGAGATGGAGTCAACCAATGTCTAAGGAAACGATAACACGCGTCTACCGCGAAACGGTGGGACTGTACGGGGCAGAGGGGGTGTCACGTCAGGAAGCAATCGAGTCAGGGGTGAGCACCCTGATGGCTGAACACCGGGCGGGAAGGCTTGATGTTGACATTGAGCGTTACTTCCGCAGTCGCCTAGTTGAGGCCGACGAGAAGGATGGGCGCAACGCTGACACCATCATTCGCCGTGCCGCTTTCGGGCAGGTTCCACTTGTCGCCGCTGACCTCGACGTTGTTGTCACCCTTGGGAAAGGTTTGCGGAAACAGTGGGGTGATGTGACGCTCTCTGATCTGACAGCGATGAACGAAATCCGGTTCCAGAACTACAAGCAAGCCGAACAGTCCTACAGCGACTTCAACGCCGCGCTGGTTCGTATCCGCGAAGTGATGATGCAGCACGGAACATTCGGTGCCGCATATCAGGCTGACGGGTTCCCGCCGAATGTAGCCGAAGAGCCTATGCGCCGAACCGGATAACCCTCCCCACTTCTCAGCCTGTTTCGCCGTTGAAAGCGTCTCAGGCACGGCGACGCCATACCCAAAAACGGGTAGTCGCGCAACAACTACATACGGTTCGTGACTCGTGAGAACGCCCCCAACGTACCCGGGGTGGTAGGCGAGACCGCTTAGGCGGGCAGGTAGAGGACATCCCCTTAGACCACGAATCGGAGACCACAACCTACGACGACTAGCAGCTCGGCGTAGGCAAGGCAGTGGCGAGGCGTAAGGGCTTTTCTGGGTTCGATTCCCAGCGTCACACAAACACATTTTCGGGCGGCGGTGCCAACTCTGGCCCCCAGCCGTCGCCCGGATCAACCAAAAAGCCCCTCACGCGAATGAGGGGCACAACACAAGGAAGAGAGATTCCAGATGTCTACAGCAATAGTAACCGGTCCGGCGATTCATTCGTCATTCGGTGATGACAGCCCAAGAGCTAGACGCTCAGATCCGATCACGTCCCACGAATCGGCAGACACAAACGATGTGTCCAAGTCCATCGGCTGGGTACTCGCAACTCTGACCGAGCGTGGCCCTCTGGCAGATCACGAGATTGAGAACGCAGCAACGTGGGTCGCTCTTCCCTATACCGGCCAGCGACTCCGTACAGCTCGTGCCGCTCTGGTCCGCAAGGGGCTTGTCGAGTCCACCGGCATTTACCGGATGACTCGCAACAACCGCCGCGCAATCGTGTGGCAACTCTCCGACCCGACCGAATCGAGCACGAAATGAATAAGGCTCTTGCAACTCTTGGCGTTGGCATCCTTGCCGCGTCACTAACTTTCGCCGGTACGACCACCGCTTCAGCTAATGAGGGTGTTTGTCCGGTACTTGATACAGGCCACCTCACACCGACCACGGATAGTACTTCCTGGGATGTTGTCGCACCTGAAGGATCTTTGATCGCCGGGTATTGCGTGAAGGCCGGTTCAATCAAGCGGGGTTTGGGGCCGGAGAGTTTCACCCTTGATTCGCCGGTGCAGTCGCTGACGCTGACGCATTCTTCGGGTAAGGACATCTCACATTACGCGCTGACATTTGTTGCCGTACCGGTGGTCGAGGAACCGCCCGTCGAGGAACCAGAGGAACCCCCGGTGGAGCCGCCGTATACCCCGCCTGTGCTGAATTGTGGCGAAGGTACCGTACCAGGTTGGCTCAATGAGTTCGGCGATCCGACTTCGTGTGTGAGTAATAACCCGTGCCCTGAGGTTGAGTTTGGGGAAACCTGCCCGGTCGATGTTGTCCCGGTAGTGCCTGAGGTGCCCGCGGTCGAAACGCCTGAGGTTGAGACACCTATCATCCCGTCTGTTATTCCGCCGGCGGTAGTTGTCCCGGTTGAGTTGCCGACTGTCCCTGTTGCTGAAGAACTCGCACGCACGGGATCTCCTAGCCCTCTAATCCCTGCTGGTATCGCATCACTGCTTCTCGCGGCTGGTGCGTTCCTGATCCGTAAGGCGGTACGAGCATGAGTGACAACGGATACGCCCAAGTACAGCGTGTACTAGATGACCTTCACTCCGAGTTCGAGAAAGCATCGAAGTCACTCGACCGGGACTACTCAGGCCCAACGAGGGGAGCCGACCAGCGCACAGCGTTGATCCGTGAGTATTCGCTTGCAGTGTCGCGAGTGCTCGAAACGTACAAGCAAACGCTCACATGGATTACTGGTTCAGGGGTGCCGAAGTGACCCCCGCAATGTTCGCGGCCACCGTGTCTGAAATTGGCGGTTGGCTCATCATCCTTGCTGTGACTGCGGTTTTCACTTTGGTGTCGTCGCGTCGGGCGAAGGTTCGCCGGGATCGTGCCAAGAGAGAGGTGCAGGGATGACCCGTGAAGCGAAGGTTATTGCTGAGTTCAAAGGTAGGGGTCGCCACCCGAATTATTCAATCCAAGAGTGGCGGGCTGCTGGCTGGATCACCGTCGAGCGCCATGATGACCGCGACTTTGCAATCCTCTGCGCTCAAAGGCTCGCTATCTACGGGAGCCGAAAGCATCGCGTCGTTGAGTGGGAAAGAGGAGGAGCAAGATGACCCGCCAAATGTACACCTGCGAGCACGGCAGATTCACGAAAGCCCCCAAAGGTTATTTCCGTCTAGCCCCCCTTGTCGCAATTGTGACGGCTTCCATTGGGTTGCATGTCGCTATTGGTGCATGGTTCGCGTTCGTTGGTTCGGGGGTGACGTTGTGAGCGAGTTCGTGTGTGGCCCGAAGTGTTGGACACCTGTTGCGTGCCCCGACCACGGCAACCGCATGAACCCATTTGGGCGCTCGGCTGCGATGGAGTCTTACGTCTGCTGTGAGAACTACGCACTCTCGGCAATCAACCCACGCCACTTGTGGAACGAGCACGACTCAACCCGCTACTACACAGACCCGCTCGGGTGGGCTGACCACGAGAAGAACTGCAAAGAGTGCAGCCCGGAGGAAGACGATGACTGACCTAACGAACCACATCCTGAACACCCTGAACACAAAGCGGCCCCCTGAAGCTGAGTTCATCCCGCGCCGATACCAACGACGCACAACGTGGATACCTGTCAAGGGTGAAGCGGTCACCGTGTGGCGTATGAGCAGTTTCGATCCTGACCGTGATGAGTCATTCGCCGGCGTATTCGAGTCAGCCACCGACACCACCTACATGGTGCGAATCATCGGCTACACCGACCCGACCCCATTCCCCAAACGGACACCACTCGGCAACACCCTCTGGTTCATAGACCACCGGGGTGCAGATCATCCCTACCGGGTACAGACATTTACGGAGACGAAGAAATGACCGCAGCAGGAATTGTCCGCATAGAAGACGAACGGAATGGACGCTACCTGCCCCGATGGAGGTACTGGCTCGGCTACCTATCTGTAGCCCTCGCATGGATCGCGGGCAGCCTCACTGACGGACTTGACATGTCGTTCTGGGCGCGAGTGCTGGTTTTCGTGGTTCCGATCACGATCTACAGCCTCACCTTTCGCAATATCCGCCGACGCACAATCACAGAGTAAGGAACATGCCATGAATACCGACTGGACACCCCAAGAGGATTGGTCAACGGTCAAGGTTGGCGATCAGGTGCGAGTCACACGCGAAGGTGGAATGTTGACCGGAAAGATTCAGTACATCTACACGACACCGGTTTGTCGAGTTCGGGCAATTGATCTCGAAGTCGGGATTCTGTCAGACACGGTGCAAGTGCGTTGTGCCGGCTGGTCTCTGTTTGTCCCTGCGAAACCTGCCGTCGAGTTGCCGACCGAGGCTGGGGTTTTCCTTGATAGGTACGCGATGCTCTGGACTTACGAAAAGCTTAATGGGGGCCTTGTTTTCAGGCACGCTGGCGAGTCGTGGAAGCGTTCGGATGCGGCCCGCTATGTCCCTTTCACCCGCTTGGAGCCGGTAGCGGTAACAGCCAAGAAGGTACTCGACCGGGTTCGAGACCAAATTATTGCCAGTGACCAAGGCAACCATGACGGCATCGGAACACGTGATTCGTTCCGCTCAATGGTGCAAGTGCTTTCTGTGGAGTTCGGTGTGGAGGTAGACGAATGACTCTCGAACCGGCTGCTGACTTTGCCGACCACGAACCAGAGGACGGGTTTATCCCCTTCGAGGTCGTGCTGCGGTTCGAGCACACACGACCCCCGGTGAGCATGAACGACCGACTTCATCACATGGTGAAAGCGAAGAAGGTCGCAGCGATGAGGCTCGAAGCCGCTGTAGCCGCACACCGCATCCCCCAACTCGGCAGATGCGAAATCACCCTCACCTGGTTCGTGATCACAAAGGCACGCCGCGACGATGAGAACCCCGTACCGAGCCTCAAAGCGTGGTGTGACGGACTCGTTGACGCGGGAATTGTTGAGGACGACACAAAGCAATTCATGGTCAAGCACATGCCAATCATTCAGTGGATCGACAAGGCAGAGGATGTCGCACATATGGAACTAAGAATTGAGAAGATCCGATGACTTTTGAAATCCTCCCAGAGTTTCAGCAAGACAGCGAGCAGTGGCACCAATCCCGCGAGCAAGGTATCGGCGCATCAGAAGTAGCGGCGATCTTGGGTCTCTCGCCTTGGCAAACCCCGCTCGGTGTTTACATGGCGAAGAAGGGTGTCAGAAACGATATCCCCGAAAATCTGGCGTTCTTTGGGCACGCCCTCGAAGAGCCAATCTCGCAGTGGATCACCGCTAAACGGTTCGCTGAGGTTGGGCCGCTATCGCCCGGTTTGTCTGCTCGTTCGGTGGAGTGGCCGTGGCTGACGGCAACACCTGACCGCACAGTGGCGGGTGGCCCGCATGTTGTTATCCCGGTGGAACTCAAAACGTCTAGCGCGTACTCGAAGGAGTCGTGGGCTGACGGTGTACCTCTCTACTACGCAACACAAGTTCAGACACAACTTGCCGTGCTTGGTGCCCCTTACGGGTGGCTTGCAGTTTTGCACGGTGGCAACACTCCTGAACTGTTCCGCGTCGAGCGCGATGACGATTTCATCAACAACCATCTCATTCCTAAGACAAGAGCGTTCTGGGAAGAGCACGTCTTGGCGAACATCCCACCGGAACCCTCCACGTCCGCTGAGGCGGTCGAGTTGTGGCCGGGTGACACCGAACTATCGGTTGACGGTGGTGAAGCGCTCTACGAGCTGTGGGGCGCTTACGGGTTGATGCAGGCCGAAGCGATCGACGTGGGCGAACGGCTCGACGGAGTGAAGCTCGAACTGCAAAAAGCGATGCAGGACGCGACCGAACTGACCTACGGCGATCAAATCCTTTTCACATGGAAGCCCCGCGCCGGATCTAAACGGCTCGACACCTCAGCGCTGAAAACAGCGCACCCCGAAATTGTGGCGGAGTTCACCAAACAAGGGGAACCCACGCGCACGTTCCTACGCAAGAAAGCGACAGACAAATGAGTGATCTATCCGCAGCAACCGCAAGTAAAGCGGTTGAGCAGAAGAAGAATCCCACCATCCGCGATCTCGTGCAAGCACAACAGCCTGCAATTGAGGCTCAGCTCGCGGGAACCCTGAATTCTGGTGCATTCGTGAGAGCCGCGATCAGCACCATCATGAAAGACGAGAAGCTGCAACAGGCCACCCCTGCATCTGTGCTTGGTGCGATCATGCTCGCGGCGCAACTCAAGCTTGAGGTCGGCCCCGCGCTCGGGCACTTCTACCTCACGCCCCGCCTGATCTCATACAAAGACAATGAGAACAACTGGCAGAAGCGCTGGGAGTGCCTACCCATTATTGGGTACGCCGGATATATGGAGTTGGCGTACCGCTCGGGCAAGGTCGAGAAGATCGAAACATTCCTTGTGCGTGATGGTGACAAGTTTGACCACGGAGCCAATAGCGAAAGAGGACGTTTTTTCGATTGGAACCCTGCCGACTACGACGAAACCCGTGAGTGGACCGGCGTTGTCGCTATGGCGAAGATCGTTGGTGCTGGAACTGTGTGGGCGTATCTGCCTCGCGAGAAGGTGCTCGCCCGTCGTCCCGCGCATTGGGAGAAGTCGCCGTGGAAGACCAACGAGGAAGAGATGGCGCGTAAGTCTGGTGTTCGTGCACTCGCGCCGTACATGCCGAAGTCCACGGAGATGGGCCGCGCTGTCGAAGCCGACGAGCAGAAGGTGGAGTCCATCGCAGGTATGCACGATCTTGTTGTAACTCGTGACGAACCCGAACCGGTCGTGGTCGAGCCGAAGCCTGTAGACGAATCAGATCCCAGGCCTATGGACGAATCCGATCCGAGCTATGTCGCACCTGAGGCAGACCGATGACTCGCTCAGCTCAAGACCAACTGTCTACAGCCAACTGGCTACTTGCCATGTTCAACGCCCAGATTGCGGAGTTTGACGATACCGGCGCACACGCTCACCGCATCGAACAGTTGCGTGCCGGTAAAGCCACATGGGAGCAACATGTGGCAGACCTTAGAAAGGGTGCCCAATGAGTGATCTAACACCTGCCCAGAGGATTGAAGCGGCCATAGTGCGACTCGAAGAGTTGAAATCTAACAGCACTCCAGGTTTATGGTTTCTCACACAGCAGGCGCTTAGCTGGCCGCGCGTGTGGGGAAACGGTGACGGCGATGCTGCGGATTTAGTCGCGAGCACTCACGGCAATCGCAGCAATGCTGACCTGATATGCACTCTGCACGCGACCATCGACGCACAAATCGGGATACTCAGCGAAGCTCTCTACCAGCTCACGGACGGCACGAATGGTACCGGGATGCTCGGCAAGGAACACAACCTGATTGTGCGGTTGGCTGACGCGATCATCTCAGGGGGCACCGAATGAGCGCCCATCTCAGTCCCCGGCATCGGCGTCTTATAACGCAGACTACGGGCGCTCAGGTGAAGCTAGCGGGCGAGATCGGGAAGGTAGTCGGCCACTACGACGACGACATTGTTTACGTCGATTTCGGTAATGGCATTGAGCAGGTTTACACCGAAGACCTAGAACTTATTGAGGACATCGCATGACCCGCCCCGCAGTTATCCTCCCCTTCCTTGTGGTCCTGTCCATCCTCATGGCGGTTGCTGTGTGGCAGATCGTGTGGGTATTCGGGACAACCTTCTGGGGGAGCTTATGACTATTCCGAGAAAGGTTGTCGCCGCTGTTCTGGCTCGCGATAATCACCGGTGTGTGATCGCTGGCCCACATTGCACAGGGGTAGCGACGGCGAGTGACCATCGAGCGAACAGAGGCGCGGGAGGATCGAAGGTGCTCGACATTCCCGAAAATCTGATCGCAGCGTGCACCATCTGCAATGGCATGAAAGAGGACGCTAACGGCCCGTACAGGGCACAACTCGTCGCGCGGGGTATCCGTGTTCAGAAGCGTGCCACGAACGCGCAGACAGCGGAACGGTGCGTGAACATCCCGGTGCAATATGCGGACGGTTGGTATCGCCTCGAAGGGGTCGTGCGTGTCCCGGTGAATGCACACACAGCAGTCGAATACATGGTGCTGATTGGTGCCCTCGAAACAGGTTACGGGATCGCGTTTTGATGCCCACAAGGAAGGAGGAAAAGAATGGCACGTCCTAAATCAAACGGTTCATATGCCCCGCTTTCGGCTACCTACTTTCGTGACGACGCGATCCTTGAGGCTGGCCCGGATGCCGAGTTGCTCTTTGTGCGAGTGCTTGCGTTTCTCTCGGATGCCTCTAGTGACGGGTTCATTACTGATCGACAACTCAAGTTTGCGGTCGGCTACGGACTGCGAAGTGTGCAGAAACGCGTCACTCGGTTGCAGGAAGTCGGCTTGTTGGAGGCAGTTGATGGAGGTTTTGTACCGCGCTCATGGCACAAGTGGAACAAGACGGCGGAAGAGATTGGCAAGAATCTGAAGCGCGATCGTGACAGGAAGGCCGCAAAAACTCGACACTCCGACGACACTCCGACCACACTCTCTCCACACTCTCTCGACACTCCGCAGCATGATCACGACACAACCGCTGCGGGTTACGGATTAATGCCAGCAAGTCACTTGCTGCGGCAGGCCAGTAATCTCGGGGAAAAGACGACGAATTCCGCCCGGAATCAGGATGGAAACGGTACGGATTCCGCCTGCCAAAGCACTACAAAGCAAGTCAATACAAAGCAAAGCACTATTAACGTCGCGGAAATCCGCGCCGACGTCGAATCTCTTTGCACATTGCTCGCTGACCTCATCGAGAGCAACGGCTCACTCAGACCGACTATCGGAGCTGGGTGGCATGACGCGGCACGGCTGCTAATCGACAAGGACGGGCGCGACCTCGAAAGCGCTGCCCGCCTCATCATGTGGGTTCAGGCAGATCAGTTTTGGCAAGGGAACGTTTTGTCAATGCCGAAGTTTCGCGAGAAGTACGACCAGTTGCGGTTGGCGGCTAACGCTGAACGTACTGCACGGCAGACCAAACCAACGAAGGATGAACGCGCCCTGTCCATTATCGAGCAGGGGCGTGCGATGGATGAAGCGCAAGCACGAAAGGAGCTCAGCGCATGAATAACTCACAAGTGGCGGCAGTGCTGGCGAAGATCCAGTTAGGCGATAACCGCGAGATTGACGACAAGGGAATTGTGTTGCGTGAGTGGCATGAGTCGATTGGTGATCTCAAGTTTGAGGATGCGATCGAGGCTGTCAGGTTGCATCGTCGCGAGTCGTCCGCGTATCTGACACCGAATCATATTCGTGTTGGTGCTGTGCGGGCGAGGGATGCTCGGGAGCGTGAGGAACGCAAACGGCAACCGGCGATTGAGGCATCGAAGATCACGTTGGATCGCAAAAAGTTTGAGGCCGAAACCCTGGCAGCAATCGAAGCACACCGGGCAGCTAAGGCGGAGGCGCAATGAGCTACGTCGAGTTCCCATCGGATCACAAGTTCTCACATTTCCTTGCCCGCATGACCCCAAATAAGGCGTTGCGTGATCGTTCAGCAATGTTCTCGAAGCAGGAGAAACAGATTGACCGCTTCTTTCGTGGCGGGGAGCAGATCGACAAGTCCGAAGAAGTTGAGATCGAGTTACAAGTTTGGAGACGTGTGGCATGACCGATTCACATTCATGCAACTTCTGGATTACCCCCGGCGGCACTCTCGTGTGTGCGTGTGGGAAGTCCAGAAAACCATTTCCAGAACCGAAACAGGAAGAAGAGACCGATGGCAAGTAACCATTTCGATCCAGATGCGGCGGCAGGTTCGTTGCAGGAAGCACACCTGGTTTCATCGCCAGATATTCGCAACGCAATGCACGACGAAGTGATGTGTGGCGCGCTGATTGACATTGCGGAATCACTACGCAAACTCACCGGGGGAAGTGATGACCGTGGATGAGAACTCTTTCACTGAGCGCGAGCCATTCAAGAAGCGTGTTATTACCGTGTCGATCACCGCCGAGCAGCGCAAACAGTTTGACGCACTCAAAGCGAAGACCCGCACGGTGACGGACGGAGCAATGATCAAAAAAGCGTTGGAGCAGATGATCGACCGCGAGTCGATAAATGAACCCGACGTTTCAGAGTCAGCAACCATCAAGGAGAAGAAGTAAATGGCTTTCACAAAAGTTCAGGGCACGGTAACTCGCACATTCTTTGACGGCAAAGGCGCCGAAGTTGTTGAGGCGTTCAAGAAGCGCGACGGCTCGGAGGGGAAAACCCGGTGGGCAGCATTCTTTGATGAGCCGCATGGTTTGTCTGAGGGTGACGTGATCGAGGTTTCTGGGATGCATGGGGACAAGGTTGATGAGTGGCAAAACCGTGACGGCGAGACAGTTCACAGTGTGAAGCGGTCGCTGAATAAGGCCAGACTGGCTAACGGTGCCACCACAGAGGCGACAACGGGGGAGCCGTGGGCAAATACCCCAGCGGAGAATCCTACGGCCTCACAGGGCTACAGCGACGAAACTCCGTTTTGAAAATGAGCACCTCAACAAGACCGATACGTCAACCACGAAACGAATGGTTGCCGAAGTCGAGGGATAACCAAACTGCGGGCAACTGTCGCCCTTCATGCTGCAAGACCCCACACGGTCACTCGACTGTGCGGGATGCATATCCGACCGGCCATGTGCTTGCGTGCCGGTGTCACACCAACAACGAGAAAGAAGCAGCCTAAATGTCTGAATCGTGGAAGTTCAACAAAAAGCCTGGTGTATCGATCACCGACCTGATCGCAGAAGCGACGGTTTGGCGAAACGAAGACCCTGATGCGGATTCGACCGAGCAAGTTAGTGCGAAAGTCACGGGGCTAATCGGTCGCCTTGCGGATGCTTTGGAGGCTGTCACCGTACCGACAGAGAGTGACGCTCTGGCGAAGGATTGGTATGACGAGTCTGAGCGACTAACGGACAAACTGATGGCAGTCCGCGAGTGGGCGCACGAGAATCAATCTCACGAAATTTATGAGGCCACCGACGAGCAACCCGCCGAATGCACGGATGAATGCGCTTGGTGTGCTCTCGATCAAATCCTGAGCGCACCCGAACGTCTCCCTGTCCCGGTAGAGCCTGAGAGCGAAGGGGTAACGAAATGACTGACACGACACCAGAGCAACACCGGGCCAAGTCCGAAAAGCTTTTGAAGCTCTCGCGCGGATATCGCTCATCAGCTGGCGACCGCAACGCGGCAGGTTCTGCAATTCGCGCAGGCTGGGCGAAGCAGGCGGATGTGTTTCTCGCTGAGGCCCAATTACACGCGACCCTCAGCGTAACGGTAGAGCCTGACGAGCGTTTGGACGCGTGGGAGTCTATTGCCCGTCATCCATTCTTTGATGAGTGCTATTCGGCGGATGGCCCGTTGATCGCGGCGATGCTCGGAAAGCTCGCTAGCCGTATGGATGCCCTCCCGGTAGAGCCTGAATGGGAGTACGCAAAAGTCAACGGCGTTCCATCCAAAAGAACTAAGTGGCTCCCGGTCGAGCCTGTTCAGGTAGACCCACAACCGCACGAGACGAAGGGGCAGAGCGCATGAGCCACACCGTGACAATTAACCGTATTGGTGAAGAAGAGATCGAGTTCGAGTTTCATGGCGAGCACGATAGCCGCTGCGAAACCTACCGTAAGTGCACAAAGTCGTGGCACCGGCACCCCAAAGATGACGAAATTGTTGGCGACGAATGGGGCAATGATCGCGTCGGGCACCACGCATACATCGACGGCATGTGGATGGTTCCAGTGACAAACGGGTGCGGTCTCCTATTCGTCTTCGAGTCTGAGCCCCCTGAGACATATTTTGAGGGGCTTGCGCTTGGAACATATCCGGTCAGCGTCGAGTGGGATGGTGGCGGGTGGTTGCTAGTGGTGCTCCCACAACCGACCACCCCCACGCAGGTTACGGAAGGTGGCACCCATGTCTGACACGAACGCAGCACGCGAAGCGATTGCATCCGTACTGATGGGCACGGCCTCAATTTTGAATGAGCATCAATCGCTCGCAGCGACCGACGCCATCCTCGCATCCGGCCTGGTCGTCACGACTGCCGAGGCTGACCTGCGGGTGGCCAATATGCGGGAACGGGCGGCGCTGATATGCGACGACATGCTGCACCCTGAATACCAATTTACGTGCCGTGTCTGCCGAAACGTTCAGTCGATCCGCGCCCTGCCGCTAACCGAGGAAGGTGGCACCCAGTGAAGACTAAGAAATTCACGACGATCACGACTCGGGAAGAACTCGATGCGCTCCCGGTGGGAAGCATCGTCATTGATCCGTTCGACGCTAAAGAGGATGCCCCGGTGATCTGCTGCAAAACAGCTTGGGGCGATTGGCAACTTTTGGGTGGCGATCCTGAACGCCGCTGGTCCCCGCAATCCATTGTTGAGTGCGCCCAAGGAACTTTGCGCGTAATCCACACACCGAAAGGCACCCAGTGAGCCAACTGCCTCGCACCCCGCGCTACTTCCCGAAGATGAAGATGCGGGGCGGAAAAAAGCAGCACCTTCACCAAGTAGATCGAAGCCTAGCGTTTCTGGCTCAAATGAACGCCCAATATGGCCAGTTCATCACCAACAACACTGCTGACCCGATCTCATCAGCAGAAGCTTTCAGGGCATGGCAGAACAACGAGAAGGGCACGGAGCTATGAACACCTACACACTAAAGAAGGCCCAGATGTTGATTGACGGGATGGTCGATGAGTTCGTCACCCTGCTGCACGTCGCGCACATGGACCTGAACGACAAGTACGACGACGTTCCTGAGACGGCGTGGGCAACCGAGAACCCCGACTCCCTCAAGACTGGCAATAGCCACATCCCCACCGACTATGCCCGAGCAATGGCGCGAGCACTGGTTGAGCGCATCTTGTATGAGGACAGCTTCACGCTTGAAGTTGTGCTACCAGATGAGATGCCGTACCCGATGGAGCCTGAGTTCAAGCTCGAAGGAGTCAAGCGCGAGTTCAATTGGGAGGAAGAGCTATGAACACCGAAATGAGCGACCACGAGGAAAAGCGCAAGAAGCCACCGTGCATCCGTGGCTGTGTCTGGGAGTCAATGGTCGAGGGTGAGGAGCCGCGACCAAAACCGGCCAACCACGGCGAGCAATTGTGCGACTCATGTTTCTATCGGATGCGGTACGCGCTAAAGATGATTCCTGACCTCATGGCGAACATGCGAATGCAGATCACGCCCGGTGGCAACTACGAACTCAGCGAACGTATCCAGGGTGGTGGTGATGGTTCGCCGGCACCGTTGCGGGTTGGTCCTTTGGATTCGTCCGATGCCCTCTTCGCGAAACTCGTTTCATGGATTGATGCACTCTCCGAGCAACTGCATGTTGACCCGCCGTCAATTCGTGTGTGGATGGGATTCAGTGAGGTGCAAGGTTCACGCCCTGTCTCACCTATTGCGGCACATGATCAGGCTGCACAGCTCACCTCGTGGTTCCTTGTCAGACTCGACACCATCGCGGGGTCACCGTCTGCTATCGCCTTTCACGACGACATTTCGTGGGGGTGGGAAGAATCACCCGGGGTGTATAAACTGACCGGCCAGTATGGTGTCGAACCGCGTCCACCGAGGGCAGCCGATAAACGGGAATGCCCTGTGTGTGGGAAGAGGGAAGTGTTTGTTGCGTGGCCGTCAAAATTCAACTCTGATGTGATGGTGCTTTGTGGCCGCTGTAAGTGGGTCGCCGAGCCGGAGAAGTATGTTCATTACGCCGAAATGTTTAGGAGCGCATCATGACAGACGACGAGATGACCCGATTTTTGGTGTTGCTCGCAGACTTCCAAAGCCTCAAAGAAGATGGGGCCATTTGGCTCTCGCTGGGTTTTGCGGAGATTGCCAGCGCCACATCAAAGCTTGCGGCGATGTTCGATGAAACGTATGCGGAGATGGACGAAGTGTTCTGGGAATTGGCGGGGCACTACGACAACGGTTGGGACATTCTCAGGGAAGCGGGGCAAAGCGCATGAGTGACGAACTGCGGGACGAACCTGTAAGGGTGGCTTATTGCCATTATCTCGAAGGCACATCACGCACCAATGCTGAGGCTGCTGCGGAGTTCGACCGCTGGCTTGCCTCCCATGATGCCCTGATGCGGGCAGAGCAACGAGAAGCCGATGCGGTGATTGCTGAAACTCGATACTTCGGCACCGGGCAACTCGCACAACTGCACAGGTGGGGATCAAAACAAGCCGCCCTTGCTATCCGTGCAGCAGGTACAGAGACAGGGGAGACACCGTGAGTACTGATCTAACTTTTATAGGCGATCACGGGGAGAAACGCATTCCACGCGAAGTCATCGAGAACATGCATTGGCGTGAACTCCGAGCCTTCGAGCAGGCCGTGACGGAGTTCATCGAAACCAATCCGGGATTTGAGATAAACCGTGAGTACGACATATCTACCGGCGAGACTGTTATCCGCTGGCGAACACGAAACAAACCTATGGGGGCAGAGACAGGGGAAGATCCCAAAGGTGCGTGACTCAGACGGTGAAGAGTGGTTCACGATCGCAGAAGCGGCACGGGAAGTGCAACGCTCACGGCGGTCAGTGGAGCGGTGGCTGAAAGCAGGATTGCCAACGCAGAGGGTGAGGGGGACGCGCTATATCCGATCCAGTGACCTCTTCGCCCGCTTGCGGCTGATCCTCATAACCGAACCGGAATCTAAGACACGCCGAGAGAAAAATGGGTGAGCGATGTCGCATCGGTGTTGTAGGCTGGTGCCGTAGGCATCCGTGTTCCTGATAGTGGGACTGGGTGCCTTTCGCATTTAATCTTCGGCACTCGCTCCCGACCACTCTGATAGCAGCGGGCATCGCGCATGTGCCGTTCACTTAGTTCCCTGCTGTCATCCGTGCCTAGCAGGGCTTACAGGCTCGGTCGCTACCGGGATGGGTTGCACCGTCTAGGGCGGAGAGCGCCAATTCGGAGCGGTGGGGCGTGCCGGGAAAGCTCTCTGGTGAGAGCACCTGACCATGTTTGAGTCAGGGTGGAGCGGTTCGATTCCGCAACCGGTGCCCTCACCTGCTCGCGACCACTGACAGGAGTACCTCATGGCACTAACAACTGATCCAACCGACCCGCGTCTCGGTCACGGTACAGACAGCGCGCCTCGCCCACAGCAGGACGTTTATCTTGTCCTCAGTGATGAAGAGCGCGCCAAAGGATTCATCCGATCCGTGCGCCGCAGCTACGTGCATAAGTGTGGTGCGGTGACGACCATGGGTGGAGCACTTGCTGAGACGTACGCGCGCGACCCGAAGTTCTACGGATCAACTTATTGTTGCGCTTGCCAACTTCACGCACCTGTCTCGGAGTTCGTCTGGGATGGCACTTCAGAGATCGTTGGTTCGTGACCACCTGTAAAGAATCACCCGAAATGTTTACACGTCTTACCGGCGTGTAAAGGATTCGTGCACAAGGTTTCATTCTTCCCGGCGCGATGCTGGGCAGGCTGCGTGATGCAGCTAAGACGATAGGGGCGATTATGCCTAAAGAACGTGTAAGAGCAAGCGGTAACAGCGGGTATGCGGACATTATGGTTCGTTGGAGCAAAGAAGGAAGCGCCGAGCAGGAAGAAATTGGCGGTCCTGAAGGTCTCTGTGTGAACTTGTTTGTTGCTGCGAGGGAACTTCCTGGATATTCGGGCGGGTTCTATTTTTCTCCCGAGCACCCGGAAACGTTCAATCTTTCCGAGGGTGACGGTGTCGGCCCAATCAGCATCGACCTTGACCGGGCACAGATCAACCGTCTCATCAAGACATTGCGCAACGCTCGCGATTCAGCGTATGGGCACGACGAGTAACAACCTGGGACCGGTGTGGTGTGGAGCGTTTACCCCTCTGCACTTCACCACCTAACCGAAACCCAACGACGGGCTGACAACATGAACCTCACCGCAGCAGAAACCGCAGCATGTTCAATCATCCGCTCGCTACCACCTGAGACTGTCGAACGCCTCAACGAATGGCTCGACAACGCTCTGGCCGGCAATGACTGACACCTACCAGTGCGCCCGATGCCAACGACGCTTCGTAGTGCCATCAATCGCCCGCGATTGTGAGCTCACCCATGACTGACTGGATCGCACCTAACGGCGTGCCATACTCCACCAACTCCATACGCGCCAGGATCAGTCAAGCAGCTAGAGACGCAGCCGACCGGATCATCGCAGGGCACGAAGACGAGCAGGAGCAGCCATGAGCAGCCAACTCGCAAACACCATCCGAAGCTTCTGGACACCAGAACACACCGATTGCACACCCGCCTTGCGCAAAGCAATCCGATACGACAAAGCAATCATGCTACTACTCGCCACCCCAGTGATTGCCATCGCCGGAACCGCGACGGTCATCATCTGCACATAGGGAGCAACCATGAGGGTGTGCTCCAAACCAGGATGCCCCAACCTCTACCCCACCGGCGAAGGCTCACAATGCAGTGACCACCGCAAACTTGCAGAACAAACACGACGACCAAACGGCAACCCATACGCCACCGCAGGCCATAAGAGATTCAGACGGGCAGTACTAACCGCCGACCCCATCTGCGTACTCTGCGGGATACGTGAAGCGACAGTAGCCGACCACTACCCACGCACACGCAAAGAACTTCAAGACTTAGGACTCAACCCCAACGACCCCCAATACGGGCGAGGGCTAGACAAAGGCTGCCACGACAAACACACAGCAGCCACAAGCCCCGGTGGATGGAACAACAGAGACTAAGCCGAACACACGCTACCAAGTAGCGCACACCACGCCCCAGCACGGCACCAACAGACAGTCAGAGGCACACCCGAGGGGCACCGGAAAGCGACCGGGCTACGACCCCCGAACGGCCCATCCGAGTTTTCCGCCGGTGAGGGCAAAAAAGCGCGAGGTGGATTCTAGACCTTTCCAAATCGCCCCCTCGGTGGTGCCTTTCCGCTTTTTCGGGTTGTTGGTGCGTGGTTTTCACACAGTTTTGGGCTTCCGCAATGGGGGCCCTTTTTTTATGCCGCGCAATGTGGCTAGGGAGTGATTGTTATGGGTGGGAAACGTGTGGGCGCTGGTCGTCCGGCTGATCCGAATTCGATGCGTTCGCAGATTCGTGGTTTGGGTGGCAAAGAGGATTTTGTGACGTTGCCGGTTCAGGGTCGTACTGATGCGCCGCCTGAGTGGCCGTTGATGGAGTCGAGTTATGTCGAGATTGCTTTGTGGGAGAAGTTGTGGGCGAAACCGCAGGCTCTGATGTGGGAGATTTTGGGCCTTGAGTTTCAGGTGGCGCAGTATGTGCGTTCCTATTTTGAGTCTGTGATGGTCGATGCGTCTGCTGGTTTGAAGACTGCGGTTATGCGTATGGAGGGCGAGCTTGGTTTGTCGCTGAATGGCATGAAAACGCTTCAGTGGCAGATTGCTGATTCTTCGGATGTTGCTACCTCGTTGTCGACTGGTAAGCGCCGGACGACTTCGGGCGACTGGCTGAAGGCTGTTTCCATTGAAGGGGCCTGATTACAAGATCCCGCCGCGTACTCGTTCGCTTGGTTATTTGGGCATGTGGTGGATTGAGCAGCATTGTGTTGTCCCTGATGGGGAGACTGCTGGTGATCCGTTTGTGCCGACTGTTGACCATCGTGTGTATTTGGCGAATTGGTATGAGGTTCGTCCTGCTGCGAAGCGTGGTGAGCTGAACCAGGCGTTTAGGTATCGCACGAGTATGTGGATGGCTGCACAGAAGGTTGGCAAGTCGCCGGGTGTGGCTGCTGAGACGTGTCTTGAGTTTGTTGGCCCTGCTCTCTTTGATGGCTTTGCTGTCGAGGGCGATTTTTATGCTTGTGCGGATCAGTCGATCCCGTGCCCGTGTGGCGGGGTGTACTTCTATGAGGTGGGCGAGCCGATGGGTCGCCCGTGGCCTACTCCGCGTGTACAGCTTGCGGCTGTGGTTGAGGATCAGGTGGAGAACACCTGGGGCGCTCTCATCCCGATGATTGATAACGGGCCGCTTGCGAATGTGATTCCTAAGACTGGTGAGGCGTTTATTCGTCATCCGAATCGGAACCGGGATTCGCGTGTGGAGATTGTGACGTCGAAGGCGGACGGCAAGCTCGGTGCACGTATTTCGTCGGGTAAGTGTGATGAGACTGGTTTGTGGACTGATCAGAATTCGATGAAGAAGTTTATTCGTACTTTGCAGCGTGGTGCTGCTGGTATGGGTGGCCGCATTTCGCAGTCCACGAACCCTTTCGACCCTTCAGAAAATTCTGTCGCTCAGGATACATATGACTCGAAGCGGCCTGATGTTTTGAAACATTATTTCCCCCCGCCTGCGCATCTTGATTTCAGTTTGAAGGCTGATCGTAAGCAGATTTTCTTGTGGAACTATTCGTCTTCGCCATGGGTTGATCAGCGGTCGATTGAGGCCGAGTCTGTTGCTCTTGCAGAGTTAAATCCTGCTGAGGCTGAACGGTTCTTTGGTAACCGAATTATTCCTGGTTCTGGTGCGTGGATGGATATGGGGAAGTGGTCGGCGCGGAAACGTGTTGAGTCGTTCTTTGTCAGTCCGCGCACGAAGGTTTGCGGCGGGTTCGATGGTTCGGACAACAACGACCACACCGGTATTCGTCTAGAGACCCTTGATGGTTTCCAGTTCACCCCGACGTATGGGGAAACGCGCCGGAAAGCGTACTGGCGACCGCAGGACTGGAACGGGAAGATCCCGCATTCTGAGATCAATTCGGCGTGGTCGGAGATCAACTCTGAGTTTGAGGTGGTGCGCGCGTATTGCGACCCGATGTTCTTTGAAACGGACATTGATAACTGGGCTGCGGAGTATGGCGAGAAAGTTTTCGTCAAGTGGCCCACGAACCGTATTGCGGCTATGCACGCTTCACTCGAGCGGTTCCGTACTGATGTTTACAACACGGATTCGACGTTTACGCATGACGGTGACGTTGATGTGGAAACGCATATGCGGAATGCGATTATTCGTGCCCGGAATGTGGACAAGCTCACTGGGTTGCGTCAATACATTTTGGGCAAGCCTGCGGATCATCAAAAGTTTGACCTCACGATGTCGTCAGTTTTGGCGCATGAGGCTGTTTCGGATGCGATCGCGGCAGGGGCGAATGCGGTCGTGGAGCAGGACTACATATATTTCTAAGCCCTTTAGGAGGCCGTTCGATGGATGCTGATGAAGCCCTCCAATTGGTGAATAGGATTTATGCACGTTTGTCGAATCGCCGCCCAGAAATTACGACGGCTGAGAACTATTACGACGGTAAGCAGCCGCTGAACTTTGCTACGGCTGAGTGGAAGAAGGCGAACGCTGCCCGTTATGAGGGGTTTTCGGATAACTGGTGTCGTCCGGTGGTTGATGCTGAGGCGGAACGTCTGACCCATACGGGGATCAAGTTGCCTGATGGTGCGGGTTCGGGTGCTGAGGTTCTTTGGGAGCAGTGGTTGCTCAACGATATGGAGATGCAGTCGTCACAGGGTTTTGTGACTTCGTTGAATGCGTCTCGTTCGTTTGTCATTGTCTGGGGCGATAGTTTCACCGATGAGCCAATGGTTACCTGGGAACATCCTTCTTCGGTTGAGATTGAGTACGACTGGGAAAACCCGCGTATCCGTAAGGCTGCGTTGAAAACGTGGGTGGATGACTCGAAGGAGTACGCGACCCTCTACACGCCAGAGTTTCTGTGGAAGTTTGAGCGGGGCCGCACGACATCGCCGGATGAGCGCAAGTCTCAGGCGGAGCAGGCGAAGGATGATGCCCGCACTGAGGGTGGTTGGATTCCGCGTGAGCCCGCGAATGAACAGTGGCCTTTGCCTAATTTCATTGGCGAGGTTCCTGTGGTCGAGATCCCCAACCGTCCACTGCTCGGGCATGATCCGATTAGCGAGACTGCTGGTGTGATGCCGATGCAGGATGCGATCAACCTTCTTTGGGCGTACCTGTTCCTGGCGGCGGATTATGCGTCGATGCCTGCTCGTGTGGTTACGGGTCAAGGCCCACCGATGATGCCCATTTTGGACGGTGAGGGAAAACACGTCGGCGATAAGCCGGTTGATATTAAGGATTTGGCTGAGAAGCGACTCCTTTATCTGACCAATGGTGACGCAAAGATTGATTCATGGCCGGCTGCAAAGCTGGATGTGTTCACCGATGTCATTGATGAAGCTGTGGGCCATATTGCTGCACAGACTCGCACACCGCCTACGTACCTGATTACAAAAACCGGGATGTCGAATGTGGGCGCTGATGGTTTGAAAGCGTCGGAGATTGGTCTTGTGAAGAAGACCATCGAGTTTCAGACGTTCGTGACCCCGCGACTGCGTGAGGTGTACCGACTTATTGCGCTCGCTAAGGGTGATAAGAAGTTGGCTCAGGCTGCACGGTTGGCAACTATCGCGTGGGCAAACCCTGAGATTCGTTCTGAGTCTCAGCTTGCCGATGCGCTTGTGAAGAAGAAGTCGATTGGTTACCCCCTTGAGTACCTGATGGAAATTGATGGGCTCGATCCGGTGGAAATCAAACGTGTTCTTGCTATGAAGAAGCTTGAGGAAGAGTCTGCGGTTACTTTTGCCGCTCACGCTGCCGTAAACGATGCGATCAACCAAAACGATGTCTCGGCAGTCTGATCTTGGTGACGCGCAGAATGCTCGACGCGAAGCCCTGGGCAATGACCTAGCGGTTCGAGCTGTTAGGGCATTCCGAACGGTTCCGCTAGATGACCTCGAAGCGGGTTGGGATCGGGTGGCACCGCAACTGGTCGGGTTGGTGACTTCTGCACAGTTGGTGGCGGCACAGCAGTCCGTTCCTTATATGGCTGCGGTTGACCAGTCGTGGGGGTATCAACCTAAGCCGGTGACTCTCAACGAGGGTGCTTTTGCTGGCGTTATGAGTGATGGCCGTGAGGTTGCCCCTGCTATGTATGGTGCTGTGACGCAAACGAAACGTCTTATTGGTTCTGGGCTTGCCCCGTCGAGGGCGTTCGAGTCTGGAGCCGCATTTTTGGGCATTTTGGCTCAGGCCGCAGTACATGATTTGGGGCGCAGTTCTGACGGCGTTCTTGCCGCTGGTAAGGGGTACACGCTTTATGTGCGTGTACTCAATGCTGGTGCGTGTTCGCGGTGTGCGATTCTTGCCGGCAAGTCGTCGGGGATGGTTGCGTTCGAGCGGCACGTTTCGTGCAAGTGCGGGACAATGGCGATCCCTGGCGGGGCGAAAATTCCCGACGGCCTCCCGAGCTCGCCTGAAGAGTATTTCGAGACGCTGACTCCGGCTGAACAGAGCCGGGTGTTCACAAAAGCTGGGGCTGAGGCTATCCGCAATGGGGCTAACCCTATTCAGGTTGTCAATGCTCGTCGTGGCGCTTACGGGATCGGTTATTCCGGTCATGGCGGTGCGGCAGTTTCGGGCAACCGTCTGAAGCCACTAACTATCGGCGTGAAAGCTGACGGTTCACCTTTGCGGGTGTTTGCGACCACGGAGGGCACTACGGCTCGTGGTCGGTTTGGTGGCGATCTTCGCCGCACAACAAGTATTCGGTTGATGCCAGAAGCCATTCAAACAATGGCTGGGAGTAACCCGGCGCGATATCGGGAACTTCTAATCCGTTATGGGTACATGCAATAGACCGGAAGGTTGATATGGAAACAGCAACCTGCGCGATATGTAGCGAGCCGCTACCAGCACAAAAGGCTGGCGCGAGACGACTGGTGCACTCTGGTGCGTGCACATCTCAGCGCGATAAGCAGCGGAGTAAGCAGAATCATATTGAGCGGTACGCCGATTCTGCGCGTCGGTTGTCGGTACAGGCTAGCGGGCGCGAGGCTAACCGCAAATGGCGCGCAAAGAACGTCGATTCAGAGAAGGCGCGTCGCGCTGCATGGCGCGACGTAAACCGCGCGCGAATGACGGAGTCAAATCGTGCGTATCGGAAATCTAACGCGGACGGCGTGCGTCAAAAAAATCTTCGCCGTCGCGCTCGATTGCTCGACGCATTCGTAGAGGATGTTGATCTAAAAATACTTTGGGATCAGCATGCCGGTCACTGTGGGATATGCGGTTTAGCGATAGATCCTGACTTGGCGTGGCCGGACAAGATGAGTAAGACACTTGACCATGTTGTGCCGCTCAGCAGAGGCGGCAAGCATTCCCACGCGAATGCGCAACTTGCGCATGCTATTTGCAACTCAAGGAAAAACAACCGGGTATAGGCCGGTCAATTGGTTGGGTCTGATCCCTTAGAACGCATGTTCTAAACTCGCCTCTCCCGACCCCCGAATTGTCGGTTAATCAAACTATTGCCAGATCGACCCCTAACACCCTCAGATCGGCTCACATGGCCGCTGAGCGTGTGCTATTCGTGCGCCTTAGAACGCACGTTCGATTTTCCCCACTCTATTGGTGGGGTTTTAGCGCACCGCAATGGTGCTAACTATGGGAGCAATTCTCTAATGTCAGATCCAATCGTTACGCCCGAACCAGTTTCGGAAGAACCAGTTGAAGTCACGCCCGAACCTGTTGAGGTAACCCCTGAACCGGAACTGGGCGATGCAGGCAAGAAAGCCATCGACGCCATGAAAGAGGAACGCAACGTTGCTCGGAATGAGAAGAAGGCGATCGCAAAGGAACTCGCGGACATCCGCGCCGAACTTGCGAACAAGGACAAGCCTGCAGAAGAGAAAGCGTTGGACGAGGCACGGGCAGAAGCTCGCGCTGAAGCAACCAAAGCAGCAGATGCACGGTACATCAAAAGTGAACTCAAGGCTGCGGCCACGGGCAAACTTGCTGACCCCACCGATGCTGCTCTCTATATCAATCTGGACGATTTCGAGGTGGACGACAACGGCGACGTTGACTCTGACGCTCTCGCGGAGGCCATCACGGATCTGTTGACCCGCAAGCCGCATCTTGGCGTGCCGGATGCCCGAAAGTTTCAGGGCTCAGGCGATCAGGGTGCGAAGAAAACGGAAGGTGTCACGCAGTTGACACGCGAACAGCTCAAAACGATGTCCCCGCAAGAAATTATGGCTGCGCAGAAAGCTGGGCAGCTTACATCGATTCTCTAACCCAAGAAAGGTAGCCCCAAATGGCTATTACAAAGTTTATTCCTGAAGTGTGGTCAGCGAGCCTGCTGTCCGTGCTCGACAAGTCTCTCGTGTTTGGTTCCGTTGCGAACCGCGACTATGAGGGTGACATTTCGGCGTTTGGTGACACTGTTCACATCACGTCGGTTGCTGACCCCGCAATTTCGCCGTACACGAAGGACACTGACCTCGGTTCGCCGCAGGCACTGACTGACGCTGAGCAGCTTCTGGTTATCGACCAAGCGAACAGCTTCAACTTCCAGATTGATGACATCGACAAGGCGCAGGTTCGCAACAACGGTGCACTCATGTCTGAGGCAACTCAGCGTGCGGCGTTCGGTCTGCGTGATGCTGCCGACAAGATTATCGCTAACCGTATTGCCCGCGATGCTGGCAACTCGATTGGTCTGGTCGATGGCACCACGGCTGCGAACGTTTACGACAACCTGATTGTTCCTGCCGGTGTTTCGCTCGATGAGGCGAACGTTCCCGAAGAAATGCGTTGGCTTGTGCTGTCGCCGGCCGCTTATGGTCAGCTTCAGTTGGACAGCCGTTTCATTAAGGCGAATGAGTCCGGCAACACTGCCCTTCACACGGGTAACGTTGGTGCAGCTAACGGCTTCACAATCTACAAGTCGAACAACTCGTTCCAGGCGAACCGCGCAATTGCTGCGGTCACGACTGCAACTGGTGCGAAGACTTACACGGCTACTGCTGGAACCTTCAACCAGGGCGATGTCGGTCTTGCCATTGCTGGTACTGGTGTTGGTGCTGCGTCGGTTATCGCTTCGGTGAACGCTGATGGTTCGGTTGCTACGGGTACGGTCAACTCGACTGCTTCGGCTGCTGTAACCGTCACGCTTTCCGGTGGTGGACAGCTTGCTTACGCCGGCTCGAACATTGCGACATCTTACGCACAGCAGATTCTTGAGCTCGAAGCGTACCGCCCTGAGAAGCGTTTCGCTGATGCCCTTAAGGGTCTTCACGTGTTCGGCACGAAGGTTGTTCGTCCTGAAGCGCTGGTTGTTGCTTCTGTCAAAACTAGCTAAGTAGGGGGTTCATGGTGGACGCATTCGCAACATATCAAGAACTGGGGACTCGACTCAATCGCACGTTTAGTGTGGCTGAGCAGCCTTGGATTACGACGCTTCTTGAGGATGCGTCCACCTACCTGCGTGACGATGTTATTGGCGCGCAGGTGTACCCGCAAAGCTCGTCCACTGTCCGGTTCTGGCCGGATGGTGGGCGGGTTGACCTCCCGAATCCTCCCCTGATTAGTATTGGTGCGGTTGCCCGTGCTGGTGTGGTGTTGGTGGATGGTTCGGGTTATACCCGGCGCGATAACATGCTGTGGTTTAGTTCTGATGAGCCGGTGGATATTACATTCACTTACGGCTATGCGCTGGCACCTGAGTCGTTGAAGCGGTGGACGTGTGTGCTTGTTTCGCAGGCGCTAATCCCGCTTGAGCAAAAGTTGGGTTTGACTGCTGGCGGTTTGTCTTCGATTCAGATTGATGATTTCAAGGCTGCGTTTGCTGATGCTGGTGAGGCTACGGGCATTACCCTAAATGACCGCAACATTGCACTAATTCGTAAGCAGTTTGGTTCGGATAGTGCGCTGGTGGTGACGACACGATGACGTTACTGGGTGGCGTGTTGGGTATGGGCCGCGCACAGGCTGCGACTCGCGCAACGGAAACGTTCACGGTGTTCTATGTGACGCAGGTGTTGAACGAGACCACTGGGTTGTATGTGGACACTGAGGTTGTTGTTCATGCTGCCGTTTCTGGCCGGGTGAAGTTCCCGAACCTGTCTGTTGATGAGCGCAATCAGGGTGGGCTTGTGCCTGCCGTGTCGGATGTGCAGATTCATGTTGCGGTTGGTGCGACCCCGAATGTTGTCAAAAATCATGTGTGGCGCGTGACTGCTTCCACAGCAGATGCGTCGTTGGTGTTGCGCGAGTTTCGCACGACATCGTTACCACAGGGTGGGCAGACAACAGTTCATCGTTATCCAGTTGAGCAGGCGGTTTAGGTGGCTTCAAGAATCGTGACGCTGACCGCATGTAAGCCATTCGTCACAGGCGAAGAGTGCCCCAAGTGTCGGTTTGATTCGATCATGGCGGCGCTTACATTCTGGGATGACGTGCCCAAGTTCATTTGGCTCTGTCCACGTTGTAGGAATGAGGAGCGCAATGGCTGACAGCATCAATTTTGATCTTTCCGAGCTGACACAACTTGCTGCTGATCTTGGCGATGTCCCAGATATTGCGGGGCCGCTAATCAACTCGGCTGTGCAGTTCACGTCGAAGCTGATCAAGACGGATGCACAGAAAACGGTTGGCCGTCGTAAGCATTTCAAGGGCGGCGCTGCTGGGATCGACTACGAGGTCAACACTTTGCAGGCGTTTGGTGTGTCGGTGTTGAAGTCTGACATTGGTTACAACAAAGACACTGATGCGGGCAAGCTTGGCAACCTTATTGAGTTTGGCGCACCGGGTTCTCCCAATGCGCTCGCGCCTACGTCGGATCTTGCGAATGCGTTGCATAAGAATGAGGACGATTTCGAGCGTGGACTAAAGAACGCGCTTATTGATGCGGAGAGGCAGGCCGGTCTATGAGCAGAGTCCACACTAAGGCGCTGGTTGCACTCTGTGAGGCAATTCCGGCATTCACGGGGCGCACGTTCGTCTCTGTGGTTACAGCCGGATTCGAGGCACCCTACCTAGTTTTACACCCGGCGAATGGCACGAATAGCCAAGGGCGTGTGACCGGGCCGAGAGTGACTAAGCATCCACGGTTCACCGGCCACATTGTTGGTGTGACCGCAGATCAAACACAGCTACTTACCGACATTCTTGAGGCCGCACTGTTCCCTGGTGGTCGTGGCGTGGTTGTGTCTGTTGTGGGGGAGTCTGCGAAGCCTCTCTGGTTTGAGTCGCCCGTTCCTGTTCAGGTGTCTACTGATCCTTTGCCGCAGATTGTTTTTCAGGTGGTGGAGTGCGGTTGGCGTTCTGAACCTGTCTAGTCCTCTACCCCGTTTGAAGCCTCACCTTGTGTGGGGCTTTTCGCTTTTAAGGAGCACTCATGGAAGTTCAAGATGCACACGGCAACAAGGTCACGGTCTCTCAGGAGCATTACGACCGTTGGCCTGATGTTCGTGCAAAGTTCCGGCCTGTGCCGGTTAAGGCCACGCCTGTGGTCGCCGAAAAGGTCGCACCTGTGACCACTAAAACGCCCACGGGCGATAAGAAGAAGGAGTCCTAACCATGGCCGCTGAAGATGTTCCCCTATCCGTCAACTCCGACGACAAATTACGAATCACTAAGACCGCGATTGGCGCTAACCCACTGAGCACTGCGGCTCTTGCTGCTGGTGTCGATCTGACCTATTCACTGGTCACTCTGAACATTGGTGAGACTCAGGCAACGATCACTGATAAGCGTGTTTCGCTGAAGCAGGATCTGCAACGTCCCGGTAAGACAACTGTTGTTATTGAGCTTCAGTACGTCTTTGGTGACGCGGGCGATGTTGCTGCTACGACTCTCACTGAGGGCTCCACGGGCAACCTGAGCCTGCGCTATTCGATTGCGAACTCGACTTCGTGGGCTGCGGCTCAGGTCGTTGACACGATCATCTATGTTGCGGGTTCGCAGCGTAGGGATGCACCTGTCGAGAATGGTTTGCAAACAATTTCGCAGACGCTGTATGTGACTGGTCTTCTGAAGAAGAATCAGGCGACGGTCGTCTAACAATAAACGACCGGGTGTGTGTGTTCCCCTGCCTTCACACGCACCCGGTTTCTCCCTTTGGCGGGGATGGTGGGAGTTTTTGTTATGTCTGTTTTGAGTGAAGAAATCGCGGAGGCTAAGGCTGCACCGCGTGAGAAGTGCGAACCAGTTGAGATCCTTTTCAATGGGAAGGTTCGCTCGCTCGTGTTCGAGCAAGTTCCCGGTGATGTGTGGGGTTCGATTACGGCTAAGCATCCGGCTGTGGGTGGCGGTCTGATCGCCCTCCGTTACGGGTATGACGTGCACAAAGTTGTTCGCAGTATTGCGCCGCTGTCTGGGTTTGTGCTGGTCGATGGTGTCGAAACGAAACTTGATGTGACCGACAAGGTTGATGAGTGGTCAGACCTGCTCGATTCGCTCGATGGTCACAGTTTTTCGCTCGTTGCGGATGCTATCTGGTATCTGAATGAGTGGAACCCGCAACAGAGGATCGCAGCAGCAAAAAAAGCCTAACCGGTTACGTCCGCGCACGCGCCAAGCTTGCGCGTGAGGCTGGCGTTTCGTTGCGTCGCCTCGACGGGTGGGAACCCACACAAACACACCTCTACGAATATGAAGAGGTCGTGTGGTGGCAACCGTGGACGTGGAACCGGGTTCGTGAAGTTGTTGTGCTGACGGAACCTGAGTGGGATTCAGGGCAGGTAGCGCTCATGTTGGCTGCGGCTGAGTACGAGGGCGAACTAAACCCGATTGGTATTCACATGCAGGATGCGACCGATCCCGCAAACCAGTTCAAGTTCGAGGTGCCTAAGGGTCCGACTGTGGACTGGTCGATGCAGGCGTTGGCTAAGGGCCAAAAAGATTATTACAAGAATGATGACCCGAAGAATCCGATAATTCGGGCCGGTCATATGTGGTCGGCAAAACTGCGCCGCTAAGCGCCTATCGCCCTGCCGATCGAAACAATTATGGCAATACAGCCCATGACAATACCGAATATGGCCATGTTGTAGCCCTTGCGGTAGTCGAGTGTTTTGGAACGGGTAAGCCCTGGGAACCCAAGAAACAGGGCTACGACACCGATTAGGGCTGTGACTGCACCGCCTGCGACAACTGCACCAGCTACCCCGATTATTCCCAGAACTAGCGAGCTGATTGCTACAGGGTTTCCTGCTGCGGTCGGTGTCGTTGTCATGCCCAGAACGATACTCCGCTTTTTGTGGGAAGGAAGACCTCATGGCCGAAAGAACCACAAAGGTAACGCTCGTTGCTCAGGTGAATGGGTACATCGCGGGCATGGAGAAGGCTGCCAACGCTACCAAGAAGATGTCGAAAGATTCTTCTGAGGCTTTGGCTAAGCAAAAAGAATCCTTCGAGATGTTGGGCCGTGCGTCGCTCACTGCGGGCACGTTGGCTCTGGCTGGTGCTGCTCTTGCAACTAAGGCTGCCATGGACTGGGAGACCGCGTGGACTGGTGTCACGAAGACTGTTGACGGTACGCCGGAACAGCTCGAAGCAATCCAAGACGGTTTGCGGGGCATGGCACGCGAGCTGCCTATCGCACACAAAGAGTTGGCGGCTGTTGCCGAAGCTGCCGGACAGTTGGGTGTCGAGCAAGGTTCCATTCTTGAGTTCACACGCACAATGGTTGACCTTGGGCAGACCACAAACTTGTCTGCTGAAGAAGCGGCCACAGCCATCGCAAAGATGATGAACGTGATGCAGACCGCACCTGGTGATGTTGACCGTTTGGGTGCAGCGCTGGTGCAGCTTGGTAACAACGGTGCTTCCACTGAGCGCGACATCGTAATGATGGCTTCGCGTATTGCTGGTGCTGGTAAGACGGTTGGTTTGACTGAGGCTGAGGTTCTTGGTTTGGCTAACGCTCTGTCGTCGGTTGGGGTTGAGGTTGAGGCTGGCGGTTCGGCAATATCGAAAATCATGATTGATATTGCTAAGTCGGTTTCGGCTGGTGGTAAAGATTTGGACGAGTTCGCGAAGGTTGCGGGTTTGTCGTCGGCAGACTTTGCACGTTCTTTCAAGGGGGCACCGGCTGAGGCCATTGCCTCATTTGTTGAGGGCTTGGGAAAGCTTGACGCTTCCGGTGGTGACGTGTTTGCCACGCTGGAAACTTTGGGGCAAACAGATATTCGTACGACTCGCGCCCTGTTGAATATGGCTAACTCTGGGGATCTTCTTCGGAAGTCTCTTACGTTGGGTAATGAGGCGTGGGAGGACAACACTGCCCTAGTTGACGAGGCAGCGAAACGTTATGACACGACGGCCTCCAAGGTGCAGGTTGCAGGTAACAGCATTGTTGATGCTGCGATCTCGTTTGGTGAAGTATTTTTGCCTGCGGTTAGTGCTGCCTCTGATGGTATAGCTATCTTCGCTGATGGGGTAGGCGCTATGCCTAAGCCGTTAATGGGTGTCGTTGGCATTGTCACCGTTCTGGGTGGTGTTGCTGCTGTTTCTGGTGGTGCGTTCCTGTTGGCCGTCCCGAAGGTTGCTGCGTACAAGGCTGCTTTGGCAACGATGGGCACGACTGCTCAGAGAACGTCGAGGATAGTCACGACTTCTGCGGGCGTGTTGGGGGTGGCTTTTGTTGCTGCTGCTGCCGTTCTTGGAATTTTCACCGCGGCGCAAGCTAACGCGAAGGCGCGCACAGAAGAGTTCTCGGGCACTCTTGACCAGCAGACGGGGAAGGTCACGGAGGCTTCACGCGAGCTGGTCAAAGCCAACCTTGCCACAAAGAATTCATTTCTCTGGATGGAATCTGATTCAGCATTTGACGCAGCCAAGAAGTTGGGCATTGAACTTGATGTTGTGACGGATGCGGCGCTGGGTAACGCTGGCGCAATGAAGGAACTAAAGGGCGCACTGGTTATCGGTGCGGCTGGTTCTGATCTTTTGAAGCGACAGATGGACGAAACCGGGCTGAGTGCCCTAGAACTGTCCACCGCATCCAGTGACTTGAAGATGGCTGTTGAGGGTTCTGCGGGATCGCTTGATGAGGCTGCACGTGTCACGAAGCAAAAGGCGAGCGTTGATGGCGACGCGGCTGGTGCAGCCAATGGGCATAAGAAAACTTTGGATGAGTTGGCTGGTGCGGCGGAGGGCGCCGGACAGGAGATTGCGGGGCTTGCGGATCTGATTCGTGGGTTTGGTGCAACGTCTTTGTCTGCACGTGATGCGGAACGTCAGTTCCAGTCAGCGATCGATGATGCTACGGATGCGGTTGCTGAGAATGGTAAGACGCTTGACATCAACTCTGAGGCCGGCCGCAACAATGAGGCCGCACTTGATGCGATTGCTAAGTCTGCCTTGGAGTCTGCTGCATCAATTCTTGAACAGACTGGTTCACAAGAGGGAGCAACGGCGGCGATCAATGATGGTCGTGCAGCTCTTATCGAGCAACTGGCCAAGTTCGGGATCACAGGCGAAGCAGCAGAAACCTATATCGACAAGTTAGGGCTGATTCCCGAAAACATTGAAACAGCGGTCATCATCAATACTGACCCTGCTGAGCTTTCCATGCAGAGGTTCCTTGCCCGTTGGAATGGTGCCACAGTCAACTTGCGGTCGACGACTTCTCCAAAGTTGGGTTCTGGCGTTTTGGGGTTTGCGGATGGTGGAACTGTTCACGGGCCGGGGACATCAAAGTCGGACTCGGTGGCCGCAATGCTGTCGGTGGGTGAAGAGGTTACCCCTGAACCGCAAGCGTCTAAGTATCGGTCGTTGTTGAAGGATATTGCGGCTGATCGTTTTGGGGCTTCACAGTTTGCGTCGTCGCAGTATTCGTCGGCACCTCAGATGGGTTCGGCACCAACCTCTCAGGGCGCACAAGTCAACATGCCTATTTATGCACAGCCGGGGATGTCGGCTGAAACTGTGGGGCGCATTGCTGCCGACCAATTGAACTGGAACTTAAGGAGCGCCTAATGGAGTCAATTCGTATTGGGTCATGGTTCGCGGATGCTGGTGACGGTTCTGACGGGTTCACCGTTGGTGACGACGGGTTTGCTGGGTGGGACGACAGTGTGGATTACCGCACAACGGATATTGAGCGTCCACAAGCGCACGGCTCTTTCGAGGTGCCTGCGTTTGCGGGCACTCGGCGCATTTCGGTTTCTGGTTTGTGTTTTGCGGCCTCTGAGCTTGAGCTTGGGCACTTGAAGAATCAACTGTCTGGGGTGGCTGCTGATGGTAAGCAGCACCGGATGGTTATTGAGTATCAGGGTGTTACGTCGTGGGCTGATGTTCAACGTGTGGGGTCGAAGTTCAAAACGATTGTGCCGGGTTCGATTGCCCAATACCAGTTACAGGTTTGGGCTGCTGATCCGCGCAAGTTTGGTGAGACTCGCACGTTCGCGGCGGGTGTTGCTGCATACCATTTTGGCAACTTTGCGGCATCTCCTATCCATACCGTTTCGGGTACTGGTTCGGGTTACACAATTAATGGGCCGGGCGGTAAAACGTTCACGGTCACGCAGGCGGTCACTTCTGGGAATCCTCACACCATTGATATGGCGACAGGGTTTCTTGAGGTGGGCGGTGTGGTTGTGACGGGTCAGGTGACGTCGGCAGATACTTGGGCAATTCCGGGGGGTGGCACTGTGACGCACACACTTACCGGTTCGGGTCTCACATTGTCTACAGCGGTTTTGGATACGTACATCTGATGGCGTGGTCGTTGTGGTCTTGTGACACGGTTACGGGCACGAAGCTTCAGAAGTTGCCGGTGCCGGCGTCGTTTTCGTGGGAGCGTTCGCTGAATTCTGGGGCGGGCGGTTCGATGGTTGTTCCAATTCGGGATACCAACTTTGGCAAGCTCGACATGAAGACGTTGACGAAGCCTCTCGCAACAACACTGGTTCTCGATTGGGATGGCGTTGTTGTTTATGCGGGTGTCGTTGATAACCGGATCTACAACCATGCTGCTGGCACGGTGACTTTTCCCCATTCAGATATTTGGACGATCCTTAGTCGCCGTTTGGCTGTTGATCACACGGTTGAGTCGAAATTCGTAAACCAGGTGTTCACGTCTCGCTCATCGGGGACTGTTGCGAAGAAGATGGTTGAGCTGGTTCTACTCGGTTTGCCTGATGCGAATATGTTGTTGCCGATCACGTTCTCTGCGGATGCTGCGGGCACTATTTCGCGCACCTATTACGGGTATCACTTTCCGTGGCTGGGCGATGTGTTGCGGGATTTGATGAATGAGTCTGGTGGAACAGATATTGATTTCCGTCCGCAGTGGGTTGCTGGCAAGTTGAGTTGGCAGATGCGTACAGGTTCGCTGACGGCGGGTTCTTTTGAGTGGAATGTTGGTGCGGGCAAGTCTGGTGTTTTGGGGCTGACTGTGACGGAGGATTCCGCGAAGCTTGCCCAGAACTCGGTTGCTACTGGTGAGGGTTCTGAAATTGACAAGCTTGCCCAAAACCAGCGGGTTCTTAGCCCGGTGTATCCGTTTACAGAACGTCTTGCGGCGTTGCCTGATGCAACCAATTTGGCGGCGTTGGGTCGGTATGCGTCTGGTGATTTGGCGGCGTTCAAGCAACCAACTGAGCAGTGGGGTTTTTCGATTCTCACGTCTGGTACACCGTCTGTTTCGGATCTGTTGTTGGGTGGTTCTGCTAAGACGTGGGTGCAGGATGACCCGTGGCTTTCTGATGGTTGGCATGACAACAGGATTATTGGGTTCTCTGGTGATCTTTCGGAGACAGTGAAGTTGCAGTTCCAACCGGGAGGTGTCTGATGTCGAGGGTAGATAATCTCACCAAGGGTGAGCTGTCGGAGCTGGTTTCTCGGATTAGTCGGCTAGAGATGGCTACCCCGTTGTCGAATACGTCGGTGGGTCGTGGCCGTCTGCGGATGTATGACGGCTCCGAACTCCTCATTGAGGGCGGCAACCTGAAGGTGTCAGGTATCGCTACGGTCGATGGTCAGTTGGTCATCACGGGCACGCTGAACGGCTCGGGAACGCTTACTTGGACTGGGACATCGAACCTCGACGGCCCGGTGATCATTGACGGCGTAACGACGATCAACGGTGCCACGACGGTCAATGGCACAATGTCTATCAAGGGTCTGACGACTCTAGACAATAACTTGGTGCTGGGCACTGGCACGATCAAGGCCGGGTCGGTCACGATCGACAAGTTGGGCACTGCGTCTGGGCGGATTTGGTCATCTGGGCAGATGGTTGTTGACGGCACGAGTATTTTCCTTGGCGCATCGACCACCGTTTCAGGCCCACTAGGCTGCGGCAATCTGGGTGTCAGTGGCGACCTGACGGTCAGTGGCAATCAAACTGTGACGGGCACGAAGAGTTTTCGGATGGATCACCCCACGAAACCCGGGTGGTGGATTCAACACGGCTCAACCGAGTCACCGATCAGCGGCACAGAGTACACAGGCACAGAGAAATTCGATTCTGTGGGCAAGTGCATTGTGACGTTGCCTGCATACTTTGAGGCGCTAAACAAAACGGGGAACCGCACCGCTCATATCACTGCAGTCGGGCAGCCGTTTATGGTTGGCGCTGACCGTGTGGTCGCGGGTAAATTTACCGCTTACGGCACTGCTGGGCGCGACTTCGATTGGATAGTGAAGGGCGAGCGCATCGGCGGCGACTTTGCTGCAGAGTCAAAGAAGCCGGTCGAGCCCTAACCTAGTTCGTCGTACTCTGGGCAGTAAGCTCGGGGTGCCCACGAAGCAATGACCATGCTGTCCCAGTACCAACCGGCATCAGCGTCTGGCTCCTCGCCTTCGATGAGTCGCATGGTGTCCTTGGTCTCGCCCTGTGTGTAGAGCTCGCAAGCTTCATGCCCTGCTGTGATGAGTTGCTCGTCGGTGGCGTTCTTGATGCCTTGGATGCGGATGCGTACTTCGGTGAGGAACACTTCATCACCAGCAGCAGCAGCGGTTTCGGGTTCTGCTTCGTCTGCCACTAACGGTTCCGGGGTTGCTTCAACCGTTTCGGCGGGAGCGGCGGTTCCTTGCTCAACCGTCTCGGCTGGTGCGGCACTGCATCCGGCTAGCAGCAGCACGGCGGCAACACTCGCAATGAGTGTGTGGGTTATCTTGTTCATATCGACTCCTAAGGTCGGTCATGGGTCCGGGCTATTTACGTAGTCGCGGGCCTCTTACGTGCCCTGAATCCTACTCGCATTCACCATTTTCACTAGCCCCAATCTGGGGCTTTTTGTATTCCTAGGGAGACTCATGGCTATCTATACTGGCAAACTTTCCGACTTCACCACGACTCCGCTGAGCCCAAACGTGGTCATCACCTTCACTCCGTCAAACCCGGCCACCTATCAACCTTTTGATCTCGGATTCATATTCATCACCAAACCGATCAAAGTGTTTCCCGACGCTGGCGGCGATTTCAGTGTGAATCTTTTTATAAATGCCGATGCGCGCCCAGATAGTCATTACACGATCGATGTCACATGGCTTGATTCTGCCAGTAATTTCATTCGACAAGACTTCCTACCCGGAAGATATCGGGCAGCACCAGACGGGGGAACGATTGCCGATCTTCTTGTAACTGAGTGGAATCCGACCTTAGCTTTCGTTGGCCCCGATACCCCTTTGGGTGTCCCTGTCGAATCGTCTTTGTGGCTTGATACCGATTCTCCCAATGCTGACCTACTGATATGGAGTAAATAATGGTGTGGACAAAGATTGCGGAACTGCGTGGGCCTGCCGGTTACAATGCGACAGGTGCGGCAGCAGATGATGCGGCGATTGCGGCGTTCATTGCCGAGTCAGCCGCGACCACCGCGACCGGTGATGCTTTGCGCGCAAAATACCGCACCGCCGTGAAACTGGACACGTTTCCAGGTGTTGACCCTACCGGGGTGACTGAATGCTCGAGCGCTATACAAAGTGCGCTGAATGCCGCTTCCGCGGCAGGTATTCCTCTTGTGAGCGGGACGGCCCAGTACAACATCAATGCGACCGTCACCATCAAGGATGACGCCGACTTGTCTCGTGCTGTTTTCAACTACACCGGTACGGGCATTGCCATCATTGTCGGGAACCCGCCCGCGAGTATTTCCCGCAAAACGATCCGCACCCCATACGTCATCGCTTTGTCAAAGACTGTTATCGGGTGGGGACAGGTGGCGGGCTCGGTCGGTGTGCGCGTAGTGAACACTAGCGATTGCACTGTCCAGATCGGGACTGTCCGTAATTTCGAAACGGGTTTGCAGTTCCGCGGTGAAACGGCAGGCAATGGTGTGACTTATTCGGAGTTCTATCTCGGAACACTGCTGAACAACAAACGGAATCTGCAGATCACTTCCGATGGTGCCGGTTATGCGAACCAAAACCAGACGTTCGGCGGGGCTTTCAACTTCGACGCAGCTGAGGGAACTGCTGTTGCGGGTACCCGGCATATTCTCATTGACAGTGTTGCATCCGCTATCGATGGGTGGACGTTTCATCAGCCGTCTCTAGAAGACTCGGGCGGGGTCGTCGAGGCGACCATCGACAGCGCTGGCAACAACATTCTCTTCGACCAGGGCAGGTACGAAACAGCGTCGGGCATTCCGCGGGCGTTCTGGAAGGCAGGCAGTCTGGCCAATGAGATCCGTGGCGGGGTGAACGTTGACGCGATTGTGGAAACTCTCACGGGTACTACTGCGAACCGCATCGTCCGTAACTCTGGCCCGAAGGTCATCACCACTGCCCGAACGTTGAACAACACCGACGAGGGAAAGACGTTGATCTGCAACATCGCTGGCGGCGGATCTCTGTCACTTCCGGCCGTTGCGGGTCGATCTCCTGGCACGACGGTGATCGTCAAAAATATTAACGCCACGACAGTAAGCATCAACACAACTACTGACAATTTGGATGGTGTCCTTACTGCGCAGAATATTCTGCAGTGGGCGTCGAAGACGTTTGTCAGTGTGCAGCTCCCTTCCCCCGGGTGGGTGACCGTGTAGAAGTCGGCGCTAAACCACGCAGCAGCTAAACCACAGAGAGGGGCACCATGGCTATCAAAAACCCGGTTACGGAGTCGCACCGGACACGGCAGCAGTCCGCACTAACAGAAACCCCCCGCCGTGGCGTTGTCCTGCATCACGGGGCAACAACGAGCGCCACAGGGATCATCAACATGATGGTCTCAGGGTCACGCACAGTCTCATCACAGCGTGTCATCAAAGACAAACGCAACGCAAAAGTTGTTGATGATGGGATGCGTGCATGGTCTCTCGGCTCCCCTTACTGGGATTCGGTACTGCGCTCCATCGAGTGCGCCAACGAATCCACGACAGGCTGGACAATCAGTCGTGAGTCCCACGAAACAATGGCCGCGCAGGTTGCATATTGGGCTGAGCAAGACAATTTTTGGCCGCACCGCAACGGTGCCCCGGAAACGTGGACAGTGTTTGGGCACCGAGAAATTTACGGCTACTTCGGTGACTCGTATGCCACAGCCTGCCCAGGCGGGATGAACATCAACCTTGTCGTCAATCTGGCCCAAGCACTACTCAAAGATTCAACCCCTGCCAGTGGCGACACAACACCATTCCCAACAACCTCCGAAGGAGCAGATATGCCCGCTGTAATCAAACGCACCGAAGGAACCGCAGAGTGGTCTCTGGTATGGCCGTCACTGGTCGGCCCTACCCCCATTGAACGCGGCTATGTGACCACCAGTGACCCGAAACGCGCCCTCTGGTGGGAACGCTTCTATGAGCTGGGTTCCGGTAGTGCTGACGGGTTTGCGCGTGATGAGTATGTTGCCGCACAAGAATTCGCCCGGTTGGATCATGCCGCATGGTTGGCCGGCCACCCAGCCACCTCAACACCGGTGGTCATTGATTACGCGAAACTCGCAGCACAGATCAAGATTCCGACCGCTGCCGACAATGGCAAAGCAGCACGCGACGCCATCATCAAATAACCCCTCCTAGGCCGTAGGAGGTCACACATGTCTGAATGGCTCATAACTGCCCTCATCACCCTCGCCGTCGCCACAATTGGCGCATCCGGTGTCTGGTTGGGTGCAATCCTCAGCAACCGCACCGCCTCAAAAGTTGTTGCGTCCACAGCCGAAAATACTCTCATCGACCAACTACAGGAAGAGCTACGCACCTACCGGGATGATGCAGGCCGCAGAGCCACCGAGCAGGACATCCGGCTGAACCGCCTAGAAACCAACTCGGACGGGTACCGGGAACACATTTACGAACTCCGCTCCCACATTTGGGAGGGACTTGCCCCGCCACCACCTGCGTGGCCGGTGGGCTTACCACGCTAAAACCAGGCCGACAGGCCACCAACGCTAAGGAGTAACACGATGAACGATGCAGAGAAAACTATCAGCCCTAAGGTGATCGCATCAGCGGTAACCTCAATCCTTCTTGTAGCGGTCATCGCTGCTATTGGTGCTATCACCCCTGACCTGTTTGCTGGTCTTGGTGTGTGGGCACCCGTGGTGTATGCGGCTGTTGTTTCAGTCGGTGCGACCCTTGCCGGGTTCATCAAGCGCGATCCGCTGCGCAAGTGACCGGCGATCAGGAAACAGTCGGCGGGTACACCTGCCCCACGGATCCGGCAGAGGCCCTCGAATGCGAAGGCTGTAGCTGATAGATAGAACCTTTTGATGCCCTGCATCTGGCCTGACGGCTGGGTGTGGGGCATCTTTTTTGTGTCTGCCGACCTTTAGCCAGTTCTGATAAAGCACCCTAAAGCAGATAACTAACTGATGCGCTAAGCGGCAGTCGGCAGATGCAACAGATCCATACCGGCCCGCTGCTGCCGAAAATCTACCTGAGTGTAGATAGCAGTCGTGGCGGGGGACTCGTGCCGCATGAGTTCTTGGACGATCCGCAGGTCAACGCCGGAGCCGAGCAAGGTAGTTGCGTACCAGTGCCTGAGTTGGTGTGCCTGGCCGGGAACTCCGGCACGTTTCATGGTCTTCATAATCGCGGCGGATACGGCCCCCGCTTTCACATGCGGAATCCCGGTGTGCTGCTTCTCATAGGCGGGAAACCAGTACCCATTGCTGGGAAAGGTTGATGCTTCATCGATGATGCTGGGGTGCAGTGGGAGGGTGGCCGTCTTGTTTCCCTTGCCCGTGACGGTTAGTAGGCCGTTGGTGAGGTCGATGTCGCGCCCGTGAATTTTTGCTATCTCGTGCACTCGAAGCCCGGCCATTGCGGCAAGAAGAATCATCATGCGTGTGCGGCGACGGTTGACCTGTGCCAGTAGTGCGGTCAGTGAGGCATCCGGTACGGGCCGTGGGCGACCTTTGGGGCGCTTAGGGCGCGGTGTGCGGGCGCTGGGGTCATCGTCGCGCTGTCCGGTCCTGACAAGCCACACACAGTACGCCCGAATGGTCGCATGGTAGGTGCCCTTCGATGCTGCCGAAATTTCAGGCCTCGCCGTATACCGGATGATGTGCTCAGGCATAATCTCAAGCGGGTTCGCGCCGGTGTAGTCGAGCAGGTGCCGGATGACGTTGGCGCGCTCGTCAATAGTTCGTGCTGAGAGTGCTTGCGATTCTTGCCACAATCGCCACGCTGCGAGTGTTGTGGTGGTGTCCATGATTCCCCCGGTGTCTGATGTAGGGATTTACGGTATCGAAACGCCTACACCCGCGTGTGTCTACGCTGGGAGGTTGGTCTAAGCCGTCGCCTCGACCCATGCTCGCGCTGCGGTACTGGTTTTGCACTGTTGGACCATTTCGCCGTCGTTCACACCAATGTCATAGCGGGTGACCATCCAGGTCCGCGAGCCGTCATCTGCGCGTCGCACAACCCACCGGATCGTATCGCCGCTATTCATTGCAATGTACTCGCGGGTTCCGAGCTGAAACGTTGTCCAGCACAGTTCAGTGTCAATCATGCGGCTACCGCCATTTCAGAGTTTCCGAACAGAGGGACCACATTGTAATGAGAAGGTCGTCAGTTCGATTCTGACAGGCGGCTCTGTTCTTCTCCGTTCGGCAGCGTCCTGTGCGTGCCCGTAGCTAGCTCCGTCGCTGGGCCCGCTATGAGCGCGTAGCGTCCGCAAGCAGCTCAACAACGTGGCGATAGTCGCTCCCGGTGGCCCGCGTCATCCCGAGTTCGCACGTGCGGTTGCAACTCGCGTGGGTTGAAGCTCCGGCAGCGCGCACCTCGGCGGCCTGTACGGCGGTGGCTGACTCGGTCAGTTCGGGATGCAGCATCCCTCGGTCACCGGCGAATGCGCAACATCCCCAGCTGTCCGGAATCATCACATCTTCGGCGACTGCGTTCGCAACCATGGTGAGTTTCTCGTTGAGACCCAGCCGGGTTGAAGAACACGTCGGGTGCAGCGCGAGCGAATCGATACGTTCGTAGGAGGGCACCACGGCGCCACTGATCACCGCAGTGCCGCTAACCTCAGCAGTGCCGCTAGCCGCTGCTGTGGCCACTGCCGTCCCAGACCTCGCAGCAGGAGTCGTCGGCAGCGACGGAATAATTCGATCAGCCACGAACTCGATCACGTCGATGACGCGCAGCGGGCGCGCACCGCGTGCTGCCGGTTCTGGATCATTCTCAATAGTGTGGAGCAGGCCCTCGGTGCATGACGAGGCGTCACAGATGATTGGGAGTTCACCATCGCGACTGGCGGCCCGGAGGCTGGCGAGTACGCGGTCCTGCATGATGGCAGCGCCATCCGGTAGCCCCTTCGACGACCACGGTGTGCCGCAGCACAGCGAATCGATGTTCTCGGGGACCAGCACCGTGACACAGGCGCGCTCGCAGAGTTCCTCGAAGCTGGCCTGCACGCCGGGCCCACGAGTGCCATCGGGGCGCGTGGCGGGGCCGAACATCGCGTTCACGCAGGCTGGCACATATACGGCTTCGACATCCGCGGATGATTCGGGCGCAGATCGTGATCGACGGGCGCCCCCGGCAGGCAGCTCAGGCGACCACAGCGGCAGCATGTCCTCGCCAAGCACAGCGCGCCCCAACTTATTAGGCACCGTGACGACGGGTGCCGGAAGCTTCTCGGTGATCGAAAGTGCAGCCCCCGCAATCGCCGTCGTTGCACCCCAGTGGGTGGCAGCGGTCTTCCAGACTTTCTTCTCGACCGCAGAATGCTCGGTCTTGCGCAGCCGACGCACCAGGTCTCCCGCATTGATCAGCACGGGGCACGCGGTCTGGCACATGCCATCCACGGCACAGGTTTGCACGCCCTCGTATTCGTAGTCCTTCTCTAGTTCAGTGGCGAGAGCGGTGTTGCCCTCGGCGTGTGCGGTTGCGATGGCACGCTTCACCACAATGCGCTGGCGCGGCGTGAGTGTCAGGTCGCGGCTCGGGCATACCGGTTCGCAGTAGCCGCACTCCACACAGCGGTCCGCCTCAACTTCGATCGTCGGAGTGGCCTTGATGTTTTTGAGGTGCACGGCAGGGTCATCGGTGATGATCACGCCAGGGTTGAGCATCCCGCTCGGGTCGAACAGCGCCTTCACCTCGTGCATCACGCCGTACAGCTCGTCGCCGTACTGGCGCTGCACGAAAGGAGCCATGACCCGGCCGGTGCCGTGCTCGGCCTTGAGCGAACCGCCCTCACCCAGCACGAGGTCGACCATGTCTTCCGTGAACGCCTCATAGCGTTGGAGCCCTGCCCCCTCGAAGAGGTCGGTGAGCATGAAGTGGATGTTGCCATCCTTCGCGTGCCCAAAAATCACGCTGTTCTCGTAGCCGTACCGGTCAAAAAGCTTACTGAGTCGAGAGCTTGTGCGGGCCAGCGATTCCACGGGAACCACAACATCCTCAAGTAGCGCAGTCGTGCCCGACGGACGCGCGCCGGCAACAGTTGCGTACAGACCTTTACGCAAGTGCCACAGCGAGGCACGGGTCGCGGCTTCGCGGGAGAGCACCGCAGGCTCGCTCACGGTCAGGCCGTCCAGAACTCGGGTTCCCTGAACCTGCTGCTCGGCCAGTTCTTCGGCGCTTGCCGCCTGGTACTCCACGAGTAGGGCGGCATGCTGGTTGACCGTGAGATCCCGAATGAGCGGATGCGCGTCAGCTTCCATTTTGCCGACCCGCAGTGATTGAGCATCCATGAGTTCAATCGCGGCAGCACCCGTGGCAACGATGTCGGGGAGCGCCTCGTTTGCGGCGAGCAGGCTGTCGAAGATCACGAGCCCGGTCGCGGCATGGCCCAGCAGGGGGAGGGTGCGGAACACCGCCTCGGCCACGAACCCGAGGGTGCCTTCTGATCCGATCACGAGGTGTGCGAGCAGGTCGGCTGGTTCGTCGTGGTCAAGGAAAGAATTGAGACCGTAACCCATGGTGTTTTTCATCGAGAACTGGTGCTCGATGATGCTCACCGAAGCGGGGTTGGCGCGGACGCGGTCGCGCAGTCGCAGCAGTCCGTCAAAGAGTCCTGGCTCGTCGTGGCGAAGCTTCTGATTGGCGTCGAGCGCCGCTGTGTCGACGACGGTGCCGCTCGTGAGAACGAGGGTCAGCGACTCGAGAGTTTTGTAGGTGTTGCCAGTGATGCCACACGACATTCCCGAGGAGTTATTGGCTACGACTCCGCCGATGGTGCAGGCGGACTCGCTTGCGGGGTCGGGTCCAAGCTTGCGGCCGTGGCGGGCGAGGGCGCCGTTGACCTGACGAACGGTGGCGCCGGGCTGCACGCGCACGCGCATCCCGCCATCTTCGATGGTGATGCCTCGGAAGTTGCGGCGCACGTCGACGAGCACACCATCCGTGAGGCCCTGGCCGCTCAGACTCGTGCCGCCAGAGCGCAGGGTCACGTGCATTCCGGTACGAGCCCCAGCCTGCAGCAGTCGCCCAACTTCGGCGGCATCCTGAGCAATAACAACGGTCTCGGGGATCAGGAGAAAGTGGGAGGCGTCGTGGGCGTTTGCGTGCAGGTCGATCGCTCGTGTGCTGATGCGGCCAGCGTCGGCGAGTACGGAGGCGAACTGGTCGTGAACGGACGGTTGCATGGGCTCCCAATCATCATTGATTCTAGGATTGTCTGACAAGTCTACAACGCCTTCAATGAGACCAAAAGGTAGGCTTTGGGGCGGAGGAGAGCGAATGGTTCGAACGATTACAGCAGTATCCGTCGTGGATGCCCTCGCCGACGACCTGCGCCGACGATTGTTCGCCGGAGAACTGCCCAGCGGTTCCCCGGTAACCGAAGCCCTCCTCGCTGAGGACTACAACGTCGCTCGCTCGACTTCGAAAGCGGCGATCGAGAAGCTCACCACCGAAGGCCTACTTCAGCGTGGTGCCCACAAGAGCGCACGCGTTCCCGTGTTGAGTATCGACGATGTACGCGACATCTATCGCACGCGCCTGCGCCTTGAGAGCTCTGCACTCCGTGAGCTCGCGGCCGAACACCGAGTGCCCAAATCCGCCGCAGCGGCAAACGATCGCGTTCGACAAGCCGGAGCCGCGATTGCAGCTGGCGGCTCGATCGCGGCAGTCGAACCAGACATGCAGTTTCACGCATCCCTCGTCGAAGCAATCGGCAGCCCACGAGTGGAACGGATGTATCGCTCCCTCGTCGACGAAGTGCGCCTGTGTATGGCGCAGGTGCAAGGAAGAAGCCTGCTCAGCGTCGACCAGATCGCGGCGGAGCACCACGAGATTCTCGAACACCTCGAAGCGGGCGATGCGGAAGCCGCCGTTGCCTGCCTCGATGCTCATCTCGCACGCGCGCGGGAACGACTTGTCGAAGCGATTAGCTCCTAGCGATTAGCGCGTAGCCCTGGAGATTCACACGTCATACAGCGGAATGCTCCATAACCGAGCCACGCACGTGTCCCCCGAATAGAGGATAGACCAGTCACCCAGACCCCCCTTTAGCGGGTATTTCCGCATGTTTCCGGAGTTTTTTCCTTGCAAACTGGTCAATTCGCACCTAGTTTTGGGCCTAGGACGCAGGGGGAACTGAGTCCAATAATTCGTCTGGGGGACGATTTTCATGGGGAGAGTTCCGTGGTTAACGGCGGCTTTACTGTCGTATTAGTTGGGGTAGTCCCATTCGTCGGGGGAGGCGGGCCGGGTCTCACCGACGTCGCAACCGCAAACTCGGTGGCACGTGCGCCGCTGTTCGCATCGACGGCCACTGGCCCGATTGAACAGTCGACACAGGTTGTTGCCCTCGCCAGCGTCGAACGCATCACTGAAGCATCACTCGCCGCAGAGCTCAAAGCGGAAGCCAAATCGCTCACGGTCGACTCCGAACACCTGGCGCAAAAAGTTGTGCCCAAACCCAAGCCCAAACCTAAGCCCGCTGTTGTCGCTTCGTATGGCGGCGGTAGCGCTGGCACCAGCGCCTACGTTGCTCAGGTCCGCGCGGCCTACGCAGCAGCAGGCCGCTCGTGCCCTGGCAATGTCGGTGGCAGCGTTCCCGGCGCGCCGAGCCGCAGCTCATCGCAGGGCGTTCCCGGAACAACCTCTGGCGACCTCGCATCCTTCGCTTACGCCTACAACTCGATTCGCGTCGCCAACTGCTTGCAGCCAATTGCGCTGTCGAAGATCCGCTGGGATTCCTGCATGGAAGATCGTCTGTTCTGGATGGCTGAATCACCCAGCTCGAACCCGCTCGACGGTTGGGGCCACAACGGCACCAAGCGCTCAGACGGCGTTCCTGCACGGGGTTGCGATGGTAACTTGGCCGGTGGCTCAGGCAACAGCGGAGCAACAGTTGCCTCCAAATGGTGGGCATCTAGCGCACACCGCGCATCGCTCTACCGCCCCGGTGCCAGCACCGGAGGGGCGTGCATCGCCTTTGCGATGACCCACGGTGGCATCGATGAGCCCTACAGCTTCACCCGTGCAGCGGCACGGTGGACGTATTGCTAAGCACTCACGCAGTCGCTGAGCTCAGTCGCCCGGGTACGATAACCGGGTGACTGAATCAGCTAGCAGTGAGCCGAAAGCGCCAGGAGGAATAAGTGCGCTAATCGCCAAACACCCCACCGCAATCACGGTGGTGGTTGCGGCCGTAGTTTTTGTGCTGCTTGCAGTTGGAGCAGTATTCGCCGGAATTTCGGTTGGCTCCGCCAACTCGGCAGCTGATGTCACCCCAGACGAAGTCACTGCTGAGCAGCGGAGCCAACCGGATGTTGCACCCGCCGGAACGTCAGTGCGTACGTGTTCGGTGGAAAGTTTTGCCTCGGTCGCAACGTTCCCCACCTTGGTTGGTGTTGTAACGGATGCTGGCACAGGTGAAGTGCTGTGGAGCCGCTCAGGGGCTAAAGCGGCAAGCCCCGCGCACATCGTGACTGCTCTCACCGGGGCGGCAGCGCTGCAGGCTCTCGGCCCAGACACTCGCATCAGCACCAAAGTGATCGATGGTTCGACGCCGGGAACGATCGTTCTGGTTGGTGGCGGTGACCCGACGCTCGCCACAACAAATGCGTCGTACTACCGGGATGCCCCACAGATCGCGGATCTCGCCTCGCAGGCGATGACCCGCTACGACGAGCTTCACCCCGATGATCCGATCACGCAGATCGTGCTCGATTCAACGCTGTGGAACACCAGCGACGCGTGGGACTCGAACTGGCCCGAGCGGGAACGCACTGGCGGCTACCACGGCTACGTCACCGCCCTTATGGTCAATGGTGACCGCGCCGACCCCACCATCGCCATCAGCCCGCGAGGCACCGACCCCGTGAAGTCTGCTGGCGAAGCATTCGCACAAGCGGCCGGGCTGCCAGACGTCACGTTCTCCACGGGTGCGGCAGTCGGCACCACAGTGCTGGCCGAAGTGAAGTCGCAACCGGTGAGCATCCTCGTCGAGCAGATGCTCATCAGCGGGGACGACTCACTCGCCGAATCTTTGGCCCGCCTCGTCTCCAAAAAGCTCAACCTCAACGGATCTGCATCGTCCCTCGCTCAAGCAATCCCGAGTGCGTTGACGGATGCCGGACTCGAAGACACCGGGACGATCACCATCACTGATGGCTCAGGCCTCAGCCCCAAAAACCAGGTACCGCCGCTCTTCATTGCACAGTTCATGGCTGAAGGGGCATCAGGCTCAAGGGCAATTGGTGCCGCCTTCGCGATGCTTCCCATCGGGGGCAAAAGTGGCGACCTCTACAACCGCTTTGAAGGGGATGCCGCTGCGGCATCCGGCCAGGTCGCGGCAAAGTCTGGTTGGACAAACCAAGAACACTCACTCGGTGGTGTGGTGAATGCCGCAGACGGCACCGAGCTTGCCTTCGCTTTCTACGCGATCGGCGAGGGGATTTCTCGTGATGCTCGCACCGCGCTCGACAACCTCGTCGCTGGCATTTTCGCGTGTGGCAGCAATCTCAGTAACTACTAATCCGACAGACGTACACTTAAAAAGTGGTTGCTGCACTGTTCATTATCGATGTTCAAAACGACTTCACTGAGGGTGGCGCTCTCGGTGTTGCGGGCGGTGCTGCCGTCGCGGGCGACATCACTAACTTCCTGTGGGCAAATGCGGAGCACTACTGCGTGATAATCGCCTCCCGTGACTGGCACGACGCCAATAACGATAACGGCGGGCACTTCGCTACGGATACCGAACCCAACTTTGTTGATACCTGGCCTGTTCACTGCGTGGCTGACACCAATGGTGCCGAATACCACCCGGCGCTCAACACCCAGCAGATCAATGTTCATGTGCGCAAGGGGCAGGGTGTGCCCGCGTACTCCATCTTCGAAGGTGTCGCCGATGACGGCGAGGCCTTGCCCGCACTGCTCGATCGCCTCGAGATCGAACGCATCGATATTGCCGGGATCGCCACGGACTACTGCGTTTTAGCGTCTGCGATGGACGCCGTAGCAACGGGCCGTTCAGTGACCGTGCTTACCAATCTGATCGCTGGCGTCGCGCCCGAATCGAGTGCCTCAGCACTGGTCGCGATGAAAGAGGCGGGCATCGCGCTTGTGCCCGATAATGAGTGACTCTCCGCGACTGAGACTCAACTAGCGTGCCCGTCATCCCGGTTACCGAGCTCAGCGACCCGCGCCTCGCTGACTACTCGCATCAGACTGATGTCGCATTGCGCAAAGCTCACGGAACCGAACACGGGCTCTATTTAGCCGAGTCAGCCCTCGTGCTGCACCGTTCCCTCCGCTCCGGCCATCGCGTTCGCTCAGTGCTTGCCCTCGGCACCTCCGTTGACGAAATCGTCGAGCTAGTCGGCGACGACGTACCCATCTTCACGGGAGACGGCTCGCTGCTCGCCGAACTCACCGGCTACGTGCTGCACCGCGGCGTCATCGCGTCGATGCACCGACCATCTTTGCCGACCCCGATCGAGCTGCTGGCGGATGCCCGACGCATTGTCATTCTCGAGAACGTTGTTGATCCCACCAACGTTGGCGCCATCTTCCGCTCGGTCGCCGGAATCGGGGCGGACGCTGTGCTCGTCACCGAGCAGTGCTCTGACCCGTTCTACCGCCGCGCAATCCGCGTCTCGATGGGAACGGTGCTTCAGGTGCCGTGGACCCGCATCGGCAACTGGACAGACACTCGCGCGCTGCTCACGGCATCCGGATTCCAGATTGCCGCGCTCGCTCTCGAAGACGGTGCTGTTTCGCTGCGTGACTATGCGGCGGATGCTCCGGAGCGGGTTGCGCTCGTGCTCGGCACCGAGGGCCACGGTCTCACCCGCGAAGCCATCGATGCTGCAGACACCATCGTGCAGATTCCGATGCGCCACGGCATCGACTCGCTCAACGTTGCCGCGACGGCTGCGGTCGCGATGTTCGCGCTCGCCGTCGACTAGCGCGCTGACGCACGCGAGACCGCCGCGCGCCAGCGACTAGCTTTCGCCGCTAAACGAGCAGCTGATGCTTAGCGAGATCCTTATAGAGCGGGGTCGACTTCACGAGTTCGGAGTGGGTACCAACGCCGACAACCTTGCCCTTGTCGAGCACGACGATCTGGTCGGAGTCGACGACCGTCGAGAGACGGTGGGCGATCACGATGAGGGTGCGGTTTTCGGCTACGGCGTCGATGGCTTCGCGGAGCATCTGCTCGTTGAGACCGTCCAAGCTGGAGGTCGATTCGTCGAGCAGCAGAATCGGGGGAGCCGCGAGCAGCGTGCGTGCAATCGCGAGACGCTGACGCTCACCACCGGAGAGCATCACTCCATCTTCGCCGACAGCAGCATCCAAACCGGCAGAGTTGCGTTCGAGCACACCGGTGAGGTTCACGGCGGCGATTACGTTCACGCATTCGTCGTCGGTGGCGTTGGGTGCACCGATCAGCAGGTTTTGGCGGATGGTGCCGGCGAGCACGGGAGCGTCTTGTTCGACGTACCCAATTTGCGCGCGCAGCTCTTCACGATTGAGACCGCGAAGGTCATCGCCGCCCAAGCGCACAACGCCACCCGTGGGATCGTAGAAGCGCTCGATGAGGGCCAGGATGGTGCTCTTGCCGGCGCCCGAGGGGCCAACGATGGCGGTGCGTTCGCCGCGGTTCACTGAGAAGCTGACTCCGCGCAGAACGGTGAGGTCGACTTCTTTGGCATCGGGTTCGGTGCCGGCGTGCTTGAGCTCCGCCAGTTCGGTTTCGGCTTTCACGAGCACGGAGTCGCGGGGGTAGGAGAACTCGACGTTGTCGAAAGTGATTGCGGCATCCGATTCGATGCTCGCAACGGAAACAACGTTGGCGTCAGATTCGAGCTCGCTGGGCAGCTTGATGATCTCCTGGATGCGACCAAGAGCACCGAGGGCCTGGTTTACGGCTGTGACCGCACCGAAGGCCTGACCGAGCGGCATGATCATGAGGAACAGGAACAGGATGAACGCAACCAGGTTCGCGACCGTGATCGCGCCGCTAGCGACGCGGTAGCCACCGACACCGAGCACGACAAGGAACGACACCTGCAACGCGATCCCAGCGATCGGAACAACGAGCGCGGAGATCTTCGCGACGCTGATTCCCATCTTCCAGGCACCGAGCGCGTCCTCGTTCACGGCATCAATTTCACGCTCCGTGGCGTTGGATGCACGCAGCGTGCGCACCGCGGAGATCGCACGTTCCACGGCAGCGGCCAGGTCGCCGACCTTGCGCTGAGCCTTCTGGCTCGCAACCCGGATGCGGCGGGACAGAGTCGTCACGGTCACGACCGCGATAGCGATCACGAGCACGGTGAGGCCGAGCAGAACGGGGTCAATGATGAGCATCGCGATGAGGGCACCGATGAAGGTGATGGATCCACCGATTGCTTCGACGAGTCCCTGCGTCAGCACTGCGCGCAGGAGGGTCGTGTCACTGCCGACACGGGAGACGAGGTCACCGGTGCGGCGACGGTCGAATTCGGAGATGGGGAGGTTGAGCATCCGACTCACCAACCGGCGACGGCTCGAAAGCACGACGCCTTCACCAGTGCGCTGGAGCAGGTAGTGCTGGTAACCGCTGATGAGGCCCGACACGACAACAAGACCAACGAGCAGCCAGACGAGAGTGCCGAGTGATTCTTCCTTCTCGACGATCGTGATGACCTGACTGACGAGCAGTGGCTGCGCGAGCGAAGCGCCAGCACCGAGCACGCTGAGGATGATCACAAAGATCAGAACCTTGCGGTGCTCCATGAGGTACGGGAACAGTTCGCTGAATTTGGCGCGGGGGCCGTCGTCGGGGTTGTCGCGTGATCCGGAACGTCCGCGACGAGGTGCAGAAGTGTGTGAAGTCGAGCTCATGAGATTTCTCGTTGTCCCAAAAATGTAGGGCGAAGGTGCCGCGGGTGTTCAGCGGCATCGGCATCAGCAATCAGCCTCTAAAACACTATGCCTTCTGTCTGGGCGCTGCGTACAACATCCGGTGTATCTGTGGGGATGGTGCTACTCCGCTCAGAGGGCTGCCAGGTAGATCGCGTAGGTGTGAGCGGGCTACAGGCGTCGAGCGGGCTAGGAGACCTGCGGGGCGGCGATGACACCCACGACGGCGAAGGCTGCACCCAGAAGCGCGAGCACAAGCACGGCAAGCGCCCACAAGAACAGTGGGGCAGCACTCGTGAGCCGAATGCGATCAGTGGATTCCTGAACGAGAATAGTATGCACCGCGCGGTATCTGCGGTGCCCCACCCAGAACAGCACCGCCGTCATAATGAGGCCCAGAGCTGCCACGGCGTAGCTGCCAACGCTGACGGTGTTGAGCAGGAGGCGGGCAGAGACGAGCGCGGCGATCGCGAAGGACAGCACTGTTCGCTGCCAAGCCAAGGCGGTGCGTTCCGCCTGCAACCCGGCATCGAAGGGGCGGTCGAAGGCGCGGGTCACTGGAGTAGCAAACCAATCGCCAGCAGAAGGCCGGCAACAACTACGCCGCCACCGATTGGGCCAGCAAGGTTGGGAGACGGAAGCGGTCGGCCCAATCTCAGCGACTGTTCTGCCTTCATCCAGCCAAACCACGCTTGCAGAGGTGCGAGAACGCCGAGCAAGATCAACAGCAAGGATGCGCCTAAGCGGAACCCGGGAGCGATAGGCAAAACGAATGCCTCAAGTGCGACACCCGCAGCGATCAGCGCAAGGGCGGTGCGAATCCACGCCAAGAAGGTGCGCTCGTTGGCCAAACTGAAGCGGGCATCTGGCTCCGCGCCGACGCCATATACCCGGCGCGGAAAACGTCGAGGTGTGGGTGGTTCAGGTGCGTTCACGAGCGAGCCTCCATGCCCCGATCCTATCGGTGGCTGTGAGGTGAGTACTGGCGCGCCATTTCAGGTGGAGGAGCGGGAGTGCTAATAAGCGCTGTTGTCAATCGGCGGGAGTACATCTGTTGGCCCGGCGTTGAAATACTCATCGCGCGCAGGCACGACACCCTGCTCGTTCAACTCATCTGTGCCTTCGGTTCGGATGCCCCGCAACATAAATGGGAAGCCTACGGCCGCCGTGGGTGTGGGCCGGTTCATCAGCTGCAGGTGCAGGTGCGGCTCCGTGCTGTTGCCTGAATTCCCGCACCGGGCGACCTGCTCGCCGGTCGTGACCCGGTCGCCCACGGCCGGTCCGATTGAGCCGTTCTGCAAGTGTGCGAGTGCCTGATACCCGCCGTGGTCAAGGTTAATCACCAGAAGGTTGCCGAACACAAAGCGTTCTCCGCCGATCCCCCGCAGCGCTGACTCCACCACGAACAACGGCAACAGCAGCCAGCTGTTTCGGCTCCTGCGGTCTGGAGCACCGTCGCGGGAGAGTGCGACGGTGCCGTTGCCGCCGGCGAAAACTGGTTGCCCGAAAGAAGGAAAGGACTCCGGTGGTAGCGAGCCGCGAAGCCCGCCGAAGGGAGCCACCACCGACCCAGGCGGGACAGCCACGATGTCAAGCGCCCACGTTTGTCCGTACTCATGGGTGCCATGACTGGGTACTTTCGTGGCCGGCGAACTCAGCGCTCGCCAGCGCCCACGTACCGGAGTCATGATCTCGATGGTGCTGACTTTTCGAGTGATGCCGAAGCGGGCGAGCACCAATAGCAGTATCGCCAGCAGAAGGACGAGCAGAGACCCCATGTCGCGCAGCATTTGCTCGTTCGCGCCCGACACAGGGAAGAGGCGCCACGCGGTCACGCTGATCGCGACGATAAGTGTGGTTGCGAACAGCGGTGCCCGAAGTAGGGCAAGGAACCTCGCCTTTCGGCCGGGCGAGTGAAGGCCAGCAAGCGCACCGCCCAAAGGTTGCAGGGTGTCCACCTTTGCGGCCCGCCTCATCGGTTAGCCGCCACGAGAATCGCTAACAGCGGGACGACTCGCGGTGCGGGAATAGCGTAGTGGCCTCGACCGGTGCTGGTCAGCCAACCAGCGGATATCAGCAAGCGGAGATGATGGTGAAGCTGGCCCGTCGTGCCCAGCTCGGGAATGGCTGCAAGTTGCGGTGTAGAGCGAGTTCCGGAGACGATGTTCTGAAGGATAAGCATGCGTATGGGATGGCCCAACGCGCCAAGCACGTCAGACAGATCGGACCACTCCAGTTGCAGAGCGGTGGTCACGGATTCGGCCTGTTGCCAATCGTAGGTCTCGCCAGTGGGTAGGCCTACTGCACCGACGATCATAACGTTGCCCGCGTTGTCCTCGATCCGTTCCCGCAACCCCTCGAGCGCCCAGAACTTTTCTTGTGACCTAGCGACGAGCTCGCGAGCTCCGGCGTTGCTCTCGAGCAGATCGACAATTCGGTCGAGCTTGCCCTCGATGCGTTTCATGTCGATCTCCATAGTTTAGATACTACGATAAATCGAACTAAATAGGCACCGACATGTTGACCTTTTCCAATCTTTCGGAAGTAGACGAACTTCACCATACCTCCGCTCGCGCTTGTATTCAGGTCCGTCGTGCTTTAATTGAGAATTACTTTAAAGTCTTGACATGACATGCCGGTCTGCATTATAAATCTCAGTACAACGGAATATCATACTTACGTAGTGGGCGCGTTCCGTTCTCTGGCACCACTTATTTGAGAAAAAGGAGAGAGAATGACGAAGTTCCTTCCGAAAATCGCCTTGGGCGCTGCGCTGACACTTGGGTTGGCGAGTACGTCCTTTGTGGCCACCGCTGCGCCGACGGCCACACCGGCCGCTTCCAGTAGTTCGATTGTCGCTGGTCAAGCTTTTGCGGCTGCTGCAGTCGCGGATCCCGATGGCCAGGACGGCTCAGCATCACCGCAGGCGGTCCCTGCTGTGGTCGCCACCGCGTTCGTCGTTGGTGCTGCCAGCGCAGCGGGAGCGGCCGTCGGCGCATGGGTCGCAGGCAAGATCATTGGCATCTGGAGCGTCGCGGGTGAAACCCCAGTCGCTATAACTGCGTTCGATTAATCTAGGAGGGTCCTCCCGCACTCTACGGGAGGACCCGTTTCCCCGGCACCGGAATCGGAGTGGCAATGTCTCAGCCCAGTCAAAAGTCCAACAGTTCAAGGACTGGGTCTCGAATAGCGGCCGTAGGTGCAGTTTGTGTTCTCTCGCTCCACTTCGGGTTCACATTTCTCCATGTTGCTCCAGCTAATCCCCTTAGCCAGCAGTTCGCGCCCGCGACCGGACTGTGGATGAGCCCACTATTTGATCAAAACTGGGAACTCTTTGCTCCAGATCCGGTGTCACGAGATACCGGATTGCTGGTCCGGGGTACGGCGGGCGGTGACGAACTCGGCGGGTTCGTCGATCTTTCCACCGCGATGCTGGAACGCAAGTTACACAACCTGGTTCCTGACAATTTGCATTACACGGTGAGCAGCGCCACCCACAACCTGTTATCGGCGCGACAGGACCTCATTCGCAATGAGGCTGTTCTCGCGGAGTTCCCTAACGCGGCTGACTCGGGGCTATTCCTCAGCGAGGACCTGCTCGATGCAGGGCCGGAACCGTTACGCACCGCTTACAAGCGCACGGTGGATGCTGTCGTGCAGCTGGCTATCAAAGGTGTGCGTGACGAAACCGGAGTGACGCCGGATGCTGTGCAAGTACGGATTGTCACTCATGAATTTCCGCGCTGGTCGAAGCGGGACGATGCCGGAGTGGGCGAAGTTTTCTACTCCGACACGCCCTGGCTGACCGCCACCGGAGAGGAAATACCCTCATGACGTTTTCGAACACACGCAGACTCGATCCTCGTGCTCTGGGAATGGCCGGGCTGGATTGGCTTTCGCAGCGTCGACACGGCACCAGGGTTATTTCGCTAGTGCGCATCGGCTACGGGGCTACAACAATACTCATGCTCCTCATCAACCTGCCCGTTCGGCAGCAGATCTGGGGTGTCGAAGCAGCGTATACCTGGGATCTGTTTATGCAGACATCTCTGGCAGGTGGGCAACCGTCACTCTACGTTCTGTCCTCTAGCGCCGTGTACGCCGACATCCTCTATTTCGCGCTCTTGACAGCGGCCATTCTCTTCACCCTTGGATGGCACACCCGCACTATTACGGTGATTTTTTTCGTATTGCTCTGGTCATTGCATGCTCGGAATCCCCTCGCGACGAACGGGGGCGACAACCTAGCTCGGATAATTCTTGTCTACTTGGTGTTTGCTCAAGTTGGGGCACACTGGTCGCTAGATTCCCTCCGCGCCCGTCGTCGCCTTGCATCCGGGAGACCGAGGCGACGAGAGCGGGTCATTGGCACTGTCGCTCACAACGCGGCTCTCATAGCCTGCGTTGCACAGGTCTGCGTGCTCTATGCGACTTCAAGCCTGTTCAAGGTGCAAGGCGAGATGTGGCAAAACGGCACTGCGCTCTACTACATACTCCGCACAGCGGACTACAACAGCTGGCCCGAGGTAACGGCCTTCGTGTATCAATGGCCGATTGTGGTTGTCGGCGCCACCTATACGGCCGTATTTGTGCAATTGTGCCTACCGTTCGCACTCGTCAACCGGTGGGCGAAAGCCGTTCTGTTGCCTCTCGTGCTTGGCATGCATGTCGCGATTGGAATACTCATGGGTCTGCCGTTCTTCTCGCTGTACATGGTGGTGACTGACCTCTTCTTACTCACGGATAGGGATGTGCGGCTAGCAAAGGTATATGTGACCGGTTACCTAGCCCGACTTGGGGCGGGCCGACCGGGCAGAATGCCTAGCTTGGTCGCGCCGGAGCTGGTGACTGACAAGTGAGCGTCCCTGATGCGTACGTTGTCGGCAGCGGACCCAATGGGCTGGCGGCGGCGGTCACTCTCGCCCGAGCCGGTTTAAGCGTGAGCGTCGTCGAAGCGAACGATCAGTGGGGCGGAGGGTTGCGCAGCAGCGAGCTGACGCTGCCTGGCTTCCTGCACGACGAATTCGCCGCCGTCCATCCGATGGCGCTGGCGTCACCGTTCTTCCAAGCTTGGAAATTGAGCGAGCGGGTCGACTTCGTGGTGCCGGAGACGTCATACGGACATCCGTTGTCCGGTGGAGCGGTCTACGCCCATCGGGACCTCGAAGCTACGGTAGCGGGCCTAGGGGACAACCGCGGCAGCGGTCGCACCTGGCGGGAGCTCTTCGGGCCCCTCATTGAGAGGATCGATGACTTAGCGGAGCTGACCCTCGGGCCGTTGTGGCGCCTCCCATCCGACCCCGGACTCGCCGCCCGGCTCGGCTATACAACGATGAACTTGGCAGAGACTTTCTGGCGCAACACGTTGAGGGATCCCCGGGCAAGGGCGCTTCTCGCAGGAGTGTCGGCGCATGCGGTCGGGAGGATGCCGTCACTCGCGGTTGTGGGGGCGGGTACCGTGCTGGCGTCCCACGCACACGCGCGCGGCTGGGGCATTCCTGTCGGCGGTTCCCAGCAGATTGCCGACGCGCTCGTCGCAGACATCATCGCGCACGGAGGATCAATTGAGCTGGGCCATAACGTAACCAGCCTCAATGAACTCGCTGACGCGCGGGTGGTGCTTCTCGATGTGACCCCTAAGGCACTACTCCAGATTGCCGGTGACCGTTTGCCCGCCCAGTACAGAAGAGACCTAGCCCGGTTTCGACATGGCAATGCTGCGGCCCGGGTGGACTTCGCGCTCGATGGACCAGTGCCCTGGACAGAACCGCAGCTCAGAAATCCGGCGGCCCTTCACTTGGGTGGAACCTGGAATCAGATCCGGAACAGCGAACGGGAGGTTAGTCGCGGCAAACATCCCGAGAACCCCTATGTTTTGCTTTCGCAACCCACGGTCCACGACTCCAGCAGGGCACCGGCCGGCCGGCACATAGTGTGGGCCTATACGCACGTTCCCGCAGGGTCGCGGCGCAATCCGACCGAAAAGATTACTGCCGCGATCGAACGGTTGGCCCCGGGATTCCGTGATCGTATTCTACAATCCAGCGGCCGCAGCGCCATGGATCTCAACTCATCCAACGCCAACCTCGTGGGCGGGGACATCACGGGAGGCGCGATGACTCTGCAGCAGTTGGTGGCTCGTCCCGTCGTGTCTGCCGATCCTTGGCGCACTCCCGCTCGTGGTATCTACCTCTGCTCAGCTTCAACGTCGCCCGGACCGGGCGTACACGGGATGGCGGGATGGCATGCTGCCCGCTCGGCCCTTCGGCATGAATTCGGTCTCGATGATCCATTGACGTCGGCTAGCGAAAGCAAGTGACTCACACCCCTTCCCCATCGACCAGCCGAGTGTTTGGAGATGCTGGAGGTGCTGAGTCGAGGTTAGATGCTCGCTATGCGCCGCGAATCTGACGCAACAGCACCGCCGTCGCGATGGCCGCGTTTGCGGCTTCCTCGCCCTTGTCCTCTTTCGAGCCTTCTAGCCCGGCGCGGTCGAGACCCTGCTGCTCATCGTCAAGCGTGAGCACGCCAAAACCGACAGGCTTGCCGGTGAGGATCGACACCTGCGTTAGGCCACTGGTGGCAGCATCCGAGACGTATTCAAAGTGGGGTGTTCCGCCACGGATGATCACACCGAGCGCAACCACGGCATCCGCACCGGCATCGAGCGCAGCCTTGCTTGCGACGGGCAGCTCAAAGCTGCCCGGCACACGAATCTCGGTCACCTCGGCGTTGGCTGCGGCGAGGGCGCGGTGCGCTCCGGCGAGCAGGCCGTTGGTGATCTCTTCATGCCAGTGTCCGGCAACAATCGTGACTTTGAGGCCGGTTGCATCGGTCGAAATTTCGGGGGATCCTGCGCCACTCATAGTGCGCCTCTCTGTGTGCTCAGGCCTGCTTCATTGAGTACGGCCGTGGATGGAAGAGCGTGGCCCATGCGGTCACGCTTAGTTTCGAGGTAACCCTCATTGGTGGCGCTTACGCCAGCCACTAGGGGAACGAGTTCGGTCACCACAATGCCGCGCTCCTCAAGCTGGCGTTGCTTCTCCGGGTTGTTGCTGAGCAACCGCACCGACGAAATACCCAAGTCTTTGAGGATGCCAACGGCCGCCCCATAGTCACGGGAATCAGCGGGCAGTCCCAAAGCCAGGTTTGCATCGAGGGTGTCGAGTCCGTCTTCTTGCAGGCGGTAGGCACGCAGCTTATTGATGAGCCCGATGCCTCGTCCCTCGTGGCCGCGAAGATAAATCACAGCGCCACCCTCACGCTGCACAGTCTCGAGGGAGACATCCAACTGGGGGCCGCACTCGCATTTGAGTGAACCGAAAGCTTCGCCCGTGAGGCACTCCGAGTGCACGCGCACCAGGATGGGTTCGTCACCGATGCGATCGAGGGTTCCTGGTGCGATGAAGGCGACATGGTCGGCGCCGGTGGAGTGGTCGCGGTAGGCGCGCACCGTAAAAGAACCGTGCGAAGTGGGGATCGTGGTCTCAACCTCAAACGACACCCGTGCCATCTCAGGGATCGGCGCGATCGGTGCAGGAATGGTGTCGCAACGGTTCTCTTCGAGCCAGTGCATGAGCGCCTCAATCGTGATGACGAGCACGTTTTCGCGCTGACCGAACTCGAGCAGCTCGGGCAGACGCATCATCTCGCCGGAGTCGTGCACGATCTCTGAGATCGCAGCAACTGGGCGAAGGCCCGCAAGTTTCATTAGATCGACGGATGCCTCGGTGTGGCCGTCGCGCTCGCGGACGCCGCCATCAACCGCACGCAGCGGCAAAATGTGCCCGGGGCGGTGGAGGCTTGACGGTATCGAGAGAGGGTCGGCGAGCACCCGCAGGGTGTGGGCGCGGTCAGAGGCGCTGATGCCGGTACTGAGACGGGCAGCGGCATCCACTGACACTGTGTACGCGGTGCCACGGGGGTCTTCGTTGACGCTCACCATCGGCGGCAGGGCCAAGGCATCAGCGATCTCGTTAGTCATGGGTGCGCAAATGAATCCGGAGGAGTGGCGCACCATCCAGGCAATCCACTCTTGACTGGCGAGCTCGGCCGAGATGATGACATCGCCCTCATTCTCGCGGCCCTCATCGTCAGCGACGATCACGGGGCGACCATCGCGCAGTGCTTCGATGGCTTCGGGGATAGTGGCCAGACTCATGACTCGGTCCTTTCGTGACGCTGATCTGCGTCGGTGAACTCAGCCATTCGGGCCACATGACGCGCCAGAATGTCTGTCTCGATGTTGACGGAGTCGCCCACAGCGAGCGCTCCCAACGTTGTAGCGGTCAAAGTCTCCGGAATCAGCGACACCTCAAACCAGTCGCGGCCCACAGCGCTCACCGTGAGTGAGACACCGTGTACGGCAATGGAGCCTTTACGCGCGACAAGCGGGGCCAGTTCCTCGGTGAGGCTGAAGCGTAGAACGCGCCAGCTGCCCTCATCCTCGATGCTGACTACTGTGCTGGTGCCATCGATGTGACCCTGCACGATGTGACCGCCGAGGCGATCTCCCACCTGCATTGCGCGCTCGATGTTGACGTGATCGCCGGCAGCAATTGTGCCGAGAGTGCTCATGGCGATTGTGACGCCCATGACGTCGGCCGTGAACCAGTCCGGGCCCTGATCAACAACGGTGAGGCACACGCCGCTAACGCTGATGGAGTCGCCGTGGCCAGCGTCCAGCACCGCACCGGGGGCGCGAACGGTGAGTCGTGCGCCGTCGGCGGTGGCAGCGAAGTCGACGACCTCGCCAAGCTCTTCAATGATTCCGGTAAACACGGTTACTCTCCCGTTTCTGTCGCTGGGGTGGCGACTACTGTGTCCGTTGTCGACCGCGCAGACCGTGCGCCAGCCGCTGGCCGGGCGACAATAAGCACATCGTTGCCCAGGGGGCGCAGTTCGGTGATGCTGAGATCTTTTGCCTCAGCAATGGTGGAAACCCCGAGCTCGCCGAGCGCGACCCTGGGGCCGCCTAACAGTTTCGGGGCCAAATAGATGAGCAGTTCATCCGCGAGACCCGCAGCGATGAAGGCGCTCGCAATAGTGGGGCCACCCTCAACAAAGATGCGCCGGATGCCCGTCTCAAACAGTTCGGAGAGTGCGGCGTTCAGGTCGCTGCCGTCACATTGACGCAGTTGTTCGGGGTGTTGGCGCAGCCGCGCATCTGCCGGAATCTCGCGCCGCCCCAGCACCACCGGCTGCGGTTGCCAGTCGAGCAACTCGCCGCCGTCTCCCCGCGCGGTTAGGCTCGGGTCATCGGCGAGCACAGTGCCCGTGCCCACGACGATCGCATCGGCGCGGGCACGTTGCTCGTGCACGTGCTGACGCGCGGCGGTGCCGGTGATCCACTGGCTTGTGCCATCGGCGGCCGCAGCGCGACCGTCAAGGCTTGATGCCCACTTCACGGTGACGTGCGGGCGTTGCAGGCGAGTGGCGGTAAGCCAGCTGTGCAAGAATTCTTCGGCCTCAGCCGCCGCGATGCCCTCGATGACCTCAACCCCCGCTGCGCGCAGTCGTTGGCTTCCGCCGCCCGAATGCTTGCCAGGGTCAGACACCGCAAAAACAACGCGGCTAATGCCGGAAGCAATCAAGGCCTCAGAGCACGGCCCGGTGTGACCCTGGTGATTGCACGGTTCGAGAGTGACGACGGCGGTGAGGCCCGTGGCGTCGGTTCCCGTCACATCGCCAACAAGTTGGGCAGCGCCGAGCTTGGCGAGGGCATCCACCTCAGCGTGGGGCGTGCCCGCACCGCGATGCCAGCCTTCAGCAACTATCTCTCCAGCGGCATCCACGAGCACGCAACCGACCTGGGGGTTTCCGCCGGTGATGGGGCCGTGACTGGCAAGCGACAGCGCATGAAGCATCAGCTTCTCGAACTGTGCGTGCTGTTCTGGGGTGCTCATCCGGTCTCTCGTCTCAGGGGACGGGCTCCGGGAAATGGGTTCTAAAAACCCGCTTCACCATTGTGGCTCACCAAGAGATTTCGGTTCACCAATATGTTAAAGCCGTGCTTCCTCTCATCCGGACTGAGAGACCTTGCGATCTCATTACCGTCGGTCCCGGAGTTTCACCAGGTCAACCGGTCAGAAGCTTTCACTTCATCGCGGTTCGCGGACTATCACCGCCGGTTCGGACTTTCACCGACCCCGGAGCACGTTGTACTGCACTTAGTGTACTCAACGTGGCTGCGCGGAAAGTATTCCCACGAAATATGACGACGGCTGTGTGTGCTGCCGCGTTAGTTGAATAGGTCGTCGAGTTCGCTGAGCGAGTGGATGACCGGTACCCCGGCCGCGCGAGCTTCCTCCAGTTGCGCTTCGGTCGCGGTGCGTTCGCGGTCGAGCCACACCCCGGTGAGTCCGGCATTGGCGGCTCCCAACGCATCCGTCGCAAAGCGGTCGCCGACGTAGAGCGCCTGCGCAGGAGTGACGCCAACGAGTTCGCAGGCGTGCTGAAAGATTCGAGAGTCGGGCTTGGTGTAGCCGAATTGGCCACTGGCGATGAGGTGTTCGATACGCCCGGTGAGGCCGACAGCGCTGACCTTGGCCGTCTGAAAGTCGAGTTCACCGTTCGTGATGATGCTGATGCGCGCAGCGGGGGAGCGGGCATCGAGTGCGTCGAGGCAGGCAAGGGCATCGTCGTGGAGGTGCCAGGCTGCGCGGTAGGCCTCGAAGTAGGTGTCGAACCAGTGGCTGGCTTCGGCATCCGTGAGGGTCACGCCGTAGGGTTCGACGAAGCCGCGGGCGCGCGCCTGTCGTTGGCCTTCGAAGGTGAGTTCACTGCTCAAGTAGCGGTGGTAGTGGAGTTCCTCAAGGGCAGTCCAGCGTGCGCTTTCGGTGACATCATCCGGGCCGGCCGCGAGGGTGGGCCCGACCGCACGACGGTGGTTACGGATTGCCAAGTCGACTGCTGCGCGGTGCGCGAAGAGGGTGTCGTCGAGGTCAAACAGTGCGACGGTGATGCTCATGCAGCCATTTCGGTGGGAGTTAGATCGGCCACGGCTGACCGGATTCGACCGCGTAGCTGGGGTTCTCATCGGGGCCGGTGAGGGTTGCCCACCACGACGGCGGGTGTGTGCCCCCGCGGTATTCGCTCGACGCGGGTTCGATGCCGGTGTAGACGAAACCGAGGCTCTTGGCGATGGCGGCGGATGCTTTGTTGCCGACGAGGGCTTCCCAGCGCACTTCTGGGCGACCGGTGGAGAACACCCAACGCGCGACCTCGGCGACAGCTTCTTTCATGAACCCGTTGCCGCGGTGGGGTGCGCCCATCCAGTAGCCGATGGTGTCGTTGTAGATGCGAAAGCTGATGACGCCGAGCAGTTCTGTCTTGCCGGTTTCGCGGATAGCCCACGTGTATTCGTCGTCCTCGTCCCACCACTGTGGCACGAGGTTGTTGATGAAGAATTCGGCGTCTGACTTCGCGTACGGCCAGGGGATCGTGAGGGTGTGCTCAAAAATCGGGTCTTGGCAGTGGGCGGTCATCAGCTCTACGTCGTCGCCGGTGAGGGCGTCGAGCGTGAGGCGTTCGCTGCTGAGAGTAAAGGTCTGCATTAGCGCACCCGCGGCAAGAAGCCGACCCGGTCATAAACGCGGTCAAGAGTCTGCTGGGCCATTTCGCTCGCGCGTTCAGCATTCTTGCTGAGCATGCGGTCAAGTTCGGCAGGGTCATCCAAAAGTTCAAGGGTGCGTTCGCGCACGGGCGTGAACTCGGCGGTCACGACCTCAGCAACGTCCTTCTTGAGGTCGCCGTAGCCTTTGCCCTCAAATTGCGCTTCGAGGTCGGCAATGGATGTTCCACTAAACGTGGAATGCAGGGTGAGCAGGTTCGAGACGCCCGGCTTTGCTCCGCGATCGAAACGAATCTCGCGGTCAGCATCAGTCACAGCAGATTTGATCTTCTTGGCCGTCTTGGATGGCTCGTCGAGCAACCACAGCACGCCCGCATCCGTCGTCGCTGACTTGCTCATCTTTGACTCGGGGTTCTGCAGGTCGTAGATTTTGGCGGTGGCTTTCTGAATCTGCGGTTCTGGAATCACGAAGGTGTCACCGAAGCGGGAGTTGAAGCGGGTGGCGAGGTCGCGGGTGAGTTCGATGTGTTGACGCTGATCTTCACCGACAGGCACGATCGCGGTGTCGTAGAGCAGGATGTCGGCAGCCATGAGCACGGGGTAGGTGAAGAGACCAACGGAGGCGGCATCCGATCCCTGCTTCGCTGACTTGTCTTTGTACTGGGTCATGCGAGAGGCTTCACCGAAACCGGTGATGGTGTTGAGCACCCAGGCAAGTTCGGCGTGGGCGGGCACCTGCGATTGCACGAACAGCACGGAGTTTTCGGGGTCGATGCCACCGGCGATGTACTGGGCGGCGGTGCGACGGGTCTGCGCGCGCAGCAGTTCGGGTTCTTGCGGCACCGTGATGGCGTGCATATCGACAACGCAGAAGATGGCGTCATAGTTTTTCTGCATCTCGCGCCACTGCATGAGTGCGCCAATGTAGTTGCCCACATGGAGCGAATCGGCAGACGGCTGCATACCTGAAAACAGGCGAGGTGTGGTGCTCATGGGCTAATTCTTTCAGATGGAATAGTCAACAACGACGGGAGCGTGATCGCTCCACCGCTCATCCCACGCCCCGGCCTTATCGATGCGGTAATCCGCAACCGAGGCAGCCAACGCGGGGGTGGCGACGTGGTAGTCGATGCGCCAACCGGTGTCATTGTCAAAAGCTTGGCCGCGCTGCGACCACCAGCTGTAGGGGCCGTCAACTTCTCCGGCGAACTGGCGGCCAACATCCACCCAGCCGAGGCCGGGGCCGGTTGTGCCGTCAACACACTCCACGATGCTGCCGTGCTCGCCAAAGAAGCGGTCGAAGTAGGCACGCTCCTCGAGCAGGAAGCCAGCATTCTTGCGGTTGCCGCGCCAATTCTTGATGTCGAGCTCGCGGTGACCGACGTTGAGGTCGCCGACCATGAGGGCATGGTCGCTGTGGGCAGCAAGCTCGGGCAGACGTACGAGCATGGCCTCTAAGAACTTGTACTTCTCAACCTGCTTGGGGGTGTCAACAACGCCCGAGTGCACGTAGGTGCTCACGACGGTGACCGTCGTGCCGTCGACATCGAAGTCGGCTTCAAGCCAGCGCCCGGCGCTATCAAAATCGTCGGCACCGAGCGCAACCCGGTGAGCAAGAGGGGCGGATGCCGCAGACCCCTTGCGTGAGGCCAGCGCGACACCGGCGCGGCCCTTTGCCGTCGCGGCGTCGTGCAGGATGTTCCAGCCATCGCCGAGCAGCCCTTCGACGTCTGCGTCGGCTGCGCGCACCTCTTGCAGCGCGAGAATGTCGATGTCACGGGCATCCAACCAGTCGCCCATGCCCTTGCGGTAGGCGGCGCGAACACCATTGACGTTGACGGATGCGATGCGAAGATGTGTTGCCATGCCTCAAGACTACCGAGGGCCACAGACGCTCGTTTCGCCGTCGGACCTATCGCTTATTGTTGCGCTTGATCATTCGTTTAAGTGTGCGTGTGAACCTGTTCTGGTTGGTCTTCTTGTTCTCGTTGGCCGTACCGCCCTCGTGACGGTTCCCGCGTGTGCCTTCACCAGCCTCGGCTTCTTCAGCGGTCTTCGTCGATTGCACCGCACGCGGAGCATCCGGGTCGCGCTTATCGCCGCTGATGTCGAGGTCGGCATCGTCAGCACCCACAGCAATCCAGGCCGAACCAATGAGAATGATTTGGCAGATCAGGTTGAACCAGATCAGCAGACCGATGATCACCGCAAATGACGCGAGTAGCGGGTTGCGAGTTGCCCCGTCAAGCAGGAAACTTCCGCCGAACTTGAGAGCGCCGAGGGCGACCGCCGCGATGATCGTGCCCTGGGCGAGCAGCCGGAACGGAATCCTTATGCCCGAAATAATTCGGTAAAACACACCGAGCGTTGCGGCGTCGAGAACGAACACCACGGCTACAGCAATGATTTGGGTTGCCGTGCGCGCGGCCAGCGAATCTTCGTTGATAGAGACGAGGTCGAGCACCCAATTGAGCGCGGCAGTGCTTGCTACGGAGAGTACGGCTGACGCAGTAACGGCGAGCCCGAAGCCAATAGCGAGACCGGCATCTTTCAGCTTCAGCACCAGAAAGTTGGTTTCTGAATTATCGAGCCCGAACATCGAACGGATCGCGCTGCGACCCGAGGCGATCCAGCCCAGCGCGGTGAAGGCTAAACCGACGGCGGCGATCACCCCAGTGATGCCCAGTACCTGTGAGTCCGCAAGGGTTTCGCGTGTGATGGCACCGTTGCCGCTTCCGTCGCCGATCAGTCCAGGAATGTTGGTCGAAATGAAGTTGTAGACGGCATCGAGCAATGCCGGATCGCCCTGCACTACAAGCCCGGCGACGGCGAAGGCGACCCAGAGCGCAGCGAATACGGCAAAGATTGCCTGATACGAGAGTCCAAACGCTAACAGCAGGCCGAGTTTGTCGGTGTAGTGCAGCAACACCCTCACGGGGCGAAGCCCCGTTACCCAATCAATGGCTGGTTTCAGTCGTTGCGCAAGCTGCATCCCTCAAGAATAGCTAGGCTGACTGTGCGTAACGCAGAAGAGAGGATCACATCACATGGAACTTCAGGGTGTTGGAGTGGGACGATCGGTTGCCGTGGGAAAGGTCGTGCGCATGCCCGACCCGCTGCCGGAACCGAAAGATTCACGCCACTCAGGCGATGCCGCAGCAGAGCAAGAAGCCGCGGCCTCAGCGCTGACATTTGTGGCTGCCGATCTTCGGGAACGCGCAGAGAAGGCGGATGCCGAAGCCAATGAGGTGCTGACAGCTACAGCACTTATGGCCGAAGACCCTTCGATTCTCGAGAGCGTCAACGAAATCATCGACGGCGGCAAGACCGCAGAGCGAGCCGTGTTTGAGGCGTTTGGCAAGTTCCGTGACATGTTGATTTCTCTTGGCGGAATGATGGCCGAGCGTGCCACCGACCTCGGCGATGTCAGCCAGCGCGTGGTTGCGCGCCTCCGTGGCGTCGAAGCCCCGGGTGTTCCTCAGCGCGATGAGCCATTCGTTTTGGTCGCTGATGACCTCGCTCCCGCAGACACTGCCCTTCTCGAACTCGACAAGGTGCTTGCGCTCGTCACCCGCCAGGGTGGCCCAACTAGCCACACCGCGATCCTTGCGCGCTCCAAGGCGATCCCTGCGATCATGGGCGTTGCCGAAGCGCTCGAGCTCGCCGACGACACCCTGGTGATTGTGGATGCCGGTGCCGGCACCATCACGACAGAGCCCACCGATGAACAGCGATCCGCCGCAGAAGCCCGCATTGCCGAACTCGCAGCCGCAGCCAACGCCCCCATCACGGATGGCGCGCTCGCCGATGGCACTCTCGTGCCGTTGCTGGCCAACCTTGGTACGCCCTCAGAGGCCGCACAGGCCGTCGAACTTGGTGCTGAAGGTGTTGGACTGTTCCGCACCGAACTGATGTTCCTCGACGCAACGACCGCGCCGACCGTAGAAGAGCAGACCGCCGAATACACGGAGATGCTGAAGCACTTCCCCGGCAAAAAGGTTGTCGTGCGTGCCCTCGATGCTGGCGCAGACAAGCCGCTCAGCTTCATGGACATGGGCGAAGAGGCGAACCCCGCCCTCGGCCAGCGCGGACTGCGCTCACTGCGAGTCAACGAAAACATTCTGCGTGACCAGCTCATCGCTCTCGTCAACGCACAAAATGCCACAGATGCCGACCTTTGGGTGATGGCGCCGATGGTGTCGGATGCCGAAGAGACCGACTACTTCGTCGCCCTCGGTCGCGAACTCGGCCTCAACACTGTTGGTGTTATGGCAGAGGTTCCGTCGCTCGCAGTGCTCGCCGACCAGGTGGCCGAACGCAGTGACTTCGTCTCCATTGGCTCAAACGACCTCACCCAGTACACGCTGGCAGCGGACCGGATGCTCGGCACCTTGGCCAAGTTCCAAGACCCGTGGCATCCAGCCGTGCTTCGCCTCGTGAAGATGATCGGTGCCGCCGGCGCCGCTGCAGGTAAGCCCGTAGGTGTCTGTGGAGAAGCTGCCGCTGACCCCCAGCTCGCGGTTGTGCTCGTCGGCTTGGGTGTAACGAGCCTGTCGATGACGCCTCAGGCACTCGCCGATGTGCGTGCTGAACTCAAGACGGTAACGCTTGAGCAGGCCACAGTGCGCGCCGAAGCAGCGATCAACGCGACCACCGGCCCAACAGCTCGTGAGGCCGCCGCAAACGCTAGTTAGCGATACTCAGGGTTCGCGTCGAAGCCGAATCGCTTGCCGTCGTTCCACTCGGCTGGCACGTTGCCCTCGGCAGGGATGCCGCCGTTGGCGTTGAGCATCGTCGCCAAGTGGATGAGGTTGTGTGCCATGAAGGTGGTGTTGCGGTTCGTGAAGTCGTTCTCTGGACCGCCTGAGCCGTCGTCGAGGTAGCTGGGGCCTGGACCGACTTCGCCAATCCAGCCAGCATCGGCCTGCGGCGGAATCGTGTACCCGATGTGCTGCAAGCTGTACAGAATGTTGGATGAGACGTGCTTGACGCCATCTTCGTTGCCGGTCACGAGTGCGCCGCCAACCTTGCCGTAGAACACGTATTGGCCTTTGTCGTTGGTTTCGCCGCTGTGGGCGTAGAGCCGTTCGATGATCTTTCGCGACTCTGACGACTGATCGCCAAGCCAAATTGGGCCAGCCAATATGAGGATGTCTGCGGCTTTGACCTTCTGCCAGAGCTCAGGCCAGGCATCCTCATCCCAGCCATGCTCGCGCATATCTGGATACACGCCCGGCGCGATTGTGTGGTCGACCGCGCGAACGACTTCCGTGGAAACCCCGGCTTTTTCGAACACGAGTCGGCTTCGTTCGATGAGGCCTTCCGTGTGGCTGAGTTCGGGCGAACGCTTGAGCGTTGTGTTGATATAGAGCGCTTTCAATGTCGTCATGCGTTGCAGCGTACGCCGCTCGCCTGACTACAAACACATAGCTGCAGAGTGCGCCCCGTTACGGCTTTCCCTTGATGATTGCCTGCTTCACTTCAGCAATTGCCTGAGTGACCTGGATGCCGCGAGGGCATGCGTCGGTGCAGTTGAAGGTGGTGCGGCAACGCCACACACCCTCTTTGTCGTTGAGGATGTCGAGGCGAACCTGTGATCCCTCATCGCGCGAATCGAAGATGAAACGGTGCGCGTTCACGATGGCGGCAGGACCGAAATACTGTCCGTCAGTCCAGAACACGGGGCATGCCGACGTGCACGCGGCGCACAGGATGCACTTGGTGGTGTCATCGAAGCGTGCGCGCTCTACGGGGCTCTGCTTGCGTTCCTTGCCGCCCTTGGTGGCACCAGCCATCAGGAACGGGTTGATCTCCTTATAGGAGTCGAAGAACGGCTCCATGTCAACGATCAGGTCCTTCTCCAGCGGAAGCCCCTTGATGGCTTCAACGTAGATCGGCTTCGTGATGTCGAGATCTTTGATCAGGGTCTTGCAGGCCAGGCGATTGCGGCCATTGATGCGCATCGCATCCGAACCACAAACACCGTGCGCGCACGAGCGACGGAAGGTCAACGAGCCATCCATCTCCCACTTGATCTTGTGCAGGGCATCAAGAACGCGGTCGGTCGGGTAGACCTCCACGTCAAAGTCTTCCCAGCGCGGCTCTTCGTCAACCTCCGGATCAAAACGGCGGATGATGAGCGTCACAGTGAAGGTCGGGATGACCTCGGGTGCGGCGGGCTTTTTGTCAGCGACGGCAGTGCTCATTAGTACTTTCTCTCCATCGGCGGGTAGTTCGTGATCACGACCGGCTTCCAGTCGAGTCGGATGTGGTCACCCGCCTCTTCTGATTCTGGGTCGCCCGTGAGGTACGCCATCGTGTGCACGAGGAAGTTCTCGTCGTCACGATCGGGGTAGTCCTCACGCATGTGGCCACCACGGCTTTCTTTGCGTGACCGTGCCGAGAATACGAGTACTTCGGCGAGGTCGAGCAAGAAGCCCAGCTCTACGGCCTCAAGCAGGTCGGTGTTGAACCGCTTGCCCTTGTCGTGCAGCTGAATGTTCTTGTAGCGTGCGCGCAGCTTCTGGATGAGGTCGGTTACCTCTTCGAGGCTTTCATCCGTGCGGAAGATCTGTGCGTTGCGGTCCATCGAGACCTGTAACTCTTTGCGGATCGCGGCAATACGCTCCGTGCCATCGCCGGCACGAACCATGTCGAGGATGTTCTTGACGCCGCCAGCAGGGTTCTCGGGCAGCGGCACGAACTCGGCCGTCTTCACGTATTCGACGGCGGCCTTTCCGGCACGCTTTCCGAAGACGTTGATGTCGAGCAGCGAGTTGGTTCCCAAACGGTTGGAGCCGTGAACAGAAACACACGCGCACTCGCCAGCGGCGTAAAGGCCCTTGACGACATCCGTGTTGTTGCGAAGCACTTCGGCTTGCACGTTGGTCGGGATGCCACCCATGGCGTAGTGCGCGGTCGGCAGCACGGGAACGGGCTCGGTGTATGGCTCGACGCCTAGATAGGTGCGAGCGAACTCGGTGATGTCAGGGAGTTTCTCGTCGATGACGGCAGGCTCAAGGTGAGTGATGTCGAGGAACAGGTAGTCCTTGTCAGGACCAGCTCCACGACCTTCACGAATCTCGGTGGCCATCGAGCGCGCGACGATGTCACGCGGCGCGAGGTCCTTGAGCGTTGGCGTGTAGCGCTCCATGAAGCGCTCACCTTCGGCGTTGCGCAGGATCGCACCTTCGCCTCGAGCCGCTTCAGAGAGGAGGATGCCGAGGCCAGCCAACCCGGTGGGGTGGAACTGGAAGAACTCCATGTCTTCGAGCGGTAGGCCCTTGCGCCAGATGATTCCGACACCGTCACCGGTAAGGGTGTGGGCGTTGGAGGTCGTCTTGAAGATCTTGCCGAATCCACCGGTAGCGAAGATAGTCGCCTTCGACTGGAACACGTGAAGGTCGCCGGTTGAGAGCTCGTACGCAACAACGCCCGAGGGCTGTTCGATGCCGTCAACCTCGGTCATGACGAGGTCGAGCACATAGAACTCGTTGAAGAAGTTGATGCCGAGGCGTACGCAGTTTTGGTACAGAGTCTGAAGAATCATGTGACCGGTGCGGTCAGCGGCATAGCAGGCGCGGCGAACAGGTGCCTTGCCGTGCTCGCGAGTGTGACCACCGAAGCGACGCTGGTCGATCTTGCCATCTTCGGTTCGGTTGAACGGCAGACCCATGTTCTCAAGGTCGACCACCGCGTCGATGGCCTCTTTAGCGAGGATCTCTGCCGCATCCTGGTCAACCAGGTAGTCGCCACCTTTGACGGTGTCGTAGGTGTGCCACTCCCAGTTGTCGTCCTCGACGTTTGCCAAAGCCGCAGCCATGCCACCCTGCGCCGCGCCAGTGTGCGAACGCGTGGGATAAAGCTTGGAGATCACTGCGGTCTTGGCGTGCGGGCCAGCTTCAATAGCCGCGCGCATGCCGGCGCCACCGGCGCCAACGATCACAATGTCGAACTGGTGGTAGTGGACTCCATCGATGATGGTTCCGTCGGCGATATCGCCAGTGTTAATCGTAGACAATTAGCGTCCCTCACAGATGCTGGAAAGCAGAGCTGGGTCAGCTCCGGCGGGGCAGGGATCGAAGGTGGTGATCACCAGGGTTCCCAACAAGATCAGAATTGCCGTGGATGTGGCGATACCGATCAGTAGAACTTTGCGCACCTTCGGGTTGGTTGCGTAGTCGTTGACGAGCGTGCGCATTCCGTTGCCGCCGTGGATCAGCGCGAGCCACAACATGAGGCCGTCCCAGATCATCCAGAACGGGTCGGAAAGCTTTCCGCCGACGAACGCGAAGTCGATAGCCTTGACGCCTTCACCGGCAACGAGGTTGACGAAGAGGTGGCCGAAGATGAGAACGATGAGCACAACGCCAGAAGCGCGCATGTAGATCCATCCCCATTTTTCCCAGTTGATTCCGCCGGTGCGGCGGCCACGGGTAGAGGTGCGGGGGGCTTCGATGAGACTCATGCTCAACCTCCGAAGACGTTTATTAGCTGGCGGGGAATGAATCCGGCGAGCAGAACCAGCCAGAGACCGATGACGACCCAGAACATTGCGCGCTGGTGCTTGGCACCGAATGCCCAAAAGTCGATCAGGATGATCCGCAGGCCGTTGAAGGCGTGGAACGCGATTGCCGCAACTAGGGCGATCTCGCCAAGGCCCATCACGGGCGTCTTGTAGGTCTCAATCACCTGGTTATATGCCTCAGGGCTCACACGCACGAGCGCGGTGTCAAGAATGTGCACAAGAAGGAAGAAGTAGATAGCAACACCGGTAATACGGTGCAGCACCCACGACCACATGCCCTCGTTGCCCCGATACAGGGTGCCAGCAGGTCTCCTGGGTGAGCGAATCTTAGACGGAGACTTCGGCTCCGCCACTAGGTTGCTCGCCGACTTCTCTGGCACGAGGACCCTCCTTGCGGTGTGGGGTCGCGTCCACCGCGACCGATGATTGTCCGCACAGCGGACCCACCCAGTCTATTCCCGCTAGGAGGCCCCCGCTTCCCACTGCGCTCTAAACAGCGAGAATTCCACGATCTTTTCGCGAATTTTGCCAAACTTAACGAGCCGGAGTCGGCTCGTGTGCAAATTCTTTCCACATCGCGGTGTTCCTCAAATGCGGTTAGCGCACGACCGGAGCAACAGCTCCGGCAAGTGTCGCTTTATAGTGCTCAACTAGCTGCGCGCAGACGCCATCCCACGACTTGCCGAGCACCGTGCGTCGGCCAGCCTCACCCATGCGGCCTCGAAGCTCAGGGTCAATCGCGAGAGCCTCAACAAAGGCGCGAAGTTGGCCCTCGTTGTCTGCCTCAAAGAGAAAACCGTCAGTGCCGTGATCAATGAGATCAATCGGTCCGCCGGAGCGAGGAGCCACCACGGGCAGACCCGCCGAGTGCGCTTCTTGAAGAGTCTGGCCGAAGGTCTCTTCGGTGCCGGTGTGCACAAAGACATCGAACGCCGCATAGGCAGTGGCCAACTCTTCGCCACCCAGTTTGCCCAACCACGTGACCGGGGTGTCGGCGAGTTCCCTCTTAACAGAAGGAACCGATGGGCCGTCACCCACGATAGCCACGCGCACTCCGTTCAGGCCGTGCAGCGCTCGTAGGCGCTCCACCTGCTTTTCGGGGGCAATGCGGCCGACGTAGCCGACAACGACTTCACCGTTGGGGGCCAATCGCTTGCGGAGCTTCGCGGCAGCGGGAGTGAGTTTCTTGCCCGGGTGATACATCGTGAGATCAACACCGCGACCCCAGCGCTCAAGTCGGGTGAGCCCGATGGCCCGTAGATCGGCCATCGCGGTGCTGGAGGGAGCGAGAGTGAGTTGGGCTCCATCGTGGATCCAGTGCACGATGCGCCAGGCCAGTTTCGTTGCCGGGCCCAGATGATTGCGACGGGCGTAGCCGGCGACATCCGTCTGAAAGATCGCAACGGTGGCAATGCCGAGCCGGTTGGCGGATGCGATTGCTTGCGCTCCGAGCATGAACGGTGCAGCAGCATGCACGACATCCGGTCGAAAGTCAGAAATCAGTTTGTGCACTTGAGGGTTGGGCAGCCCAACCGGAAACTGGCGGTAGGCCAGCGCTGGTACCGAGTGGACGGTGAACCCCGCATACGTCTTGGGTGCACCAGCCGAGGGACAGATCACGATTGCTTCGTGGCCCTCGACGCTTAAATAGTCGAGCACCTTCAGCACGCTGTTGGTGACGCCATTGACAGTGGGGAGAAAGCTTTCGCTAACAATGGCGACCCGCAAATTCAGCACCTCAATCGGTTGTCGTGAGGCTCACGCTAGGAGGTGCGGGTAACGGGGGAGTTAACGGGTGCTGAAGTCTAAGGTGGAGGCATGAGCCAACTTCAGGCCCCGTTTGACAACTTCTACAGCGTGATCCCTGCCGGTGGCATCGGTTCGCGCCTGTGGCCGCTCTCGCGGGCAGATGCCCCCAAGTTCTTGCACGACCTCACCGGGTCGGGCCAGACCCTGCTTCGTGACACGTGGGATCGACTGGTTCCGCTCTCCGGAGCCGACCGCATCATGGTCGTCACCGGCCGAGCTCATCGTGCTGCCGTCGAAAAGCAGCTTCCCGAACTGAGCGACCCCAACGTCGTGCTCGAGAGCGAGCCGAAAGACTCGTCTGCCGCGATCGGCCTTGCCGCAGCGATTTTGCTCAAGCGCGACCCCAACGTTGTCATTGGGTCGTTTGCTGCTGACCATGTCATTCGGGACATCCGCGGATTCCGTCGCAGTGTGCGTGAATCGATAGCAGTGGCCAACGCCGGTTACATTGCTGCCATTGGCATCACGCCGTCAGAGCCAGCGATCGGGTTCGGTTACATCCACTGCGGCGGTGCGATTGAGGTTGAGGGCGCTCCGAGCGCTGTCTCGGTTAAGTCGTTTGTCGAGAAGCCCGACTTCGAGACCGCCCAGTCCTACGTGGATAGTGGCGATTACCTCTGGAACGGCGGGATGTTCATCTCCCGCGCAGACGTACTGCTTGAACAATTGGGCAAAGCCGAGCCCGAACTAGTCGCCGGCCTGACTGAACTTGCCGAGGTATGGGACACCCCAGAACGCGGCGCTGTCGTCGATCGTGTCTGGCCCCACCTCGCCAAGATCGCGATTGACTACACCGTTGCCGAACCCGCTGCCGCAGAGGGTCGCCTTGTCGTCGTTCCTGGTGATTTTGATTGGGATGACGTTGGAGACTTTGCATCGATCGCCAAGTTGCACTCTGGCGGGCGCAAATCTGACCTCGCGATCCTCGGTGAAAATGCCCGAGTGCTCGCCGATAAGTCGACCGGAGTGGTGATTAGCCAGACTGACCGGCTTATTTCTCTCATTGGGGTAAACGACATTGTTGTGGTCGATACTCCCGACGCTTTGCTGGTTACGACAACTGCGAACGCTCAGCGCGTCAAATCTGTAGTGGATGCTCTAAAAATCTCTGGCCGGAACGACGTCTTGTGACGGCCTGATTTCGCGTTTGTAACCTTTCGGCTTCAGCGCTCATATTCGCACGATCATTTTCTGGATTCTTCGGTAGCGTAGGTGCATTATCTTTCGACAATTTCTGTCGGACAGCATCTTGGAGGACACCTTGAGAATCAGCACTCACGGCCGCGCACTCAGCGGCATGGCGCTCGTTGCAACGAGCGCACTCGTACTCGCCGGTTGCGCAGCTGCACCCGAAGAGACCGACGCAGGCTCGGGCGAAACACTCGACTTCCTTCCCTGCATGGTTTCTGACTCGGGCGGGTTCGACGACAAGTCGTTCAACCAGCTCGGCTACGAAGGCATCGAGACTGCAGCGAAAGACCTCGGCGTCGAGTTCCTCACCGTTGAGTCAACCAGCGATGCAGACTACGCACCCAACATCGAGAGCCTCATCGCTGAAGGTTGTGACCTGATCGTTACGGTCGGATTCAACCTTTCTGCAGCTACCGTCGAGTTCGCCCTCGCAAACCCCGACGTCAACTTCGCAATCGTTGACGACGCGGCCGACAACGACTTCGACGGCACGACCGACGCAGACAACATCAAGCCGATTCTGTTCGACACCGCAGGGGCAGCGTTCCTCGCAGGTTACGCCGCAGCAAGCTACTCCTCGACAGGTGTTGTTGGAACCTATGGCGGAATGAACTTCCCCACCGTTTCAATCTTCATGGATGGCGCGGCTCAGGGTGTTGACTACTACAACTCCGAAAAGGGTGCAGATGTCACGGTCCGCGGTTGGGATGTTGCAGCACAGGACGGAACGTTCATTGGTAGCTTCGCTCCCGGAACCGACTCGCGTTCAGCAGCTCAGAACCTGATCGACCAGGGTGCAGACGTACTGCTTCCCGTTGGCGGCCCGATCTTCCAGAGCGCGGTTGAGGCAATCCGCGACTCGGGCAAGGACATCGCCGTGATCGGTGTAGACGCTGACCTTACCGAGACCGAGACCGCAGCAGCGGACTTGTTCCTCACTTCGATCCTCAAGCAGATCAAGGTTGCTGTTTCGGAAGTTGTGACTGAAGCATCGGGCGGATCGCTCGACACCACGCCTTACGTGGGAACGCTCGAAAACGGTGGAGTCGGCATTGCGCCGTTCCATGACTTCGAGTCGAAGGTTGATGGTGGCCTCGAAGCAGAGCTCGTTGCTGTAAAGGACGGCATCATCTCCGGCGACATCACCGTGAAGTCGTACCTGAACTAGTTAGAGAGAACTGAGGGGGTTGACCTGAGGGTCAGCCCCCTTCGTTTTGGACTAGTCTTCTGAGGCTATTCTTGTGAAACCCGACGACGGCGATGGCGCCGAAACAGCACTGAGGAGAGATTGTGAAACTTGAGCTGCGAGGTATTACTAAGCGCTTTGGTGACCTAATCGCGAATGATCATATTGATCTCATAATCGAAGAGGGCGAGATTCACAGCCTCCTCGGCGAGAACGGCGCGGGCAAGTCAACCTTGATGAATGTGCTCTACGGCCTGTATCAGGCGGAAGAGGGCGAGATTCTCATCGACGACGAGGTCCGTCACTTCGCGGGCCCGGGCGACGCGATGCGCTCCGGTATTGGCATGGTTCACCAACACTTCATGTTGATTCCCGTGTTTACCGTGGCTGAGAACGTGGCACTCGGCCACGAAGAGGTCTATGGCCCGGGGCTGCTTAATTTGGAAGCCGCGCGCACGCTCGTGCGAGACATCTCGGCTCGCTTTGGTTTCGACCTCGACCCCGATGCGCTCGTCGAAGATCTGCCCGTCGGTGTTCAGCAGCGTGTGGAGATCGTCAAGGCGCTCTCGCGCGAAGCAAAGGTGCTCGTTTTCGATGAGCCCACCGCTGTACTTACGCCCCAAGAGACTAACGAGTTCATGGCCATCATGCGCCAGCTCAAGTCGGAGGGCACGTCCATTGTTTTCATCACGCACAAGCTGCGTGAGGTGCGCGAAGTTGCGGACCGCATCACGGTCATCCGCCTAGGCAAGGTTGTTGGTGAGGCCGATCCCAACGCAGATAAAGAAGAACTTGCTTCGCTCATGGTCGGTCGCGCGGTTGACCTCACGATCGACAAAGCTCCCGCCAAGCTCACTGACAACGCTCTCATCATCGACAATCTGTCGATTGCAGATGAGTTCGGTCACCGTGCCGTGAGAGAACTGAGCGTCACAGTGCAAGGTGGCGAGATTCTCGCTATTGCCGGTGTGCAGGGCAACGGGCAGACCGAGCTCGCCGAGGCGTTGTTGGGGATGCAGGATCGAGCATCCGGTTCGATAACGTTGAACGGCAAAGAATTGCTCGGGCTCAACGCCCGTCAGATCCTTGATGAGGGCGTCGGCTACGTGCCGGAAGACCGCACGCTAGATGGTCTTATTGGCGGATTCAGCATCGCCGAGAACCTCATGCTCGACCGCAGCGATGGGGCTCCGTTCGTTAGGCGCGGCACACTGCAGACCACTGTTCTCAATGAGTTTGCGACCGAGAAGCTTGAGTCATTCGACATTCGGGCCCAAAGCATTCAGGAGAGTGTCTCGCAGCTGTCTGGTGGCAACCAGCAGAAGGTTGTGCTTGCGCGCGAGCTGAGCCGCAAATTGTCGTTACTGGTTGCCTCGCAGCCCACGCGAGGTCTCGATGTCGGCTCGATTGAGTTTGTTCACGAGCAGATCGTTGGCGTGCGTGATCGCGGCGTTCCCGTGATTGTCGTGTCGACAGAACTCGACGAAGTCGTATCCCTGGCTGATCGCATCGCGGTTATGTACAAGGGCCAAATTGTTGGAATCGTACCTGCGGATACCCCGCGCGAACAGCTCGGTCTCATGATGGCCGGCGAACGCATTACGGAGGAGGCAGCATGAGCGAGCCAACACCCCCAAAACCTAAAGACCAGAAGCCCGAAGAGGCGGCCTTGACAGAAAGCGCCGAAAACTCAGAGACCAATCAGGACACCGTTCGATGGACGAATGCGTTCCGCGAGATCGCCTCTGGCAGCGCGCTGCTGTCGGTGCTTGCTGTTGTTCTGGCGATTCTGATCGGTGGTGTGCTTATTGCGCTCACCGACTCTGATGTTCAGGATGCTGCCGGATACTTCTTCGCTCGCCCCGGAGACCTCTTCGCGGCTATTGGCAGCGCAGTTGGTGGCGCGTACATCGCTCTTTTCCAGGGTTCGGTCTACGACTTCCGTCGTGACGACTTCCTGTCAGCAATCAAGCCACTCACACAGACGCTTGTCTTTGCGACGCCGCTGATTGCTGCAGGACTTGGTGTCGCTATCGCGTTCCGCGTCGGGCTGTTCAACATCGGTGGCCGTGGTCAGATCATCGTCGGCGCCGCATTTGCCGGTTACGCGAGCTTCGCATGGGATCTACCCATCGTCATCCACGTTGTCGTTGCCGTCATTATGGGAATCATCGGCGGTGCGCTCTGGGGCGCGATTGCTGGTCTGCTCAAGGCTCGCACCGGCGCCCACGAGGTGATCGTGACGATCATGCTCAACTACGTCGCCTACTACCTGATTAGCTTCCTGCTGCGTACGGATCTGCTGAAGAACCCTGGTTCCAACAACCCGAAGACCCCGCCGGCAGCAGACAGCGCCGTGTTGCCTCCTCTTTTCGGCGACGCCTTCAAGCTGCACTGGGGCTTCATCGTTGTGATTGCGGGAACGGTGTTGGCCTGGTGGTTGATTGAGCGCTCGAGCCTCGGTTTCAAGTTCCGGGCTGTGGGCCTCAACCCGCACGCTGCTCGCGTAGCCGGCATCAAGGTAGAGCGTCTCTACGTCTACGTCATGCTGATCGCCGGCGGCTACGCAGGTCTTGCTGCGAGCACCGAAGTTCTCGGAACTACCACTAGCGGATTCACCTCTGGGGTGGATGCCGGTATCGGCTTCGACGCCATTACCGTTGCGCTCTTGGGTCGTTCGACCCCGTGGGGCACGTTTGCTGCTGGCATCCTGTTCGGAGCGTTCAAGGCCGGTGGATTCACCATGCAGGCCTCGCAGAGCATTCCGATCGACATCGTTCTGGTTGTTCAGTCACTCATCGTTCTGTTTATAGCAGCTCCGCCGCTCGTGCGCGCAGTATTCCGTTTGCCGCAACCCGGCGCTCGCGCAAAGAAGGTGGTCAGCTAATGACTTTCACCAAAACTTCTGACAGTAAGGGCCATTCGGGGTCCAAAATTGACCGCCGCAGTTGGAAGATGCCGGTCGCCTTCGCGATTGTGTCGCTCATTTCGGGCGTGCTGTTCATCGGCTTTGCTGAGGACGCACCGACCGGGTTCGACCTGTCGACGGGCACTGATCTTTTCCGCTTGCCAATAATTCAGCTGCCTGCACTGGCGACTGGTGTCATCGTCACGATTCTGATGGCGCTCATCGCTGTGGGATCTGCGTTCATGATTTCGCAAGACCGCAAGGTGCCGACCTGGGTCCCGGCTTTTGGCGCGCTCTTTGCTCTGACTGGTTTCCTCACCTGGGCCGCTGCTGACGAAACGTTGCGAGTTCCTGAACTCCTCGCAGGCTCACTCGTCTTGGCCGTGCCGCTTATCTTCGGTGCGCTCGGTGGCGTGATCTCTGAGCGCGCTGGTGTCGTGAACATCGCGATCGAAGCCCAGTTGCTCGCCGGTGCCTTCGTCGCGGCAGTCGTGGGCACAATCACGGCATCACCATTCGCCGGACTGTTTGCTGCCGCCGTAGCCGGAATGCTCGTGTCGTTCTTGCTGTCTGTGTTTTCAATCAAGTACCTCGTGAACCAGATCATCGTTGGTGTTGTTATAAACGTGTTGGTGTCGGGGCTCACCGGGTTCCTCTACTCACAGTGGCTCGTCGAGAGCCCTGAGCGGCTGAACAACCCTGAGGGCTTCTCGGCGGTGTCGATTCCGATCTTGAGCGGCATCCCGATCATCGGACCGGTGTTCTTCAAGCAGACCGTCATCGTCTACCTGCTCTACGTGATTGTGGCCGCTGTTGCGTTCGCGCTGTACCGCACCCGCTGGGGGCTCCGCCTGCGTGCCGTAGGCGAGCACCCCAAGGCTGCAGACACCGTCGGCATCAACGTGAAGCTCACGCGTTTCTGGAACGTCGCTCTTGCCGGTGCGATCGCCGGACTCGGTGGAGCATTCATCACGCTGAGCCAGACGGGGCAGTTCGGTAAAGACGTCACCGCTGGTGCCGGCTTTATCGCTCTCGCCGCCGTGATATTCGGCCGCTGGGATCCCATCAAGGCAACGCTTGCGGCCCTCCTGTTCGGGTTCGCCAGCAACCTGCAGAACGCGTTGAGCGTTGTTGGTTCACCGGTGCCGAGTGAGTTCATGCTCATGCTGCCCTACGTCGTAACGATCATCGCTGTCGCCGGGCTGGTGGGGAAGTCCAGGCCTCCAGCAGCATCCGGAACACCATATATAAAGGGGTAATACTATGACGATCGAGCCGCAATCAATCGACTGGGATGCGCTGAGGCTCGTCGCCACGGATGCCCTCGGGCACGCCTATGTTCCCTACTCGAAGTTCCCGGTCGGCGCCGCCGCAATTGTCGACGACGGCCGGGTGCTTTCGGGAGCGAACGTAGAGAATGCCTCGTACGGCCTCACGCTGTGTGCCGAGTGCGCTCTAGTGTCAACGCTGCACATGACCGGTGGTGGCAAACTCGTTGCCTTCACGTGCGTCGATGGCAAGGGCAACGCGCTCATGCCGTGTGGCCGCTGCCGCCAGCTGCTGTTCGAGCACTCAGCCGATGGCATGCTGCTCGAAACGGTGTCTGGCATCAGAACTATTGACGAAGTGATTCCCGACGCATTCGGGCCACGCACCCTTGAGGAGTACCGCAGTGAATAACAGCGCAGCAGCAACGGGCATCGAACGTTTCGACGCCGTAGACCTCATCCACACCAAGCGTGACAAGGGTGTGCTCAGCACAGACCAGATCAACTGGCTCGTGGATGCTTACACTCGCGGCTATGTTGGTGACGAGCAGATGGCTGCCATGACGATGGCCATCTTCATCAATGGCATGGAGCGCGAAGAGATTCGCGACCTGACCTTGGCAATGATCGCCAGCGGTGAGACTCTGAGCTTTGAGGGACTCGGCAAGGAAACGACCGACAAGCACTCCACGGGAGGCGTCGGAGACAAGATCACTCTTCCGCTTGCACCGCTCGTTGCCTCGTTCGGTGTTGCTGTGCCGCAGCTTTCTGGCCGTGGTCTGGGTCACACCGGTGGAACGCTCGACAAGCTCGAAAGCATCCCCGGTTGGCGTGCCGACCTCACTAACGAAGAATTCTACGCGCAGCTGCGCGGTGTCGGCGGCGTCATTTGTGCTGCAGGCTCTGGCTTAGCTCCGGCAGACAAGAAGCTCTATGCCCTGCGTGACATCACCGGAACTGTCGAAGCTATCCCGCTGATCGCCTCGTCGATCATGAGCAAGAAAATCGCTGAAGGCACCTCTGCTCTCGTACTCGATGTGAAGTTCGGTTCTGGCGCGTTCATGAAGAGCCCCGAGCGCAGTCGTGAGCTCGCCGAGACCATGGTCCGCCTCGGTAAAGATGCGGGCGTCAAGACTGTCGCACTGCTGACCAACATGAACGTTCCGCTGGGTCTCACCATCGGAAACGCCAACGAGGTGCGCGAATCGGTCGAGATTCTCGCCGGAGGCGGACCCGCTGACGTGCGCGCGCTGACGGTCGCTCTTGCACGCGAAATGCTCGCCCAGGTTGGCCAGCCAGATGCCGATGTTGAGGCTGCTCTCGACAACGGTCAGGCGATGGATGCCTGGCGCGGCATGATTCAGGCTCAGGGCGGAAACCCGGATGCCGAACTGCCGCAGCCCAAGGAAAGCCACGTTGTCACGGCAGACCGCGATGGTGTTCTCGTCGAACAAGAAGCTCTGCCGTTTGGGGTTGCGGCATGGCGTCTGGGTGCTGGTCGTGCTCGCAAACAGGATCCCGTTCAGCACGCGGCAGGCATCGACCTGCACGCCAAGCCTGGGGACACGGTTCGCAAGGGAGAGCCCCTCTTCACGATGCACGCCGACGAGCCGGCACGTTTTGAACGTGCACTTGAGTCGCTTAAGGGCGCCTATCGCATCGGGGATGAGGGCGACACCGTGAACGATGGTGGCCCGCTGATTGCTGGGCGCATCGACTAGATCTGACGGCGCTGAGGCTGAACCCGACAGGGCCATAGCTGAACCGAGGGGGTCATTCGCTGACGTACAGTTGACCAAATGACGACAGCGGATGAGACCGCCGCCAGTGCCGATACGGCACGGAGCGACGCAAGAACCTCACAGACTTCCCCCGGTGACACGGAGATTGACCACGCGACAAAATGGCGTGCTTTTTGGGTGTGCGTTGTGGTCGCAGCGATCACGATTCTCGACCTCTCGAAGATCAACGTTGCACTGCCGTCTATTGAGGATGCGCTCGGCGCAAGCTCAACGCAGCTGCAACTCATCGTCTCCGGGTATGTTCTGACCTTCGGGCTGGTCTTGGTTCCTGCGGGCAGACTCGGCGACCAACGTTCTCGCAAAGCTCTCTTTTTGGTCGGTCTGACCCTCTTCACGCTCGCGAGCATCGCGTGTGCTCTTGCGCCGAATGCAGAAATGCTGTTGGTGTTTCGTCTGTTGCAGGGCGTGGCCGCTGGCATCCAGATGCCTCAGGTCATTGGCTTGATTCAGCAGCTCTTCCGTGGCCCTGAGCGCGGCCGGGCCTTTGGTTTGTTCGGGGCGATGATTGGTATCGCTACCGCATTCGGACCAACGCTTGGCGGGCTCATGATCGCCGTCGGTGGCGCTGAAGACGGGTGGCGCTATATCTTCTGGATGAACGTTCCCCTCGGCATCATCGCCCTAATTTTGGCGTGGCGCATTTTGCCGGCAACATCCAAGTCGTCCTATGCGCGCCTAGATCTCGACCCGGTCGGCATCGCAATTTTTGGTGTCACCGTGCTCGCGCTTATGTGGCCGTTCCTCTTCACCACCGGCGCGCCAACGGATGACCCCAACCGCTGGTGGTTGCTGGTGCTTTTTGTGCTCGCTGCCGCCGCTTTCGTTTCCTGGGAGCGCCGCTACGCCGCAGGTGGTCGCGCGCCGCTGGTGCCGCTGAAACTCTTCCGTATCAGCTCATTCCGCAATGGAACAATGCTCGCTACCGCCTACTTTGCGGCGATGCCAGCCATGTTCCTAATGACTACCCTCTACCTTCAGCTCGGGCTAGGGCTCGAACCGGTTTTCGCCGGAATGGTGACAATTGGCTTCGCGCTGACGAGCGCGCTCGGCTCGTGGCGTGGAGGAATCTTGGTTGAACACTACGGGCGTTCGCTCGTGGTCGTAGGCCTCGCGATTCTGTTGCTTGGACTTGGCGTGCTCATGGCCGCAGCGCTCCTCACGCCGCCCGAGATCACTCCGTTCGTCATGGCTGCAGCGTTGCTGATCGGCGGCACCGGCGGAGGGCTCGTTATCTCGCCCAACCAGACGCTCACGTTGCACGACATCCCGCCGATGGAGGGCGGTCTGGCCGGCTCAGTCGGTCAGCTCGGCCAACGGATTGGCACAGCGATCGGAACCGCTGTAGCTCTCTCGCTGTTCTACTCCGCCCTGTACAACGAGCGAAACAGTAGCGAAAGCAACATCGATCTCTACCACCACGCGTACGGCACCGGAATGCTCGCGACAACCCTATTCTTCTCGATCGCTATGCTGATCGGCGTCGTCGATCTGGGGGCGCGAAAGCGTCGCGCCCGCCAGCTCGCCAGCGCTTAGCCCGTGCGACCGAACCTGCGGCCCACGAGCTGCGGATCGCGCGCTTAGAGCTGCGGATCTCCGATGCGCTCAAGCGCGTCGACGACCATTCCCCAAAACTTGGGGTGGTCGAGGTTTCGAGCAACTTGAGTTGTGCAGTCGACGGGAGCCGGTGCGCGAAAATCAGCCACCGTCATGCCGAGGGTGATCGTTCCGGTGAGTTCGACATCCAACGGCACCTTGATGACCTGCATGACGGTCGGGTCGATGACGAATGCCACGGCGCACGGATCGTGCACTGGCGGATGATCGAAGCCCTGAGCGTCACGGTAGGTCTCGCCGAAGAACTCGAGCAGCTCGCCGACGAAGCGGGCAGGACCGGTGCCGACGGCCGCGATGGATGCGGCAACTTCGTCGGTAGCCAGCGCCTCATGGGTGAGGTCGAGGCCCACCATCGTGAGCGGCCAGCACTCGTTGAAGACAATGTGGGCAGCTTCGGGGTCGATCACGATGTTGAACTCGCTTGTCGCGCTCCAGTTGCCGACGTTGACGCCGCCGCCCATGAGCACAACCTGCTTGACCCGTTCGGCGATGCAGGGTTCTTTGCGCACAGCGAGGGCGATGTTCGTGAGGGCGCCCGTGGGAACGAGGGTTACCGTGCCGGGGTCGTGCGCCATGACGGTGTCGATGATGAAGTCGACGGCATGCCGGGCATCCAACTCGATAGTGGGTTCGGGCAGCGCTGGTCCGTCGAGACCGGATTCGCCGTGAATGGATTCGGCAACTTCGATTTGGCGCACGAGCGGACGATGTGCGCCGCGGGCGAAGGGAACATCGGTGATGCCGGCGACGCGGGCTATCGCCAGAGCATTGCGAGTGACTTTCTCGATGGTTTGGTTGCCCATCACGGTAGTGACACCGAGTAGTTCGATATCGGGATTGCCGTGTGCGAGCAGCAGGGCAATTGCATCATCGTGCCCGGGGTCGCAGTCGAGGATAATTTTCTCAGCCATGATCGCAAGCATATATGAAAATGATATTCATATATATAGAGTGGCATCATGACCAGTGAACTTGTTGACCGTGCCGCTGCCCGCATGATGTGGGTTCGCTCCCGCATGACGTTGCTTGCCGCCGTACGCGCGCAGTTCGCCGCAAGCCAGCCATTCGCGGGCCATCGAATTGGCATGTCTCTGCACCTTGACCCGAAGACCGCAGTGTTGCTCGAAACTCTTGCTGCCGGGGGAGCAGAGATCGTTGCCACCGGTAACCATGGATCGACTCAAGACGACATCGTTGCGTTCCTGCGCGAGCAGGGGATGACAATCTTCGGCACCCGCGGTGACACATTGGAGCAGCACCACGCAAACGTGTTGAGCGTCGTAGATGCTGAGCCAGACATCCTGCTCGACAACGGAGCCGACCTCGTTGCCGGGGTCGCAGAGTCGGGCCACACAGCTCGCATCGTCGGCGGAACCGAAGAAACTACCTCGGGAGGTTACCGACTGCGGGCAGAATTGGCTGATCACGTACCTTTTCCGGTGATCGTTATCAACGACAGCCCGCTCAAGGCGATCGGTGAGAACAAGCACGCGGTCGGTCAGTCTGTCGTCGAAAGCTTCATGCGCATCACCAACCTCATGGTGCCGGGGCGGAGGTTCGTGGTTGCTGGCTATGGCTGGTGTGGTCGTGGAGTTGCCCACTACCTCCGTGCGCTCGGCGGCAAAGTTGCCGTAGTCGAGGTTGACGAAATCAAAGCTTTCGAAGCCGCGCTCGACGGCTACCGCGTGGCAAACATGCTCGACCTCGCCGAGTGGGGCGAAGTCTTCATCACGGCTACCGGGCATCCGCAGATCTTGGGAACCGAATTCTTCGAGGTGGTAGCCGACGGTGCCATGCTCGTCAATTGCGGCCATTTTCCGTGGGAAATCGATGTGATTGCGCTGCGCGATCTCGCGGTCGACAGCGCGGTGATCGACACTGCTATCGAGCGTATCGATCTTCCCGGTAACCGCCATGTCACGCTCATCGCCGACGGACGAATGATGAACCTCGCCGGCCGCGAACCTAAAGGCAATTCGATCGAGTCGATGGACCTCGGCTTCTTGCTCCAAGCGCTGTCGCTCGAACGCATTGCGATGGTGGCAGATACGCTCGAGCCGGGCGCGCAACCGGTTCCCGACACCATCAACCGCGAAATTGCCCGGCGAATGCTCGTCGCAATGAAGGCAGATCGATAGTGACGACAACCCCTGAGTATGCGGCCCCAGCCCTCGACAAAGGACTCGACATTCTCGAGTTGCTCGCCGGGACCTCTGGTGCTCTAAGCCAGTCCGAGATTGCGGATGCCACGGGCCGCAGCACCGGACAGATTTTCCGAATGTTGTCGACGCTCGAGAGGCGCGGCTACGTGTTCCGCGACAAGCAATCGGGATTGTATGTGCTGGCGATGAAGTTGTTCGAGCTCGCACACCAGCATCCGCCGTTGCGGGGGCTCGTCAGTGTTGCGTTGCCGATCATGCAAGAACTTGCGAATCAGGCGCGGCAGTCGTGCAACCTAGCCGTGCTCGATGGCGCTGAGGTGCGCGTGATCGCCCAAGTGGAATCACCGGCAGACTTCGGTTTTCGCGTGCGCGTCGGTGCCGCTTTTGATATCGCCACCACGGCGACGGGGGCAGTGCTCATCGCAGACAGTGCTGAATCGCTCGTGCGCGCAGACACGCTTCAACCGGGCATCACTGATGTGGTCGCGCCCGTGCGCAGTTCTTTCGGCACGGTGGCCGCACTGACAGTGCCCTACGTCGCAACCACATTCAGCGAAGTGGATGCGGAACAAGTTCTGCAGCTCGCCGATCGCGCCGCGAAAGAAATCTCTGATGTGCTTCAGGGAGAAGCATTTACCGGATCTTAACGTCATCCAGCAAAGCCACAGGGGGCTTTCAGAGATTGGCACGGTAGATTTGAAGACATGAACGCCGCTGTTGAGAACTTTCTGATGCCCGGAGGCCGCGCAAGCATTACCGCGCTACCTAAAGTCTCCCTGCACGATCACCTCGATGGCGGATTACGACCCCAAACAATCGTGGAACTCGCCGAAGCGATCGGCTACGAGCTCCCCGAGACCGAGCCGGCGAAACTCACCACCTGGTTCGCCGATCAGGCAGACTCCGGTTCGCTCGTTGACTACCTCAAGACCTTCGACGTCACCATCGCCGTCATGCAGTCGACAGAGAACCTGCAGCGCGTTGCCCGTGAATTCGTACAGGACCTTGCCGATGACGGTGTTATCTACGGTGAGATTCGCTGGGCGCCCGAGCAGCACTTGCAGCAGGGGCTTGACCTCGACCAGGTCGTGAGCGCCGTGCAGGAAGGCATCGAAGAAGGCGTTGACACGGTTCGCGCAAGCGGCCGCAGCATCCGCGTTGGTCAACTTGTGAGCTCGATGCGTCAGACCGACCGCAGCCGAGATATCGCAGAACTGGCGATTCGCCACCGCGATCGTGGCGTACTCGGGTTCGATATCGCCGGGCCGGAGGCGGGGTTCCCTGCGAGCCGTATGCGCGCTGCGTTCGATCTGCTCGCCCACAACTACGTTCCCGCCACAGTACACGCGGGCGAAGCGGACGGCCTCGACAGCATCCGCAGCGCGCTCTTTGACGGTCGTGCACTGCGACTGGGGCACGGCGTGCGCCTTGCCGAGGACATCACGATCGCGCGTGAAGACGACGAAAACACGTACGTCTCGCTCGGGGACCTTGCCCAGTGGGTCAAGGATCGCGAGATTGCGCTCGAGCTGAGCCCATCATCCAACTTGCAGACCGGCGCAATCGAGCAGTGGGGTGACGAGATGGTCGATCACCCCTTCGACCTGCTGTACCAACTCGGATTCCGCGTCACCGTGAACACCGATAACCGTCTTATGAGCGCAACGACTCTCAGCCGCGAACTCTTCTTGCTTACTGAAGCCTTCGGCTACGATCTCACCGATCTTGAGGTGTTCCAGATTAACGCTGCTGCGGCTGCCTTCTTGCCGCTCGAGGAGCGCGAAGACCTTTCCGAGGCCATCAGCGCCGGGTTCGAAAGAGCATAGCGATGTCGCTACCTCCCCTTCCCGAATCCGCGATCGATATTGACGCTTTTGCGGCCGATTGGCGTGCCGCCGTTGCACTGTCTGGCGCCGCTCTTGCGCGCTCCGGTTCAGCCAAGCCTGGCTACGCCGCTGAGATGATTCGGATGATCGAAGACCATGGGCCCTATGTAGTGATCGCCCCAGGGCTTGCCTTGGCGCACGCTCGACCGGGCCCGCAAGTCATCGCCGATGGGCTCTCGATTGTGACGCTCAAGGAGCCAGTTCGTTTCGGCCACGCCCACAACGACCCCGTTCGGGTTGTGCTGGGGCTTGCAATCTCTGAAGCAGGGGCGCACCTGGCAGCCGTTGCCGCAGTAGCAAACATTTTCAACGACTCTTCGGCAATCGACCAGCTTGCCGAAGCAACCTCGGCAGCAGAAGTTCAACAGATTATGGGGGTCATTCCGTCATGAAAATTGTGACCATTTGCGGTGCCGGAATCGGCAGCTCAGGAGTGCTCAAAGTCAATGCGGAACGCGCACTGCGGGCACTCGAACTCGAAGCATCGGTAGTGGCAGCCGACGTGAGCTCAGTGCGTACCGTCGCGGCCGACGCGCAAATCATTCTCACGACCCAAGAATTCGTCGAAGCAATCGGCAAGACGAACGCCGATGTAATCGTGATCGTGAACCTCTTCGATACTTCAGAGCTCAAGCAAAAACTAGAGGACGCCCTCAGGTAACCCCAGGGCGCCCTCAGCGTTCGATCGCGTGGCGTGTTTCGCGGGGTTGTGCGGCTTCGTGGTTTGCATTGCAGCGCGCGCCGCACTGCAGGCTTAGGCTAAGAGCTCCCGCATGCCTGCCTCAAGTTGAGTGGCGACGGCCTCTGCTGCAGCTTCCCGCTCGGCACCTTCGCCGGTCGTGCTTGAGGCATCCACATAGAACTTGAGCTTGGGCTCGGTGCCGCTGGGGCGCACGATGACGCGGGCACCGCCTTCGAAGTCCATGCGCAGGATGTCGCTCGGCGCGAAGCCGTCGATACCGTTCTGGAAGTCGGAGAATTCCGTGACCGTCAGGCCGCCAACCTCGGTGGGCGCGTTGGCCCGCACTTTGGTCATCATCGCGCTGATCTCGGAGACTTTGTCAAACCTCATCGACACTTGCCGTGATGCGAAGGCTCCGAAACGTGCCGTGAACTCATCGAGCCGGTCGAGAACCGTCTTGCCCTGAGTCTTCAGCTCGGCAACAAGCGACAAGAAATCTACCGAAGCGGAGATGCCGTCTTTGTCGCGGACCTTGTCAGGGTCAACGAGGTAGCCGAGGGCTTCTTCATAGCCGAACGTGAGGCCGTCGATGCGCGAGATCCACTTGAAACCCGTGAGTGTGTCCTGGTACGCCATGCCATAGTCGGCCGCGATTGCGCGCAGTGCGGGAGCCGAGACGATGGATGCCGCAAGCACCCCGACTCCGTTGGCGCGTTCTGCTGCGCGCCAGCCGAGCAAAATTCCCACTTCATTTCCGCTCAGTCGACGCCACTCGCCGTCACGCCCAGCGACAGCGACCGCGAGGCGGTCGGCGTCAGGATCGTGGGCAATAGCCAGATCGGCTCCCACTTCGCGAGCTTTGGCATAGCTGAGATCCATGGCTCCAGGCTCTTCGGGGTTGGGGAAAGCAACCGTGGGGAACGCGGCGTCGGGGTGAGCCTGTTCTTCGATGAGAACAGGAGCAGTGAGTCCGGCCGTAGCGAACACGGCCTTGCTGGTTTCCCAACCGACGCCGTGCATTGCCGTGTACGTGTAGATGACGTCGGCTACTGGCTTGCCGAGAGCGGCAGTGCGCGCAATGTATTCGTCAACAACTCCGTCATCGGTCGTGACAAAGTCGGTGGAGCGCGGCAACTCAGTGATTGAGCCCTTAGCGACAATATCGATCGCGTGGGCAATCTCGCCGTCAACGGGCGGCACAATCTGCGAGCCGTGGTTGTCGCCGCCGAGGTACACCTTGTAGCCGTTGTCATTGGCCGGGTTGTGGCTGGCGGTCACCATCACGCCGGCGCTGACGTTGAGGTGGCGCACCGCGAAAGCGAGCACCGGCGTTGGCAGCAGTCGCGGCAGCAGAATTGCCCGCACCCCGGCCCCGGCCATGATCGTGGCGGTGTCGCGGGCGAAAACCTCAGAGTTGATTCGGCCGTCGTAGCCGATCACAATGCTCGGGCTGCCTTCGTGGGTCAGCAAGTAGGCGGCAAGTCCCGCAGCCGCCTGAGTGACCAAAACCCGGTTCATGCGGTTAGGACCGGCACCCAGTTCGCCGCGCAACCCGGCAGTGCCGAACGCGAGCCGCGTATCAAAGCGGTGATGAAGACCGGCGATTGCTGTCTGGTCGCCTGTGCTGGCATCCGTAATGAGCGCTTCAAGCTCGGTGTGGGTGACAGCGTCTGGGTCTTGGTCGAGCCACGCGTTTGCGGCGGCAATCAGTGCTTCAGTGTTAACCGTTTCGGCGTTTGCTGCGTCGGTGCTCATAGTGCGCTCACAATCTGTGCGAGGAGGCCACTGATTTGCACTTCAGCGTCTTTGCCTGCCTGAATGACTTCTTCGTGGCTGAGGGGAGTGGACTGGATGCCGGCAGCAAGGTTGGTGATGAGAGACATTCCCAAGATTTCCATGCCTGCTTGGCGCGCGGCGATCGCTTCGAGGGCGGTGGACATTCCCACAATGTGGCCACCCATGGTCTTGGCCATCTGCACTTCGGCGGGGGTTTCATAGTGGGGCCCGCGGAACTGCGTGTACACGCCCTCATCAAGGCTCGGGTCGATTGATTTAGCGATCTCACGAAGACGCTTGCTGTAGAGGTCGGTGAGGTCGATGAAAGTGGCGCCCTCGAGGGGCGAGTCGGCGGTGAGGTTAAGGTGGTCGCTGATCAGCACGGGGGTGCCGGGCGTCCAGGTCTCTGTGATGCCGCCGGCACCGTTGGTGAGGATCATGGTCTTCGCACCGGTGGCGGCGGCGGTGCGCACCGAGTGAACTACCCGACGAACGCCGTGGTTCTCGTAGTAGTGGGTACGGGCGCCAATGACAAGAGCACGTTTGCCGCTCGGTAGCAGTACCGAACGGAGGGTTCCCACGTGGCCTTCGAGCGCTGGCTTGGAGAATCCGGGGATGTCGGATGCCCGAATCGTTGCGGTGGTCTCACCGATCAGGTCGGCGGCCTTTCCCCACCCGCTACCGAGGGTGAGGGCGATGTCGTGCTTCTCGACTCCTGTCGCTGCTGCGATTGCTGCAGCGGCTTCTTGCGCGACCGCGAAAGGGTCTGCATTGGGGTCGTCGAGGGGGTTTGAGGTGGGCGACTGTGACATGGCATCCACTCTAAACCGTGGGACTTGCGACATGCCTTTGCGTTCGGCGCGAATCTGAGCAGGGCACACGTGTGATGTGGCGGTTTGTCGCTGGGGCAGAAGCGCGAGAGAATTGCTGTATGGCCTATGAGTTCGAGCGCACCCAACGAATTGCAATACTCGGCGGTGGCCCTGGCGGCTATGAAGCAGCTCTCGCGGGAGCGCAATTGGGTGCGGAGGTGACGCTCGTTGAACGCGCAGGCGTTGGCGGCGCTGCCGTTCTCACCGATGTGGTTCCGTCGAAGACGCTTATCGCAACGGCCGAAGCGACAAACGCGATTCGGGATGCGGCCGATCTGGGCGTGCAGTTCTACTCCCGTGGCGACTCTGGTCGTGTGGTTCGCCCCGAGATTACGGTGAACCTGGCGGCAGTCAATGCGCGCCTCATGCGGTTGGCTCAGCAGCAGTCCGACGACATGAAGTCGCAACTCATCAAGGCTGGCGTGCGCATCATCGAGGGGGAGGGTCGTCTCGATGGGCCCCAGCGACTCGTCGTTTCCACCGGCAAGGGAAAAGCTGGCACTGACTTTGACGAGGTCGATGCCGACACCGTGATCGTTTCGGTTGGGGCACGGCCGCGCCTGCTCGACTCGGCAATGCCCGACGGCAAACGCATCCTCACCTGGACTCAGCTCTACACGCTCAAAGAAACCCCTGAGCACCTCATCGTGGTTGGTTCGGGTGTTACCGGTGCCGAGTTCGCCTCCGCCTATTCCGCGCTTGGCGCCAAAGTTACCTTGATTTCCTCGCGCGACCGCGTGCTGCCCGGTGAAGACGAAGACGCCGCCCGCGTGATTGAAGATGTTTTCAAGCGCAACGGTATGACCGTGCTTTCGAAGTCACGGGCTGAATCCGTGGAGACCACGAAAGCCGGTGTCGTTGCGACGCTGCACGATGGCACCACCGTCGAAGGCTCGCACTGCCTCATGGCCGTCGGTTCGCTCCCGAACACAGAAAACCTGGGACTCGAAGAAGCCGGCGTGCAACTGACCGATTCTGGTCACATCCGCGTCAACCGTGTCGCACGCACCTCGATGCCGTCGATCTACGCGGCCGGTGACTGTTCAGACTTCTTCCCTCTGGCATCCGTCGCCGCTATGCAGGGCCGCACTGCGGTGTTCCACGCGATGGGCGATGGCGTCACGCCTATCGAACTGCGCAACGTGGCATCCAACATCTTCACTCAGCCTCAAATAGCCACGGTCGGCTGGTCTCAAAAGCAGATTGAGGATGGACTTGCACAGGGCAACATCTACAAGCTGCCGCTCGCTTCGAACCCTCGCGCCAAGATGATGGGCATCAAAGACGGTTTCGTGAAACTGTTCGCTCGCACCGGGTCAGGCACAGTCATCGGTGGCGTCATCGTGGCTCCCAACGCCTCAGAGCTTGTCATGTCAGTCGCACTAGCGGTGGAGCACCGACTCACCGTCGACCAGCTCGCTCGCGCATTCTCCGTTTACCCGTCACTGACGGGCAGCATTACGGATGCCGCACGCGCCATGCACATTGTGAACTAGCAGTCGGTTCGAATCGCTAGCTGCTAGCTGCTGCGCACGAGCGGTTCGCTGTGGTCTACCTAGAGCGCGATCTCCTCGGCTGAGGCAGCGCCATCCTTGAGTTGCATCACGTGCTCAACAAGCTTTGTCGCGGTCTGCTCGTCGATCACGAGGTCAGTAATGACCCCCGCGCGCAGTGCGGCTAACAGGGGCACAACCTTGTTATCGCCAGCGACTCCACAGATTCGTCGGGGGATCGCCCTCAGTTCTGCCGGGGTCGGCCCGGTTGCACGTGCGTTCATTGTGAGGTCTTCGTAGGTGCCGTCTTCACGCAAGAAAATCGTGCACACGTCGCCGACGATTCCCTCTTTGTCGAGTGTCTGGATGTCGCCGGCTTCGAGATAACCGGCTGAGTAGACGTGGCTGGGCACTTCACCCGCGATCGCACCGATTGAGAACAGGGCGATGTCGGCTCGGCGCTGGTATTCGAGCACGCGCACAATGGACCGTTCTGACCACATTGCGTTGCGAGTTTCGGCGAAATCGAAGAAGGCGGGAACGGGGAAAAGGTGCACCTGGGCATCAAAAGCATCGCCGAAGCTGGCGATCAGATTGCCTGCATATTCCACGCCCGAGGTGCGTACATTGGCCGCTCCGTTGAGTTGCACAATTGCACTTCCACGTGTGGGTTTTTTGCCCAAGTACCGAGAGATTGCAGCCAACGTTGTGCCCCAGGCGACACCCATGATCATGTCGGAATCGAACCATCCCGTGACAATACGTGCGGTTGCTCGTGCGACCTGATCGAGCCGCTCTGCCTCGTCGGCAAGGTCGACAACGGGCACAACATGAGTCTCAATTCCGAAGCCGTTCTTGATCCTCTTCGCTAGGCCAGGACCGCGCGTTGGAGTGGGCCGCAATGAGATTTCGACCAGCCCGCTATCGCGGGCGTCGCGCAGCAATCGAGAGACGCTCGAACGTGACATGTGCAGGTGCTTGGCGATGGCATCCATCTTGATGTCTTGCAGGTAGTACATCGATGATGCGGCGAGCATTGCCTCTTCGCGTTCCATGTTATCCGTTCTTGCACGTTCGTGCAGATCTACTGCTCAGTTGGTCATGCGGTCCACCTAGCGTAATACGCTGCTGAGCAGTGGATCGGTTCAGAAGGTTCACAGCCGCATCCTCGGACCACTAGGAGAGAGAAACGCAGTGTTAGTGACTGACCAGAACCTCACACGAGAAGCCCGCGAGAGCGCCATCCAGCGCCTTGTTGACAGCGCAAAGCTAGGCCGTGAACTCGATGTGCTTGTGATCGGCGGCGGGATCACCGGCGCAGGAATCGCACTTGATGCTGCCACCCGCACACTCGACACTGTTGTAGTTGAAGCCCAAGACTGGGCTGCAGGTTCCTCGAGCCGCTCAAGCAAACTGATCCACGGCGGACTGCGCTACCTGCAGATGTTGGACTTCAAGCTCGTGCATGAGGCGCTCACCGAGCGTGAATTGCTCCTGAACACTGTTGCGCCGCACCTCGTGCGCCCGCTTCCCTTCCTCTACCCGCTGCGTCACCACGTGTGGGAGCGCGCCTTCGTTGGCGCAGGAATTGCGCTCTACGATTTCCTGGCAACGGTGACTACGAAGAGCGCAAAGGGCAAGCGCAGCGTGCCGTGGCACCGCCACATGTCGCGCAAGCAGCTCGCCGCTCGCTTCCCCGGTCTTGCCCACGATGCCGCCGTCGGCGCAATCGAATACTGGGACGCCAACGTTGACGATGCACGCTATGTCGTAAGCGTTGTTCGTACCGCTCACGCTCATGGAGCACATGCCGCTAGCCGCACGCAGGTTGTCGAGATCACAAAAGATGAGAACGGTGTCGTCAATGGCGCGGTACTCGTCGACCTCGAAACGGGCACGACGTTCCCGGTGCGAGCCAAAGCAGTGATCAACTCCACCGGCGTCTGGACCGGCGAGACTCAGGCGCTCGCATACGAAAGTGGCGGGCTGAAGGTTCTCGCATCCAAGGGCATCCACATTGTTGTTCCGCGTGAGCGCATCAAGGGTGAAGCCGGACTCATCCTGCAGACCTCCAAGAGCGTGCTGTTTGTTATCCCGTGGTCGCGCTACTGGGTTATCGGCACCACCGATACTCCGTGGAAAGAGAACCTACTCAACCCCACAGCGACGGCGGATGACATTGACTACGTCATCGCTGAAGCAAACGCCGTGCTTGCTAACCCCATCGATCGCTCCGATGTCATCGGCACCTGGGCTGGACTTCGCCCGCTGCTGCAGCCGGGCACAATGGAGGGCACCAACTCCGCGAAGGTATCGCGCGAGCACACTGTCGCTTCGCCGATCCCCGGGCTGACCGTGATCGCCGGCGGCAAGTTCACGACCTACCGCGTGATGGCCAAGGATGCCGTCGACTTTGCCCTCGGCAAGGAGGCAGCTAAGGCGAATCCGTCGACCACGGCATCCGTCGCGCTGCTCGGCGCCGAGGGTCTCGACGAGGCACGCGACAACACGCGGGCTCTGAGCCAGCGCTTCGGTTGGAGCGAGCAGATGATCGATCACCTGCTGCACCGCTATGGCGCCAAGATCTCAGAGATCGCAGCAATCTCCGACGCTGACCCGACACTGTCGCAGCCACTCGAGCACGCATCCGCCTACCTCCGTGCCGAGATCGCCTATGCGATTACGCATGAGGGAGCCCTGCACTTGGAAGACCTCATGGTTCGCCGTACCCGCATGAACTACGAGTACCTCAATGAGGGCATGGCCGCAGTGCCCGAGGTTGCCGAAATCGCTGCAGCTTTGCTCGGGTGGAACGAGCAGACTACAGCGCACGAAGTTGCGGTGTACCACCAGATGGCGGATGTCGTAGCGGCAGCGTCGCTCACGCACGATGACGAAAGCGCGTCTGACGTTCGCGAGGCGGCACCCCAAATTGTGCCGCTCGCCACCGCTGCGCATATCGCAGAGCGCAAGCTCTCCTCCGAGGGCTAGCCTGCCACCGCTGCATAATCGTGCGGGCGGGCCGTCCGCCATATGGCGGTTGCGGTTGCCGATCGCGAGGAATAGCGGATGCACGGTTACGGTTTTGGCTAGGGACGCGCACGGCGTCACAGCGAAAGGGAGCTCGTGAATCAGCAGGTTCAGTTTGGACTCGGCACATTTGGCGATGTCACGGTAGACGAGAGTGGCACGCCGCTGAGTCAGGCAGAGGTCATCCGCAATGTTGTTGCTGAGGGTGTTCTGGCCGACAAGCTGGGCATCGACTTCTTCGGTGTCGGAGAGCATCACCGCGATGACTTCGCTATCACCGCACCCGAGACGGTTCTCGGAGCGCTTGCGATAGCGACCACAAACATCAAGCTGGGTTCAGCCGTCACTGTACTGAGCTCAGACGACCCAGTGCGCGTCTACGAACGATTCGCCACCGTCGACGCACTCTCGAATGGCCGTGCGGAAATCATTCTCGGCCGCGGCTCGTTCACCGAATCGTTCCCGCTGTTTGGCTACGACCTGGGCGACTACGAGACATTGTTCTCTGAGAAGCTCGACCTCTTCTCCGAACTCATTAAGGAGGAGCCGGTCACCTGGAACGGCACCCTTCGTGCGAGCTTGACCGAGCAAGAGGTGTTTCCGCGCACCGAATCGGGAAAACTCAACACCTGGATTGGTGTTGGTGGAAGCCCCGAATCTGTGGTGCGCGCTGCTCGCTACGGGATGCCGTTAGTGCTTGCCATCATCGGTGGCCAGCCCGAACGCTTTGCTCCCTATGCCGAACTCTTCCATCGCGCGCTCGCCGAACTCGGTCAGCCCGACTTGCCAATCGCTGTGCACTCGCCCGGCTACATCACCGACTCGGACGTCGTCGTCGTTGAGGAACTCTGGCCGCACTACCGGGTAATGCGTGACCGTATCGGTCGCGAGCGTGGGTGGCCGGCATCCACTGAGGAAGAATTTGTGGGTGAAGTGCAGCACGGTTCTATGTACGCCGGATCGCCGGAAACCGTAGCCCAGAAGATAGCTAAGACCATTTCTGCACTCGGCATCCAGCGATTCGACATGAAGTACAGCGCGGGCACCCTGCCTCATGAGCGGATGATGCGCAGTATTGAGTTGTACGGAACCCAGGTAATCCCGCGGGTGCGGGAGTTGCTGGCCGAAGGCGTCTAGTCGATGCTCTCGATGCTCGACGCGTTGGTGCTCGATACGTCCGTGGCGGGTGACGACGTTGCAGCGGCATTGCGACGCGAGCGGCGCTTCGAGCGCACGATCAGCACGATGATACCGGCGATGATTGCGCCAAAGACCAGCCACGGCGTGAGCACTCCGAGCGCGACGAGTAGGCCAGCGAAGAATGCGACAAAACTGTTCCAACCGGTAACGATGCCAGCGAAGAAGTCGTCAGGCTCGATGCTGGGGGCATCGGCCACCGAAACGAGACTCAAGGTGAGCGTCGACATTGCAACCTGATCATCGAAGTAGCGTTTTTGCGACTTCAGGCTTTCGAGTTCGCCTTGGCGACCCGAGATTGCGGTCTCCAGCTGAATGAGCGTTTCGGTGTTTTCGGCCTTGGTGAGCAATGCCAACAGGCGATCAACTGAGGCATCGAGCGCGGTGATTCGGGCTTCAAGATCACGAGATTCCATGGTCACGTCATTCGAATTGGTCGAGACTTCTTGCAGCGTGCCGAGTTCCTTGAACTTGTCGAGGGTTACGGTCAGTTCGGATGCGGGGATGCGCAGCGTTAGCGTCGCACTGCCGCGATCACCGTCACGCGGCGCGTATTCGCTTCGACCGTCTACGCGGCCGCCGACCGACTCGGTAATGCGAATCGCGTCAGTGCTCGCCTCATCTGGGCTCTTCACCGTCACCGTCATGTAGCCGGTAGTGATGACGTCGCGACTGGGATCGGCAATAGTTGCGTCGTACGCGATTCCGCCTTCTGCCAAACTTTCGGCCGTGCCGACTCGTCCGTCCGTTGACCCCTCGACTAGATACTCTTGCGTGTCGCCTGGAGCTATCTCGCTGACCCCCGCCGAGCATCCGGAGAGAGTCAGGGCTGATAGGGCAAGTGCTGTGGTGATGAATAGTGTGCGCCTCATGGTTTCACCGTAGAACCGCAAGACCCACAAAAACTACCCAACGTTTTCGACTTTTCGGTCGTCACGGGGAAAGCGCGACGGCACGCGAGCTTGACGTCTTCTGGGAGAAAGCTTGGCCTTGTATGGGAACTAGGACTGACGTCTGTGGGTCACGTCCCTGGGAGTGGTGTAATTTCCGGCTGCTGAGCGTCGCTACGGCGACGTGAGGAGCCACCGTGTGATGGTCAGTGAGAACCGACTAAAGCTACTCACACGAAGGACACCACACGATG